>JAGWOZ010000332.1 GCA_028870715.1 Betaproteobacteria bacterium | reverse complement strand
CGCCCGAGTTCAACAGTTCGGGGCGTAAAAACGAGCGCCTGCTCATTGAGATCAATCGGTTAGCGCGGTTTTCCTGGGTTTTCTTGTAATGGCATGAATCAACACATCAATCCTTGATTTACAGAAGTGGAGCCTTCGCTTAAAGTAATGGTGTGTTCGTCAAACTCACCCGCTCCGGCCCTCACCGTTACGTCCAACTCGTTGAAGCGTACCGTGACGCGGAAGGCTGCCCCAAGCAGCGCACGATCGCCACCCTCGGCCGACTCGACCAGCTCGGCACCGACCTGCAGTCGGTGATCAGCGGACTGCAGCGCCTCACCGGGGAAGCGCCCGCCGCGGCGCCTTCAATCCCCACCCTGCAATTCGAGCCCGCACGCGACTTCGGCGATGTTTGGGCGCTCAGCCAGTTGTGGACATCACTTGGTTTTGATCGTTTGCAGCAGGTGTTTCGTCGCACGCGCGGCAGCCTGGACGTGGAGGCTCTCATCCGCATCATGGTGCTCAACCGGCTGTGCGATCCGCAATCCAAGCTCGGCGTACTGCGCTGGCTGCAGACGGTGACGTTGCCAGGCTTGCGGCTGCAAGCGGTGGATCACCACCATCTGTTGCGCGCCATGGATGCGCTGATGGATCACAAAGTCGAGGTCGATGCTGTGCTGTCGGCTTTGCTGCGCCCTCTTGTGGACCAGGATCTGGCCGTGGTGTTCTACGACATGACCACCATCCGGGCCGAGGGGCTGTCGCAGCAGGACGGTGAGGTGCGCCATTTCGGCATGTCCAAGGAAGGCCTCGTTGCCCGTCAGGTCATGCTCGGCGTGGTGCAAACCGCCGATGGTCTGCCGCTGTACCACGAGGTGTTCGAGGGCAACACCGCCGAGGTCACCACGCTCAAGGCGGTCATCGAGCGCGTCCTCGCGCGCTTTCCCATCCGGCGCGTCATCGCCGTGGCCGATCGCGGCCTGCTGTCCATCGACAACCTCGCTGAGCTGCAAGCGTTGCGTTTGCCCAGCGGCGGCAAGCTGGAGTTCATCCTGGCCGTGCCGGGCCGACGGTATGCCGAGTTCGTCGAACGGCTGGAGCCGTTTCATGCGACGCAGTGTGTGCAAGCGCGGGACGAGGTGCTGGGCGAGGTGGCGTGGAGTGGGTTGCGCCTGGTCATGGCGCATGATCCGCAAGCGGCCCTGGAGGCGACGGCCAAGCGCGATGCGCGCATTGCAGACCTGGAGCGTCAGGCCGCACAGTGGGCGGGCAAGCTTGATGCCCAAGACGCCGGAACACGCAAGCGGGGTCGGCAGTTGTCCGACGGCGGCGCCCGGGCACGGTTCTATCACGCGGTCTGCGAGACCCATTTGGCGCGCATCGTGCAGGTCGACCTCAAGAGCGAACGGTTCACCTACGCCATCAACGATCGTGCTTTGCAGCACGCCCGGCTGATGGATGGAAAGTTGCTGCTCGTGACGAATGTGCTGGATCTGACCCCCGCCGATGTCGTCGCGCGCTACAAGTCTCTGGCCGACATCGAGCGGGGTTTCCGGGTGCTCAAGTCGGAGATCGAGATCGGCCCGATGTTCCACCGCTTGCCTGAGCGTATTCGTGCCCATGCCGCCATCTGCTTCATGGCCCTGATCCTGTACCGCGTCATGCGCACGCGACTGCAGGCCAGCGCCACCCGCCTTTCCCCCGAGCGCGCCTTGGATAAGCTGCGCCGCATTCAACATCACCAGGTCACGCTGGGTGCCGCGCAACCCGCCGCGGGCCTGTCCACGATCCAGCAGGAGCACGCCGAGATCTTGTCGGCACTCACCATCAAAAAGCCCACCCTGAACACGCAACTGACTCTCTTGTAGTGGAGCGATTCGATGCTCACACAAGAGAAATCAATCATTTACGCCGCTAACTGTTGAACTCCGGTAAAGCTTCGGTGATGACGTCGGCAGCCGTTAGCGACGCAGGATGGCTGCGTAGTCGGCGCTGAACAATGCCGTTTTCAGCCAACCGAGCGCATGGGGATCGATGCTGGCGGCGTGTTCGCCACCAACCATGCGTGCACGGCGTCGGCAATGCGGGCGCAAAGAAGCCTCAGCTTCTTCAGCAGCAGACGGATGTTGTGGCCGGCTCCGCACATCACGGCATGCAAGGCATCGCCGATCGCACCTTTGAGCGGATTGCGGGCCAGTCTGCCGTCGGATTTCATGTGGCCGATGGCGGGTTCGATCGCACTGCGCCGCTTGACCATTGCGTGCAGCGTGCGTGTGAGCCCGCGCTTCTGGCCTGAGCGCAAGATGCGCACGCCGTCGACCTTCACCCCCTGGTAGCCTTTGTCGACAATGGCGATCTTTGGCCTGGC
>JAGWOZ010000080.1 GCA_028870715.1 Betaproteobacteria bacterium | reverse complement strand
CCGCAGGTCGGCATCTGACGGCAGGGGTGGAAGCTTCGCCTTCGCCATGGTGTCTCCATCGAGATTATTCAAACTCGGCATTTGTCAAACAAAGATAGGACAGATTTCATCATTTCGTCAAATCATGGCAAATGCGCCTCATGAAATGATAAAAAAACCGCCAAATCAAGATGTTGCGTCGCACCAATCTGGCATCCATGGACCCGTGTTTACCCTGATCAAGGGAGTATTGATCGGTTCGGCATGTCGGTGTTTTCCCGTAATTCTCGAGATTTCAAGCGGCATTTCCCGAATCTGGCATGGTTGCTGCTCCCAAAGACGCCAAGGAGATTGATGCGATGCACAGGCAAGCCGTGGAAACCAAACCCGTCAAAGGCCGCGATGACTTCAACCCGCAACACCGGTTTGTCAAGGTCACCGGCATCAATGCCCAGGGCTTTGTCGAATTTGAATTTGCCGTCGGCTCTCCCGAGCTCTGTGTCGAGTTGATGCTGCCTCCTGCGGCATTCGAGGAGTTTTGCCTGACACAAAAGGCGGTGCGTCTCGATGCCTTGGGGCTGATGACCCGCCACTGAACGCCCGACCCGGTCTGGCGCGCGAGGCGACGTTTTGGAACTCGTCCGGATGTGTTGCCTGGGTTGCACTGAAGTGCCCATTTGATCTGTTGACCTGACCACGTCCCGCAGGGGACTCAAGACCACGAGGAGCAATCGATGACCATAGACCTGAAGACGGTGGATATCAAACCGCTGCGCCATACCTACGCCCATGTGGCGCAGTACATCGGCGCCGACAAGGCCGCTTCGCGCTACCTGGAAGGCACCATGGGGGCGCAGTCCGAGGCCAATTTTCATTACCGTCCCACCTGGGATCCGGAGCATGCGCTGTTTGACGCCTCGCGCACCGCCATCGCGATGAGCAACTGGTATGCCTTGCGGGACCCCCGCCAGTTCTATTACGCCTCGTGGACGATGACCCGCGCCCGGCAGCAAGATGCCATGGAGTCCAACTTCGAGTTCGTCGAATCGCGCGGCATGATCGACCTCATCCCCCATGATGTGCGCGAGCAGGCGCTTGCGGTGCTCATCCCGCTGCGCCACGCCGCGTGGGGGGCGAACATGAACAATTCGCAAATCTGCGCGACCGGTTATGGAACGGCCTTCACCGCCCCGGCCATGTTCCACGCGATGGACAACCTCGGGGTTGCCCAGTACCTCACGCGGCTGGCGCTCGCGATGGAGGGTCCCGATCGCCTGGATGCGGCCAAGGAGGCCTGGCTCGTCGACCCGGCGTGGCAGCCGCTGCGGCGCTACGTTGAAGACACGCTGGTCGTGCAGGATCCCGTGGAACTGTTCGTGGCCCAGAACGTGGCCCTTGACGGACTGCTGTATCCGCTCATCTATGGCACGTTCGTTGACGACCGCATTGCCATTCAGGGCGGCAGCGCCGTGGCCATGCTCACTGCGTTCATGCCCGAGTGGCATGAGGAATCCAACCGCTGGGTCGATGCCGTGACAAAGATCATGGCGGCCGAGTCGGAGGACAACAAGGCCCTGCTGACGCGGTGGATCCGCAATTGGGAAGAGCAGGCAGCCAGTGCCCTGTTGCCTGTGGCGGAGATGGCGCTGCCAGGCACGGGGCGCGCCGCGCTGGATGAGGCGCGCCAGCAACTGCGCGCGCGTCTGGGCAAAACGGGCCTTGCCCTGTGATTCTCCCAGCCATCCCTTTGCACCCAGCCCTTCGACGAGGAAACTTCATGTCCAACGTATTTATCGCCTTTCAGGCCAACGAGGAGTCCCGCCCGGTCGTGGAGGCCATCATGGCCGACAACCCCAACGCCACGGCGGTGGAGTCACCAGGCATGGTCAAGATCGACGCCCCAGGGCATCTGACCATCCGGCGCGAGAGCATCGAGGAACGCACGGGCTCGCGCTACGACCTGCAGCAACTCCACATCAACCTCATCACCTTGTCGGGGCACATCGACGAGGACGACGACCAGTTCACGCTGAGCTGGAAGCACTGAACACCCCCAAGGAGACCCTAGATGGACACGCGTGTACCGAAAAAGAAGCTGGGACTGAAGGACCGCTACGCCGCGATGACCCGCGGCCTGGGCTGGGAGACCACCTATCAGCCCATGGACAAGGTGTTCCCCTACGACAAGTACGAGGGCATCAAGATCCATGACTGGGACAAGTGGGAAGACCCGTTCCGCCTGACGATGGACGCCTACTGGAAGTACCAGGGCGAAAAAGAAAAGAAGCTGTACGCCGTCATCGACGCCTTCAACCAGAACAATGCGTTTCTGGGGATCACCGATGCACGCTACGTCAACGCGCTGAAGCTCTTCATCCAGGGCGTCACGCCGCTGGAGTACTACGCCCACAGGGGCTTTGCCCATGTGGGACGGCACTTCACGGGGGAGGGCGCCCGCGTGGCCTGCCAGATGCAGTCGGTTGATGAACTGCGCCACTACCAGACCGAAACGCACGCGCTTTCGACCTACAACAAGTTCTTCAATGGCATGCACCACGCGAACCATTGGTTCGACCGGGTCTGGTATCTGTCGGTGCCCAAGTCGTTCTTCGAGGACGCCAACACCGCCGGCCCGTTCGAGTTTCTCACGGCGGTGAGCTTCTCGTTCGAATACGTGCTGACGAACCTGCTTTTCGTGCCCTTCATGTCCGGGGCGGCCTACAACGGCGACATGTCCACCGTGACCTTCGGCTTCTCCGCGCAGTCCGACGAGTCGCGCCACATGACGCTGGGCATCGAATGCATCAAGTTCATGCTGGAGCAGGATCCGGGCAACGTGCCGATCATCCAGCGCTGGATCGACAAGTGGTTCTGGCGCGGCTACCGCGTGCTGACCCTCGTGGCCATGATGATGGACTACATGCTGCCCAAGCGCGTGATGAGCTGGAAGGAAGCGTGGGAAATCTACGCCGAGCAAAACGGCGGCGCCCTGTTCAAGGATCTCGCACGCTACGGCATCCGCGAGCCCAAGGGGTGGAAAGACGCGTGCGAAGGCAAGGACCACATCAGCCACCAGGCCTGGGCGACCTTCTACAACTACACCGCCGCCACACCGATGCACACCTGGATCCCCACGGATGAGGAGATGACGTGGCTGGCCGCGAAGTATCCGAACTCATTCGACAAGCTCTACCGCCCTCGCCTGGAGTACTGGCGTGAGCAGGCACAGCAAGGCAATCGCTTCTACAACAAGACGCTGCCGATGCTGTGCACGACCTGCCAGATTCCGCTGCTGTTCACCGAGCCGGGAGACGCAACCAAGACCTGCTATCGCGAATCGGACTACCTCGGCGACAAGTACCACTTCTGCAGCGACCACTGCAAGGAAATCTTCGACCACGAGCCAGAGAAATTCTCCCAGTCCTGGCTGCCCGTGCACCAGATCTATCAAGGCAACTGCTTCAAGCCTGGAACCGATCCGACGCGCGAAGGATTCGATCCCCTGCTGGCCGTGCTCGACTTCTACGAGTTGAACGTCGGGCGGGACAACTTCGATTTCGAGGGCTCGGAAGACCAGAAAAACTTCGCCGCCTGGCGAGGCCAGGCCCAGAGCAACTGATGCAAGGAGACACCCATCATGACCGTTGCTGCCACCAAGCCCTACGCCTTTCCCGCGCGCGACGCGGTGGGGAAGTTCCCAGCGCCGCTGTTGTACATCGGATGGGAGGACCATCTGATGTTCTGCGCGCCGTTTTGCCTGCCGCTGCCGCCGAGCACCCCGTTCGGCGCCCTGGCCCAACAGATTCTCCCCGGAATCTATGGCTATCACCCGGATTTCGCCAAGATCGACTGGAACACTGCCGAGTGGTTCAAGTCCGGAAAGCCCTTCAAGCCCGATCCGGCCAAGAGCCTGGCCGACAACGGCCTCGGGCACAAGGACGCGATTCGCTTCCGGACCCCGGGCCTTGCCGGGATCAAGGGCTCCTGCAGCTGAACCTTTTGCCATGGCCAGCCGGGGTGGCTGCGTCTGCCCCGGCGCTTGGCTTGCCATCATGAGCTATCAACTCACCATCGAACCCCTGGGTGCCACGATCGAGGTGCAAGAGGGGCAGACCATGCTCGATGCCGCGTTGCGTCACGGCATTTACCTGCCCCACGCCTGCTGCCACGGGCTGTGTGGAACCTGCAAGGTGCAGATTGCCGAGGGCGAAGCAGATCTTGGCGACGCCAATCCCTTCGCCCTGATGGATTTCGAGCGCGAAGAAGGCAAGGCGCTGGCGTGCTGCGCCACCTTGCAGGCCGACACCGTGATCGAGGCCGACATCGACGAGGAACCGGACGCCGAAGTCATCCCGGTGAAGGACTTCAGCGCCGAGGTCTCGCGCATCGAGCAGCTCACGCCCACGATCAAGGCCCTGTACCTGCGTCTGGATCACCCGATGCACTTTCAGGCCGGGCAATATGTGCAGCTGCAGATTCCGGGCCTGCACCAAAGCCGGGCCTTTTCCATCGCAAATTCCCCCGCCGACGTCGCTGCATCGGGCGAAATCGAGCTCAACGTGCGCCGGGTCCCGGGGGGGCTGGGGACGGGTTACATCCACGAGCAGATGCAGGTCGGGGACGCGGTGCGGCTGTCGGGCCCCTATGGACGGTTCTTCGTGCGCAAGTCGGCGCGGCTGCCCATGGTGTTCATGGCGGGTGGCTCGGGGCTGTCGAGTCCGCGCTCGATGATCCTGGATCTGCTGCAACACGGCAGCGAACTACCCATCACGCTGGTCTACGGCCAGCGCAGCGCGGCCGAGCTGTACTACGACAAGGCCTTCCGCGAGCTGGCCAGCGCGTACCCGAACTTCACCTACGTGCCCGCACTCTCGGACATGGACGGCCAAGGACCCGAGGGCGTGGCCAGGGGCTTTGTGCACGAGGTGGCCAAGGCCCATTTCGCGAACGACTTTTCGGGGCAAAAGGCCTATCTGTGCGGCCCTCCGGCCATGATCGACGCAGGCATCACCACGCTCATGCAGGGGCGACTGTTCGAGCGCGACATCTATCACGAGAGGTTCATCTCGGCCGCCGATGCCCAGCAGGTGCGAAGCCCGCTGTTCAAAAGGGTGTAGCCATGACCGAGGCCGAGCGCAAGGTGCAGGTGCGGATCAAGCAGACGGGCGAATCGTTTCCGTGTTCGCCCGCGGAGTCCCTGCTCGCCGGCATGGCGCGCCTGGGCCGGCGGGGGATCCCGGTGGGTTGTCTGGGCGGAGGCTGCGGCGTGTGCAAGGTGCGTCTGCTCAGCGGCCTGATTCACAAGCTCGGACCCATCAGCCGGGCGCACGTCAGCGTGGAGGAGGAGCAGGATGGGTACTGCCTGGCTTGCCGGGTGGCGCCCCAATGCGAGGTTGAGCTGGAAGTGGCGGGAAAGCTGCAAAAACCGTTTTTCAAGGGGTTCGCCGGTTCGGCGAACCCGAATTCCACCAAGTAAACACAGGAGATGCACCATGGGTGTGATGCGAATCGGACATGCCAGTGTGCGGGTGATGGACATGCCCGCAGCGGTCAAGCACTACGAGAGCGTGCTGGGCATGAAGAAAACCATGGAAGACAAGCATGGCAACGTCTACATGAAGTGCTGGGATGAGTGGGACAAATATTCCCTCATCCTCACGCCGTCGGATCAGGCCGGTCTGAACCACGTGGCCTACAAGGTCGAGAAAGACGAGGACCTCGATGCGCTGCAAAAGCGCGTCGAGGCCTATGGCATCAAGACCGAGATGCTGCCCGAGGGCACGCTGCCGTCCACCGGGCGTATGCTCAAGTTCAACCTGCCCAGCACCCACGAGATGCGGCTGTACGCGATGAAGGAGTACGTCGGCACCGAGGTGGGCACCACCAACCCGGATCCCTGGCCGGACAACATCAAGGGGGCCGGCGCGCATTGGCTCGATCACTGCCTGCTCATGTGCGAGCTCAATCCCGAGACGGGCGTCAACCGTGTGGCCGAGAACACGCAGTTCATGCGGGACTGCCTGGACTTCTATCTCGTCGAGCAAGTCATGGTGGGCCCGGGCGGCGCCATTCAGGCCGCCACCTGGCTCACGCGCACCAGCACACCCCATGACCTTGCCTTCGTTGGCGGGCCCCGCAATGGGTTGCACCACATCGCGTACTTCCTCGATTCCTGGCACGACGTGCTCAAGGCCGCCGATGTGATGGCGAAGACAAAGACGAAGATCGACGTGGCACCCACGCGCCACGGCATCACCCGCGGTGAGACGATCTATTTCTTCGACCCGAGTGGCAACCGCAATGAGACTTTCGCAGGGCTGGGCTATCTGGCACAGCCTGATCGGCCTGTGACGACCTGGACCGAAGAGCACCTGGGTGCGGGAATTTTCTATCACACCGGCGAGCTGGTTGCCTCGTTCACCGACGTGTACACCTGAAGCGCGATGCAAACTCCCGACATCGCTCCAAGCCTCGCACGCCACAGCGTCGAGGCCCGTCTGATCGACTGGCCAGCTGCGCATGCGATGACCCAGGCTGCTGCACTGCATGCGCAGCAACTGGGCGTACGCGTCAACATCGCCGTCGTGGATTCCGCGGGCAACCTGGCGGCGTTCCTGCGCATGCCGGGCGCTCCGCTGCACTCCATTGACATCGCCATCGACAAGGCCTACACGGCGGCCAGCTTCGGGCTGGCCACGAGTGGCTGGAGCAAGGCGCTGCGCACGCATTCCGAGGCCGTGCGCCAGGGCCTTGTTCTGCGCGCCCGCTTTGTCGCCTTCGGCGGGGGGCTGCCGATCGTCGAGGGCGGGCAGCGTGTGGGCGCCATCGGGGTCTCGGGCGGCAGCGAGGACGAGGACGAAGACTGTGCCCGGGCAGCGCTGAGCGCCCTCGGGCTTGGGCCCCCTTGATGGCCATTTCATCTCCGCTTTCGCGGTGCCTTGCCATGCCCGCGTGGCGCGCCCGGGCGCGATTGCTCCCGGGACGGCGCGGCGCAGGGTCCATCCTTTCCATTTGACGATCCATCCATCCATCATGCTGATCACCGAGCCCCAAGCGACGGCGCGCGCGGCGCAAGCCACGCCGACCGCGCCCAAATCCATTCATCACTTCATCAACGGCCAGTACGTACCCAGCGAGCGCTGGTTCGACAAGCGCTCGCCGCTCAACAATGCACTGGTGGCGCGTGTGGCGGAGGCCGGGCGCGAGCAGGTGGACGCCGCGGTGCGCGCGGCGCGCGCAGCGCTGAAGGGTCCGTGGGGCGGCCTGAGCGTGGCGCAGCGCGTGGATCTGCTGTATGCGGTCGCCGACGGGATCAATCGCCGCTTTGATGACTTTCTCGCCGCAGAGGTGGAAGACACCGGCAAGCCGATGAGCCTTGCACGGCACGTGGACATTCCCCGGGGCGCGGCCAATTTCAAGGTCTTTGCCGACGTGGTGAAGAATGTCCCGACCGAGTTCTTCGAGATGGCCACCCCCGATGGCCAGGGCGCGATCAACTATGCCATGCGCCGCCCCGTCGGTGTGGTGGGCGTCATTTGCCCGTGGAACCTGCCATTGCTGCTCATGACCTGGAAGGTCGGCCCGGCACTGGCGTGCGGCAACACCGTGGTGGTGAAGCCCTCCGAGGAGACTCCGCAAACGGCCGCGCTTCTGGGCGAGGTGATGAACGCCGCGGGCGTGCCGCCTGGCGTGTACAACGTGGTGCATGGGTTCGGGCCCGATTCGGCTGGCGAGTTCCTCACCACCCACCGCGGCGTCAATGCCATCACCTTCACCGGCGAGACCCGCACGGGCGCGGCCATCATGAAGGCTGCCGCCGACGGGGCGCGCCCGGTGAGCCTGGAGATGGGCGGCAAGAATGCGGCCATCGTGTTCGCCGACTGCGATTTCGAGGCCGCCATCGAGGGCACGCTGCGCTCGTGCTTTGCCAACTGTGGTCAGGTGTGCCTGGGCACCGAGCGCGTGTATGTGGAGCGGCCCATTTTCGAGCGCTTTGTGGCAGCGCTCAAGCATGGCGCGGAACACATGCAGTTGGGCCCGCCGGAGGATCCCGCAACCGGCATGGGGCCGCTCATCAGCCAGGAGCACCGTGGCAAGGTGCTGTCGTATTACCAGAAGGCGGCGGCCCTGGGCGCCACGGTGATCACGGGCGGCGGCGTGCCGGACATGCCCGCTGAACTCCAGGATGGCGCCTGGGTGCAGCCCACGCTCTGGACCGGGCTGGGCGACGACTCGGCCATTGCGCGCGAGGAGATCTTCGGCCCCTGTGCCTTGGTCATGCCGTTTGACCGTGAAGACGAAGTCATCCGGCGTGTGAACGACAACGAGTACGGCTTGGCCACCGCCATCTGGACGACCAATCTCTCGCGGGCCCACCGCGTGGCAGCCGCCATCGAGGTCGGCATTGCCTGGGTCAACTCCTGGTTCCTGCGTGACCTGCGCACACCGTTTGGCGGCGCCAAACAGTCGGGCATCGGGCGCGAAGGTGGCGTGCACTCGCTGGAGTTCTACACGGAACTCAAGAACGTCTGCATCAAACTCTGAGCGGAGCACGACCATGGAGTCACGGACCAACCCCGAAATTGCGCATTCGATCGTTGCAGCGGGCATTCGCACGAATTACCACGACCTGGGACATGGACACCCGGTCTTGCTCATCCACGGCTCCGGCCCGGGGGTTTCGGCCTGGGCCAACTGGCGGCTGGTCATGCCCGACCTGGCCCGGCAGGCCCGCGTGGTCGCACCCGACATGGTGGGCTTTGGCTACACGGACCGGCCCCAGGGGCAGCGCTACGCCATGGAGATCTGGGTGGAACAGGCCGTGGGTTTGCTCGACGCGCTGGGGATCGAAAAAACCGACCTGGTGGGAAATTCGTTCGGCGGCGGCCTGGCACTGGCTCTGGCCATCCGCCATCCCCACCGCGTGCGTCGCCTGGTGCTCATGGGCAGCGTGGGGGTGCATTTTCCGATCACGCCGGGGCTGGACGCGGTGTGGGGCTACACGCCATCGCTGCAGACCATGCGCAAACTGCTCGACATCTTCGCCTTTGATCCAAAGCTGGCCACGGATGAGCTGGCTCAACTGCGCTATGAAGCCAGTATCCGTCCGGGTTTCCAGGAGTCCTTTGCAGCCATGTTTCCCGCTCCCCGCCAGCGCTGGGTCGATGCGATGGCCAGCACGGAGGCTGATATCCGCAGTCTGCCGCATCAAACCCTGGTGGTGCACGGTCGCGAAGACCAGGTGATCCCGCTGGCCAATTCGCTCAAACTGGCAAGCTGGATTCCCCGTGCGCAGTTGCATGTGTATGGCCAGTGCGGCCACTGGACGCAGATTGAGCATGCCGCGCGATTCGCCCAGCTGGTGGGCAATTTTCTGGCTGAAGCCGGCCGCGACGAACCCCAACCCCTCCATACCTGAGCCACCCATGTCCCCAGAACAGATCACCAGCCTCGGCGACGAGCTTTACGCGGCGCTGCGCGCCTGCAGCACCATCGAACCGTTGACCAACCGCTTCACGGACATCACGATTGAGGACGCCTATCACGTGCAGCAACGCCTGCTGCAGCGCCGGCAGCAGGCGGGCGAGACCGTGGTGGGCAAGAAGATCGGCGTGACCTCCAAGGCCGTAATGGACATGCTCGGGGTGTACCAGCCCGACTTCGGTTACCTGCTCTCGGGCATGGTGTACGGAGAGGGTCAAAGCATTGCCGCGTCGAGCCTCATCCAGCCCAAGGCCGAAGGCGAGATTGCCTTCATCCTGAAAAAGGACCTGCTGGGCCCGGGCGTGACCCATGCCGACGTCCTGGCTGCCACCGAATGCGTGATGCCGTGCTTCGAGATAGTGGATTCGCGCATTCGCGACTGGAAAATCAAGATCCAGGATACGGTGGCTGACAACGCTTCATGCGGGGTCTTCGTGCTCGGCGATCGCGCCGTGAGCCCGCGCGCGGTGGATCTGTCCACGTGCGGCATGGTGCTGGAGAAAAATGGCGAGGTCATCGGCACCGGCGCCGGCGCCGCCGCGCTCGGCTCCCCGGTCAATGCCGTGGCCTGGCTGGCCAACACCCTCGGGCGCCTGGGCATTCCCCTGAAGGCTGGCGAGGTCGTTCTCTCCGGCGCGCTGGCGGCAATGGCACCCGTCCACGCCGGCGACAACTTCCGCGTATCGATCGGCGGCATCGGCTCCTGCGCCGTGCGCTTCGAGTAAAGGAGAGCAACCGTGGACCTGCAACTGCGCGGCAAGACAGCGTTTGTCACCGGCTCGACCGCGGGCATCGGCTACGCCACCGCCCAGGCGCTGGCCTCAGAAGGCGCAAGGGTGATCGTGAATGGGCGCGGTGCGGCCACGGTGGAGGGCGCGGTGCAGCGCCTGCGCTCCACGCTTGGTGCGCAAGCCGAGATCGTCGGTTGCGCAGCCGATCTGGGCACCCCCCAGGGGTGCGCGGCGCTCACCGTAAAGCATCCCGCGCTCGACATCCTCGTCAACAACCTGGGCATCTTCGAGCCCAAGGCCTTTGAAGCCATTGGCGACGAGGACTGGCTGCGCTTTTTTGAGGTCAACGTGATGAGCGGGGTGCGACTTTCGCGCCACTATCTGCCGCGCATGAAGGGGGCAGGGTGGGGACGCATCGTGTTCATCTCCAGCGAATCGGCGCTATGCCCGCCGGCCGAGATGGTGCACTACGGCATGACAAAGACGGCGCAACTGGCCGTGGCGCGTGGCATGGCGGAGACGACAACGGGAACGGGCGTGACCGTCA
This sequence comes from Betaproteobacteria bacterium, assembly GCA_028870715.1. Lineage (GTDB taxonomy): Bacteria > Pseudomonadota > Gammaproteobacteria > Burkholderiales > Burkholderiaceae_C > Thiomonas_A. Next base: position 2,371 of record JAGWOZ010000080.1, on the reverse strand, counting down.
ACAGCGTACTGCCCGGGCCGACACGCACCGAGGGCGTGGAGGCATTTTTTGCCACGCTCGCTGCCAAGCAAGGGCAAAGCCCGGAGGCGTTCACCCAGCATTTCTTTGCGCAGGCCCGTCCAACCTCGATTCTCCAGCGTCTGATCGACCCCGCCGAGGTGGCTGCCGTGGTCGCCTTTGTCTGCAGCCCGCAGGCCGCGGCCATGAACGGCGCAGCGGTGCGCGCCGAAGGCGGCGTGGTGCGCTGCATCGGGTAGGCGCCGCCCGTGCCTTGCCCCGACGGATCCGCCCCAAGCTGATTTCTATCTTCATTTGAAAGGAGTACCCCATGACCAAGAAGATTCGCTGTGCCCTGATCGGACCTGGCAACATCGGCACCGATCTGCTGGCCAAGCTCATGCGCAGCCCCGTTCTGGAACCGGTCTGGATGGTGGGCATCGACCCCAGCTCGGACGGGCTGAAAAAAGCCCGCGAGCTCGGCCTCAAGACCACGGCCGAAGGCGTGGACGGCCTGCTACCGCATGTCCAAGCCGACAACATCCAGATTGCCTTCGACGCCACAAGCGCCTACGTGCACAAGGCCAATTCCGACAAGCTCAATGCGCTTGGCGTGATGATGATTGACCTTACGCCGGCGGCGATCGGCCCGTACTGTGTGCCACCGGTGAATCTGAAGGAACACATCGGCAAGCGTGAGATGAATGTCAACATGGTCACCTGCGGCGGCCAGGCCACCATTCCCATGGTGTATGCCGTGTCGCGCGTGCAGCCCCTGAACTACGCCGAGATCGTCGCCACCGTCTCGTCCAGGTCAGCGGGCCCCGGTACGCGCAAGAACATCGACGAGTTCACCCGCACCACGTCGGCCGCTGTGGCCAAGGTGGGCGGAGCCAGGCAAGGCAAGGCCATCATCATCATCAACCCGGCCGACCCGCCGCTGATCATGCGCGACACCGTGCACTGCCTGACCGAGTCCGAGCCGGACCAGGCCAGGATTGCCGAGTCCATCCAGGCCATGGTGAAGGAGGTCCAGAAATATGTGCCTGGCTACAAGGTGGTCAACGGCCCTGTATTCGATGGCAACCGGGTCTCGGTCTTTCTGGAGGTCGAAGGCCTGGGCGACTATCTGCCCAAGTACGCCGGCAATCTCGACATCATGACCGCGGCAGCGGCGCGCACGGCCGAGATGTTCGCCGAGGAGCTGCTGAGCGGACGCATCCAGCTCGCGCCGGTGGAGCCCGTGGCTGCCTGAGTGGCCGCCTTAGGCTGCGCAAGCACCGCCAACGTATCGATGACAACCCGAATCAAGGAACACAGGCCATGAATCTCAAAGGCACAACCATCACCGTTCACGACATGACGCTGCGCGACGGCATGCACCCCAAGCGTCACCAGATGACCCTCGAGCAGATGCGATCCATCGCAAAGGGACTGGATGAGGCTGGTGTGCCGCTGATTGAAGTCACGCACGGCGATGGCCTCGGTGGCGCCTCCGTCAACTACGGCTTTCCAGCCCACACGGACGAGGAGTATCTCGGTGCCGTCATCCCCATGCTCAAGCAGGCGAAGGTCTCGGCTCTGCTGCTGCCCGGCATTGGGACTGTGGATCACCTGCGCATGGCCCACGCGCTGGGCGTCCACACCATCCGCGTGGCCACCCATTGCACCGAAGCGGACGTCTCCGAGCAGCACATCACCCTGGCGCGCAAGCTGGAGATGGACACCGTTGGCTTTTTGATGATGAGCCACATGAACAGCCCGGAAGGACTGGTCAAACAGGCCAAGCTGATGGAAAGCTATGGCGCCAACTGCATTTACATCACCGACTCGGCCGGCTACATGCTTCCCGACGACGTCAAGGCACGCCTGACGGCTGTACGCGAGGCGCTGCGGCCGGAAACGGAGCTTGGCTTTCACGGCCACCACAATCTGGCGATGGGCGTGGCCAATTCCCTGGCCGCGGTGGAATGTGGGGCCCGTCGCATTGATGCGGCCTCGGCCGGCCTGGGCGCGGGGGCGGGCAATACACCCATGGAGGTGCTCATTGCCGTGTGCGATCGCATGGGCATTCAGACCGGGGTCGATGTGTGGAAGATCCAGGACGTGGCCGAAGACCTGGTCGTGCCGATGATGGACTTTCCCATCCGCATCGATCGCGATTCCCTCACGCTGGGCTATGCCGGGGTCTACGGCTCGTTCCTGCTGTTTGCCAAGCGCGCCGAGAAGAAATATGGGGTGCCCGCCCGCGACATCCTGGTCGAGCTGGGCCGCCGCGGCATGGTGGGCGGCCAGGAAGACATGATTGAAGACACGGCGTTGACGCTTCAGCGCCAGCGCCAGCAAGGCGCGCAAAAGGTGGCCGCATGAAGCT
>JAGWOZ010000079.1 GCA_028870715.1 Betaproteobacteria bacterium | reverse complement strand
TCGCCTGATTCGTTGGACGCGCCGGGCTCATGCGGTGCTCTCCAGATAGGGCCGCATCACGTTAGCTACGCGGCAGATCTTGGCGTAGCGCCAGATGTCATCGACCGACGCCTTGTTGCGGACCCGCGCGTCCTTCAGGGCCTCCAGCGCCACATCCAGGCCGATCTTGTTGCGGTGTTTGAAGCAGTCCGCCACGGTCTTGGCCACGCCGTACACCCGCAGCTTGACGCCATCGCGTTCAACTTCCTCGACACCCGCCGTGTAGGCTTCGCCCGTGAACTGCACCATCTTGATCGGCGGATAGTCGAACCGTGGGGCATGGCTGCCGCGCGGCATGGCGATCCAGACCTGACGCGGCAGTTGGGTGGTCAACTCGTGGAACTGCAGCGCAGTGAGCAGACAAAACACGGCTTGCGGCACCTTGGTGGTGACGGTCACGAGACTCTCGTGTTCCGACCCCCGGGATTCCGGCAGACGATACAGGCCACGCCCAATCTTCTCCAGCAGACCAGCGGCGGTCAGGCGCGTCAGGACGACCCGGGGCGCATCGATGGCGTCCAGATCGCTGGCGCGCAGCAGACCCTTCTGGCTGGCCAGACCGAGGACGCGCTGAGTGTGTGTGTCGGAGAGCATGGCTGGAGTATGTTCCTATTTTTCGTCGAATGCAATAATTAGACGAAAAATAGGAACATACTCGCGATGACGGACCGGCTCGTCGGCGCAGGCCCCTTCAATCCATCTTGAGTCGATCCGCCATCGTCTCGGCGCTTTCGTTGTAATAGATTTGCAGCATGCGAAGATCCTTGTGCCCGATCATCCTCGCCAGATCCAGAATGGGGAGTTTCTTGGCGAGTCGGGTAACTGCCGTATGCCGCAGATCGTGGAAATGCAGATCCTCGATCATGGCGTGCTTCTTCGCTTTGCGCCACAGCGAATCGAGCTGCGATGTAGCCAGATCAAAAACTCTGGCCGTGAGGTCGACCGGATCCGGTTTGAGCCCTGACAACACGGTTTGCGCGACGGGTGAGAGCGGAACACGGCGTGTTGCTGCGGCGGTCTTGCCTGAACGCACCGTCGCGACGGTCGGAGCGACGTCGGCCCAGGTCAACTTGGCAATTTCGCCGGCACGCATGCCCGTCTCGACAGCGAACACCGCAGCGGCTCCAATGCGCTGCGAAATCGTGGATGGGCGCAGTCCAGGCTGATAGCTGAGCGCCAAGAGGATGCGACCCAGTTCCGCCTCGGTTGCCAAGCGATCTCTTGGCGGGGTTGGGGGAGGGCGCCGCACCCCAGTAAACGGGTTTTCGACCAGCCAATGCCACTCCCTGACGGCCAGACTGCAGGCGTGCGACAGCAGGTTCCATTCGCGCTGCACCGATGCTGGGCTGACCTGCTTTAATCGCCGGTCTCTCCATGTCACGACAGCAGGTTGTGCCAGACGCGCCAGCGGCACCTCGGCAATCGGGTCTCGCAATGTACGGTGGATGCGCGCGACCTCCCAGCGCTTGCCGCGCTTGGATTCGCTCACCTGATCTCGGTAGTGTTCGAGCAGGGTGGCGAACGTCGCTCCAGCAGGGGCGACCGTGTCACCGGAAGCGCCGGCATCGATGTCCCGCTCGACTTGTTCGACCCATGCGTAAGCTGAGGCCTTCGTATCGAAGGTCGCGGACCGGCTGATGCCATGGCGCCTGACTTGCGCCCGAAATGTCTTGCCGCGCTTGACGACCGTTCCCATCCCCCGTTCACCTCCAAGCTTGGTGCAGCACCTGGTGCAAATTTGGTGCAAATGGTATGGGAAATTATCGAAAATGGCGATGATTGGTGGTTAGATGAAACAACAAAAAAGCCACGTAACTCATTGAATTACGTGGCTTTTAGGGGTTAAGCGGTGTTTGGTGATAAATGTTCGTGGTGCCGGTGAAAGGAATCGAACCCTCGACCTTCTCATTACGAAAGCTGAAATTGATGGCTTATTCTCGTTTGTTATCAAGCACTTACGCGAAATTGCCTGATTTTTTGCTGCACCGATGCTGCAATTTCCTGCCACCCGTACCACCCGGACAAAAGGGGAAATTCTATGGCAACGATCACGAAGCGCGGCGAGTTCAGCCATCAGGTCATCATCAGGCGGCGTGGCCAGCCGACAATCACCAAGACGTTTTCGACGAGGACAAATGCTAGCGCCTGGGCTCGCAAAGTGGAATCGGAGCTTGAGCGCGGGCTTTGGCGTGACACCAGCGAAGCTGACGCGCTGTTGCTCAAGGATGCCCTGGCTCGATACCTGATCGAGGTCGTGCCAAGGTTGAGCGGAAACGGCAATAAATCGATCATCAAAGCCTTCATGGATTCGCCCCTGGCCCGGCTGTCACTCTCGGCCATCGACAGCACGCATATTGAGGCGCTGCAAGCGGCCTGGCTCGGCGCGGGCCTTGCCGCCAGCACGGTTGTCCGACGGCTGGCCGTGCTTTCGCATCTCTACACGACAGCCCGGAAGTCCTGGAAGATCGGCGGCATTGCCAACCCGGTCGCCGATGTCAACAAGCCGAAAATTCGCGATGCCCGCAAGCGTCGCGCGAGTGATGACGAACTCGCACGCATTTGTGCGGTGAGCGGGTCTGCGGAGTTGGCCGCAATCGTCCAACTGCTCAAGCTCACAGCGATGCGCCGTGGCGAAGTGGTCGCGCTGCGGTGGGAATTCGTCGACCTCGATGCGCAGTTTGTGCATCTGCCCCACACGAAAAACGGCACCGCGCGTGATGTGCCGCTGTCCACCGCCGCAGTGGCGTTGCTCCGGTCACTGCCACGTGATGGCGAGCGCGTATTCAATGTGCGCGCCGACGCGGTCACGAAAGCCTGGGCACGTGCCCGCGAGCGGGCGGGGATCAAGGATTTGCGACTGCATGACATTCGGCACGAGGCCACAACACGGCTTTCCAAGAAGCTTTCAAACGTGCTCGAACTCGCCGCGGTCACTGGGCACAAAGACTTGAAGATGCTGCAGCGTTATTTCAACCCGAGCGCCAGCGAGCTTGCCGCAAAGCTCGGTTAACCCGTCTTGCGGGGCCGCCCACGGCGCCGGGGTTGCGGATCTGCCTCGATCTTCGACATCTGGGCTGGGGTCGGCACGACGGCCCGAGCCTTGGCCCATTCAAGAATCTGCTCAGGGCTGTACAAGGCTCGTCCGCCTATGCGAATACAGGGCACGCCGCCTGCGCACCCCGTGGCGCGGTCGCGGTCCAGGGTGGCCTTGGACACGCCAAGGATTTTTGCCGCTTCCTTGGTGTTCACCAGGCGCGGGATTTCGGTGTTGGGGGTGTTGGTGCTCATGGGTTTCTCCTGTCCATGGGCAACTACGCGCCAGCGGAAAAGTGGTGACCCCTGATAATCCGATGATGCAAAACACAATCCAATCCATCCTCGCGGCTGAAGCCGCGGCCATCCAAAACATCCCCCTGGACAACCCTTTCGAGCCTGCTGTTCAGTGCTTCTTAGAGGCCGCCCGCGCTGGCGGCAAGGTTGTCGTCTCTGGCGTCGGCAAGGCGGGCGGCGTTGGCGCGAAGATCGCCACGACACTGTGCTCGGTCGGCGTGCCCTCGATCTTCTTGCACCCTTTGGAAGCCCAGCACGGCGACCTGGGTGTGCTCGGTGTCCACGACTGCCTGCTGCTCATCTCGAACTCAGGCAAAACGCGGGAAGTCGTCGAGCTGGTGCATCTGGCCCGGAAGCTTCACCAGGAAGTGCGGATCATCACGATCACGGGCAAGCGCGGCTCGGAACTTGCCGCATGCTCTGACCTGGTGCTGTGGACGGGTGGCCCGCCCGAAGTCTGCCCATTGGGCCTGGCGCCCACGACATCAACGACGGTGATGTCAGTGATTGGCGATGTGCTCACAGTGCTGGCGGTCCAGATCGGCGGCTTCACCCACAACGACTATGCGCTGCGGCACCACGGCGGGTACTTGGGCACGGTGGCGAAGCTGGGATAATCGCGCATGGACGCGGCCACCCTGCGGCGCGTGCTGCGGGGCATCGAAGCGGAGCTTGCCCGCCTGTGCAATGCCTGGAGAAACACACATGGCGACTTCTGAGCAATCCATCCAAGCCGCGCTTGAACGCGGCCGCGCGCTTGACCTTGTGCAGCCCAGGGCTGTTGCGGTCCACGTGGACACGCGCAGGCAGCGCCTCGTTCTCGATTTTGACAACGGGGCGGAATTCGCCGTCCCCTTTGCCCTGCTGCCCGCCGTCATCGCCCAGGCCGAAGCGACGAAATTCGCCCGGGTGAACGTCGAGGGGGCTGGGCATGATCTTTACTGGCCCGATCTCGACGAGGGCCTGTACATCCCCGATCTGTGTGCCAAGGCTACTTTTGGGGAGTTGGCGGCAGCGGCCTGACCCGGTGGGTCAAAACATATCGAGCTGTCGGGCGCTGGGCTCTACTTTGGCTCGTGTATCCGGCTCGTCGCCCGCAGCGTGAACAGCTTCAACAAGTTGTTCACCAGACTTGAAACGGTTTTTGATCCAGAACTGCGCGGTGCTGCAAGCCGCGTGTTCTCTGACGGCCTTAAGAAGCCTGGGGTCCGCGGTCATGGCGCGGTCCCTTATCGGCTCCGCCCACACGCACTGCGGTACGGTGCCAGTAAGTGGGGCGAGCCCACGCGCCGCGGCTGCGGCAACGGCAGCGGCGTACGCATCGCCGTGCTTCTCCAAGCGGCGTGCCGCCTTCTGTTCTGCGGTAAGTTTCCTGGCCATGATCTCTGCTCCTTGCTTATGCGCTCTTGACCATCTCGGCGCGCATGCGGCGGAACTCGGCGCGGAACTTGGCGGGGCTTTGTAGGAAGTCGATCGCTTCGGCCATGTCCTCGCCATACTTCCTCACAAACCCGCCGTCAGCGACGTCGCGTTGGAGCTTCAGCATGGTTTGGCGGGACCCGGCATGCGCGCGTGCGATGCGCCCCAGCAGGTCGCGCCGCACCGATTCCAGCGGCTGGGTGCGGCTGTATGCATAGTTGTGAGCTTCGCACCACGCGCGGTTGCCCAGGTTGATCGCCTCGGCGAGAGCGCAGGAAGTGTATTGTTGATATTTCTGCTTGATCGCCGCGGAGATGATGGCGCTCAAGGCGCGCTCATTCTCATTGCCATCTGCCTGGATGCCGGCACGGGCCAGAAGTCGTTTGGTCGTTGCTTTCACGGTGATGCTCCTGAGGTTTCCGAGTTGACAGGGCATCGCGGATGTCGGCGCCCTTGGTGTGATACGCACGTGAGGAAATTGCGGTGGATTCCAATAGATAAATTTCTTTATTGGAAAACACCGCAATTCCAGGCCCCTGGCCAACATCTTTCAATCTTCCACATCTCCCACATCAACTGAGGCCCGCTCCCCGGTGCTCGGGTCCAGGCCGCAAGACTGAGCCATCCAGCCCAGGCGCTGCGCGGCTTCTGGATACTGGTGCGCTGCCGTCGGCACGCCATCGGCGTGGTCGGCGAGCATCGCGCCGAGTTCCCAAAGTTCGTCCCTCGCAAGAACCATCCACAGGTCAACCAGGCCCCAGCTTGAAAGCGCCTGCAGGCAGGCATCGATGTTGACTTGCTGGCTCATGATTTCGCTCCTGCGGGCCTGTACTTCGGGCCAAACATCGCCCAGATCATCGGATCGCGCCGGGGGGCAAGAGTCGGCACGGGCTTGGCTTTTGGTTTTTTGATCTGCTGCCCGCTGCGGTACACGCGGGTGCCTTGTTTGGTGATGGGCATGATTCATTTCTCCTGTTGATGCCTTGATACGAGTGGCCGGAAATAGGGCCGGACGAACCGGCCCGCTGGTCATCACTTGGTAAGGTCTTTGGGCATCGGGAGAACGCGGGCCGGATAACCGCCCACGACCTCCACACGCTCGCCGAAGGTGAGGGGCACATCGGCGGCCTGGGTGACGGCGAAAACCCCGCCGCCGTCCATCTTTACGCTCACCTGCACACCGGCCTGCTTGTAGGCTGCATTGGTGGCCGCTTCGCCGCCCATGCCGCCCGCGATGGCGCCCAGCACGGCCGCAACCTTGGAGCCATTGCCGTTTCCGATACGCGAGCCCACGTAACCACCCGCCAGCGCACCGAGCAGGCCGCCGCCCCCGGTCGCTGAGTCTGGAGCAGAGATGGTGATGGGCTGCACCGAGACCACGGTGCCAAGTTGCACGGCCTGGGCCTGCTGCGCCTGGCCGGGGGTGTAGGTCAGGGCGCTGGACGATGGAGCCCCTCCGAGCATTGGTGGGACGCCTGCGCAGCCTGTGAGCAGCGTGGCCAGGATGGCCGGGATGACGAGTTTGTTCATGGTGTGATACTCCAGTTGCCCGGGCCTCATGGCCCGTGCACTGGTACGGGGGCTTGGAAAATCAGCGGCCAGCGTGTCCGATGGGCAAGAAAAAACCCGCCGAAGCGGGTTTGGTGCTGGGCTCTTTTTCTTCACAGCGGGCGAGGCTTGATTGGGGTCAATAGGAATCCGCGCTCATCAACGATTCCAACCCAAAAATCGTTGCCGTCCTCATCCTCAAAATCGCCCTCGTCAACCAGTCCAGAGTTGACCAGCCAGGTGAACGCATCCGCATCTTCCTCACACCATTGCGGGATGTCGCCGGCAGCCAGAACCTTCAATTTCCCGTCCTCGATGACGGTGATGCAAAACCAAGCAACCGTCATTCCCCGCCAGCCCAGCACAACCGTTTGGGTGCTGCCAGTTCTGGTGTAGATGGTGGTGTTGTTTGAATAGTTGTCGAGGTTCTTCATGATTCAGTCTTTCCGTTGGGCGGGACGGCGACTGCCGCCCCTGCATGGATACGCAGCCATGGAAATATCGCCGCGTTCAAAACCCCAACGCCAGGCGCTGCAACCGCGCCTCAAGCCGGCTCTGGTTTTCGCCGTTGGCGATGCCTGCCGCGCCCTCGATGACCATGGCCTTGAGGACAGCTTCACGCAACGCTTCCACCTCCAGACTCGCGCGCAGAACCTGCGGCGATGCGCCCTCGGCGAGCAGGCCAATGGCCTGGCGCGCGAATGGATCGGGCGCACTGTCGATGTGCTCGGCCAGTGCCAGCAGTCCTTCACGGCGCGCGACGGCGTGCCACTGCAGGATCGCTTCGATGATGGCTTGTTCTTCGGTCATGGCGTTTCTCCGTGGTTGATGGCGTGGCCTAGGCTGCGCGCCGCGACGCCTGATGCAGCAGCCAGTCGTCCAGCTCTGCCTGTTCACGCAGGCGCTGTGTCGCCAGGGCCTTAGAGCGACGCTTGGCGAGCAGGGATTCCAGCGCCTTTGTGCGCTGGCGTGTGGTGGTCCACGCCCGGGTCTGTTCATCCAGCAATCCTTGCAGGCGGTTGACCTCGACGCGCTGAGCGGCCACGGCCGTCCTCAGCGTGGTGATGAAGTTGCGCATCGCCTGCGCCTCGCCCCATGCGACGCCTCCGGCGTCTCTGTCACGCTGGCGCTGCTGATAGGCGATGGCATGCGCTTGCAGTTCGCTCAACAGCTTCAGCGCATGCCGGTACTGATCCTGGGTCTGGGACAGCACGGCAGCTTGCCGCTGTCCAGCCTCACAGGCCTGGGCATGCAGCTTTTCAAGCACGTTCACTTTGTTGGTCTTCATGATTTTTCCTTTGCAAGTTTTCTGGCGTCGTCGAGGCGGCCAGCCCTGAACAATCTGGCAATCGCCTTGGCTCGCTTTGCTGTGGCCGGTGGCATCAGGCCGGGCCAGAACCCGGCTGGCGGGCTCGGCAGGCCTTTGCTCTGTGGCTTCTTGCTCATGATCACTTCGCGGCCGACGCCGCCGACGCGGCGGGCAGCGAGGCGGGCAGCTTGGGCATCGTGGCCAGAAACTTGGCCTGGATGGCCGTGGCCCGGGCGGATGTTTGCAGGCTGCTGTAGGTCGCGGCGCCGATGCCGCAAAACGCCGCGAGGCCAAGGGCTGCCGCGATGACGCGGGCGGAGATGTTGTCCATGATGTGGTTCCTAGTTGTGAGGTTGGGGTGTGATTCAGGCTGCGGCCTTGGCTGCTTCGAGGATTTCCCAAGGCATGCAGCCATGTCGGCAAGCGAGCTTCAGGCGTCCGTTCTCGAGGGTTGCTTCGAGGCGCGTGCCGACGATGCGATGGGGGTACTTTTGCGAGCAGGCGGGGCAGTCCATCAGCGCCTGCAGTTCGACCACCTTTCCCGCGGAGTGCATGAGCGCCAGCGCGTGGTTGGAGCCAAGCTCTTGCTTGTGGGCGGTGTCTAAGATGGCTTGAATTAGCGGGTCCATGGGGGTCTCCTGTGAGGGCTGGCTGCCACTGGATCAGCGCGCGCTGATCGGAGCCAGGACAACTCCGCTGGTGGCCGGGTTGCTGGAGTCCATCATCTGGTTGAGTTCGTGGATCGCGAGGAAGAGTCCGCCGACCAGCATCAGCGTGACGGTCACTTTGAGGATGGTTGCAATCATTTGAAAATCTCCGTGGTTGCGGGCCGCGTTTGCCGCCCTTGATTTGCTACAAGCCGCTGGAAATATCTGGCGTGGATCAGTGCTGGCTTGGCTGAAATTCAGGCGGCAGACGCTCCCATGTCCTGGGACCGGTTTGCTGGATGAGGACCGGGCGGGCCGCGCCCATCGCGGTGAACCGCTCGGCCGCGCGCATCGTGGCCTCGAGGCTTTCGTGTCGCACCCTTGGCCTTGGAAACTGGCGCGTGGTGTCGATCCAGGCGCGGTCGGCCGGAGCGGTGGCGCGGCCTGGCCACCACAGGGCGAAAACTGTTGCCATGGCTGTTCACCAGCCCATGGACAGGCCGGCGTGGAACAAAGCCGGGGCACCGCCATCATTGGCCGCGAGGCCCACGCTGATGAAGGCAGGCCGGTGCCAATCCTTGGTCATGTCATGGCTGTACTCGATCCCTATGGCTGAATAGCCTGCATAGCTCCCGAGTCCAGCCGTCAGGCTGTTGCCGCTCGGCCCGAACGCGGGCACCTGGGCCAGGGCCGATGCCTGCGCCACGGCTGCGGATGTGTAGCTGTTGGCCTGCGAGAGGACATTGCTGCCCATGCCTTGCAACAGCCCTTCCACCTGACCGAGATTGACCGCGTCGGTCGGCGCGGTGCCTGGAGCGACGTTGGTGATTTGGCGTTGCTGGCTGGCGCTGCCCACGCTCACGCTGTTGGGGCGGTTGGCCACACTGCCCGCCCCAAGCGCAACGCTGTTGTTGCCGTTCGCGGTGGCCTGGTAGCCCAGCGCAACCGAGTTCGCGCCTGCGGCGTCGGCCTGGAAGCCAAGGGCTGTGCCAGGGTCGGCATTGGCCTTTGCTCCCGTGCCGATGGCGACCGCGCCGATGGTGTTGGTGTCAGCCCCCGTGCTCGCGGTGATCTCCGCGCCAGCGCCCAGCGCCACGCTGCCTGCGTAGGCTGCCGACGCCCCCGCTCCTGCCGCAATCGCGCCTTCGCCTTTGGCCTGGGCCTGGGCGCAGGTCAGGGTGTTGCCAGACTGCCTACAAATCCCGGCTACGCCATTCAAGATCATCTGAATGGTCTGCCCATGGGCTATTTGCAGGCCCTGGATTGCGATGATCTGCTGGCTGTTGGTCTGCGCGGTGGCCAGGGCCGTGTTGGCGGTCGTGGCCACGGGGGCGATGGCCGCGGTGGTGTAGGCGTTGGCCTGGCTCACGGCGGCGCTTTGCGCGGCCAGGACCTGGCCGACATTTGCCGCATCCGTTGGGGCGATGCCCGGGGCGACGTTGTTGATGATCGTGCCGGACCCGTTGTTGCTGTTGAGCACGAGATTGCGCCCGCCATTGGCATATTGGGCCGAGTTCTGGCCCAGGCCAAGCGCCGTGTTGGCGGTGGTCTGGGCGGCTTGTGTGGCAAGCTTGTTTTGCTGGATCGCCACCCCTTGGATCTGGATGTTGGTGGTGTTGGCCGAGACCTCGCTGTTCACCACGCCGATGCTTGCGGCGTTGGTCGCGACGCCAGCCAGGGCTTGATTGGCGAGCGTCTGGGCATAGTTGGCAGTGCCCTGCGCTGTGGTAGCTGCGCTCTGCGCAAGGTTGGCCGAACTCTGCGCGTTGGCCGCGGCCTGGGCGTTGCTGATGGCCGTGTTGTTGAGGGCGTTCAGCGCCCCGCCAACTGTGCTGTAAGCGCTCGGGCCGATGACATAGTCTGGGGCGGTGATGCTGCCATTGGCGCCCACAGTCGCCCCGCCGCCGAGCGCTGCTGCGGTGCTCGATGCGGTGTTGTTGGCGAATGTTTGCGCGGCTTGTGCTGCCGTGTTTGCGCTGTTCGCCGTGGTCTGCGCGGCCTGCGCGCCTGTCACTGCTGTAGTCGCCGATGCGGCAGCCTGGTCGGCCAGTTGCTGCACGTTGTAGAGCTGCGCGCCGTTGACCGCATTGGTGCTGGTCGATGACACCAGCCCAGCCGTGACGTTGGTGATGGCCCGGGTGTTGCCGACGCTGCCCACAGAAAACACATTGGCTGCGCCACTGTCCGTGGATGACGCGCCAATGGCTACGCTGTTTGTGCCCGTGCTGGTCGCCCCATACCCAAGCGCCAGGCCGAACCCTCCGTTTGCGGTTGCCCCATACCCAAGGCTGGCGTTGTCCTGAGTGCCGTTGGTGCCAGCGGCAGCATAGGCGCCGATAGCTGTGTTGTTCGGCGAACCAAGACCAGTTCCCGACGCAGACAAGGTGCCGATGGCAACATTGTTCGACGCACCAGACCATGAGCCGCCGCTGTTGGAGGCCAAGCCGATGGAAATGTTGCCCGATTGCCCGGTGCCTGCCTGTCCAGCGGACGCGTTGGTACCGCTGGCAAGATTGTTGTAGGCGTCTTGCTGCGTGACGTTGCTCGCGGTGACGCTCGCGCCCGTGGCCGAGCCTCCCGTGGCGGCCCACGCCGGGGCGATGAAGGCCGCCAGCATGGCGGCGATGATGGAAACTTTGATCGCGCGCATCGCGTTCTCCTGGCTGTGTTGGGTCGGCCAGGGGCAAGGACCTGGCCTGGGTTGAATCACGGCACCGTGCTGCCGGGCGGCTCACAACCCCATGGAGTGGGCAGCGCCGCCTGCGGGGGTTTCGCGCATGCAGGAACCGAATGCGCCGCAACTGCCACCACCCGCTGGGCCTGTTGCTTGCTGGGGTACGCAGCCATGGAAATTGGCTAGCGCTTGCGCTGGCGCGCCTCCGCGCGATGGTTGAAAATGACGATCAGCACGGGCAGCGCACCAGCCAGGAGCGCGGCAAAAGCGACCGCGAAGGCGAGGGATTCAAAAATGGTTTGCATGGCTGGCTCCTTGTGACGTTGGCGGGACCGCGCGAGGGGAGGGAATGGCGGCCAGAAGCGCCGCGCCAAGGCAGGCCGCCGCAGCCACCGTGGCGACGGTCTCCGGGACTGCCTTGAATGGGTTGACGCCAAACTCGGCGCGGGCCAGCCAGGGGACAAGCAGTGCGTCAGTCACCAGCAGCGTCAGGGACGGGTGGTAGACGAGCGCGGCCAAGGCCACGGCGGCGCAGGCGGCGGCCCAGATCAGCGAGCGGGGCAGGGGCTTGATGTGGCAGCACGTTTTCATAGCGGCACCACCAGTTGCAAGCCGATGAAGCCCGCTGATTGCCCGGCATTTGGCACGGCCACCAGGTTGATGCCGTAGCCCCGCGCGTTGCGCACTTCTACAAGCGCTGCGGCCATCAATGGCCGCGCTGGCGCTTCCTGGTTTGTGTACCCACTGATGACGCCAGCAAGCCCGCCAGCGGCCACCTTGAGGCCTTCTGGCAGGCTGATATGCAGCGGGGTGTAGGTCGCAAGGGCGTAGATGCTGGTGCGGCTGTAGCTGTTCTTGTAGAACCCGGCCGCCAAGCCCCAATCCGGCGTGGCCTGGTACTCGAAGCCAAGTCCTGGGTTGTCTTGATTGAGGCTGTCCCTGGCCCACTGGCGCAAGTGGTAGGACGCGGTGCTGATGTCCAAGGACCAATGGCCATGGGTTGGCAGTTCCGCGGCGCCAGCAGTGCTGGGGAAGGTCAGATAACCGACAACGACGATGGCGGCGGCAGCCAGGACCACAAGTACGCGCGTCAGGATGGCGCGGATCACCGCGCGCATCCGCGCCTTGCGTCGCTGTCGCTGGTAGGCGTGGGCCTCTTCAATGAATTGATCGATGGGGACATAGCGCGATGCCATGGCAAGCTCCTTTTTGATTGCTTGCTTGGGTACGCGGCCATGGGAAATTCGGGCACAAAAAAGCCCGCGCGCGGCGGGCTTGGTGGGGTCAACGATGGTCAGTCTTCGGTCGGCAGCATCACCGTGATGCACGGGTGGCCGTCATCGTTTGGGCCGACCATGAACTTGAGCGTGGCCTTGCGGGGCATGACGCCACGGCCTGCTGCAGGCGTGCGCATCAGACTGAAATAAAGCGGCTGTTGGCTGGCATCCAGGCCACGGCGCAGGGCACCGCGCACGGCCAGGCTCAGCATCCAGACCACATCCCAAAGCCTGCCAGATTCGCTCTGCCCGGTGTAGCCCTTGCGGGCCTCGGTTTCGTCGGTCCAGGCCACGCAATCGGCCCATGCGGCGGGTGTGAGGGCCACGGGCCAGACAATCCCGGCCTCGCGGGCGGTGGTGGACACGTCGATCAGTTGGCCATCCTCGATCGCCTGCGCGCGGGTGTAAACGCTGATCGGTTCGCCGAACACTTCGCGCATTGCGTCAGTGTGGGTCGTGGTTTCTTGGGTGCTCATGATGTGTGTTCCTGCGTGGTTGCGCGGTTGCATTGATGCGTGGATCAGTAGATGCGGACAAAGAGGGCCTTGCGCATCGGCTTGCTGTCGTCGAACCCGAAATAGGCTTTCAGGCCGTGGCCGATGTCGCGCACATCGCCGACGGTCACGGGCTCATGCGGCAGGTTGAACCAGCGCAGAACCTCGTCGATGTCGTGGGCTTCGAGGGCTTGCTGCGTGATGAAAAACTCGCCCGATAGGTAGTGCTTGCGCAGGGTGGCCTCCGGGATTTGCACAACTGCCGTTTGGTGAGCCTCGCGGGGGGCGCCCGAAGGGGGCGCGCTGTGGCTTGTGGGGTGTCGGGGTTCGTTCATGTCATCTTCTCCTGCTGTGGTTGATCTGCTGTTCGGAGCCGCCTCATGGGGCGAGCCTGTAAGCCGGTGCCGAAGGCAT
>JAGWOZ010000331.1 GCA_028870715.1 Betaproteobacteria bacterium | reverse complement strand
CGCTGGAGCGAAGCGACCTGGCCCAGATTACAGATGAGGCCTCGGCTGTGGAGCAGATGGGCCTGAGCCCGCTGCTGGTTGCCGGCAGCAGCAGCAACTTCAAGGTCACCTATGCCGAGGACCTGTTGCTGGCCGAAGCGATCCTGCTGGCTCGCAGCGCACCGGCACCAACGGAGTGCAAGCATGGCTGAATGGCGCGTGGAGTGGCGGGTTGGGCAGGGCGAGGACATCCACGCGCTGGTGCCTGGCAGGCGTCTGTTATTGGGAGGCGTGGAGGTTGCACACCATAGTGGCCTTCTGGGCCATTCGGATGCCGATGCGCTCCTCCACGCCATCATCGACGCACTGCTTGGAGCAGCTGGGCTGGGCGACATCGGCATGTACTTCCCCGACACCGACGCGCGTTGGAAAGGTGCCAACTCGGGCGATTTGGTGCGCGAGACCGTGAAAGCCATTCGCGCTCAGGGCTGGCAAATCATGAATGTGGACAGCACCGTTTGCGCGCAGGCACCAAGGCTCGCTCCATACCGCGAGCCCATGCGAAGCGCCATCGCCCAGCTGTTAGGTGTCGCACTGCAGCAGGTCAATATCAAGGCCAAGACAGCCGAGCGCCTGGGTTTCGTCGGACGCCAAGAGGGCATCGCCGCCAGCGCAGTTTGTCTGCTGCAGCGCCAGGTGATCTGAGGTGGGCTTGACCGGGCGCGGTGGACTGTGCCCGATTGCGGCACCGCGCCCCGCTTGTCCGTGATGCGGTGCCGCATTACACTTATGCCTTTCGACGGTCTTTACCGCTGGTGGCGACGTTCGGGGCATTCCTGTACATACCGTCCCCCAGCTAACCCGCAGATCGCGCGACAGAGTCTCAAGAGCAGGCCACAAGCCTGACTGGAGAGGAACCAACGGTTTTTCGTTAGAGAAAATCATCGAGGTGAGATTATGGATATTTCAAGCGCGGAATTGAAATCGGCTGCTACGGCGGCCTCTCAGCAAACGTCACACAAATCTTCGAGCGGCACCGCTGAAATTACGGGTGCTGAAATTGTCGTGCGCTGCCTGCAGCGCGAAGGTGTCAAGCACATCTGGGGCTATCCAGGCGGTGCAGTGCTGTACATCTACGACGAAATTTACAAGCAGAGTTCCATCCAGCACGTGCTCGTGCGCCACGAGCAGGGCGCTGTGCACGCGGCCGATGGGTACGCGCGTGCGACCGGAGAGGTCGGCGTCGCGATCGTGACGTCCGGTCCGGGCGCCACCAATGCCATCACAGGCATTGCCACCGCTTACATGGACTCGATTCCCATGGTGATCATCACCGGTCAGGTTCCCACTCATGCCATCGGGCTTGATGCTTTCCAGGAATGTGACACGGTGGGCATCACACGTCCGATCGTCAAGCATAATTTCCTGGTCAAGGATGTGAAAGACCTGGCGCTGACGATCAAGAAGGCGTTTCATATCGCGCGCAGTGGCCGTCCGGGCCCGGTTGTGGTGGACGTGCCCAAGGATGTGTCGCGCAATGTCGCGCAATTTCACTATCCTGACCACGTGGAGATGCGATCGTATAACCCTGTGCGCAAGGGCCACGGGGGACAGATCCGCAAGGCGGTGCAGTTACTCATGCACGCCAAGCGTCCCTATCTCTACAGCGGCGGCGGCGTCGTTTTGGCCAATGCCTCGGAGCAGTTGCGCCGACTCGCGGAGTTACTCGGATTGCCCTGCACCAACACGTTGATGGGTCTGGGCGCAATCGCGGCATCCGACCCCAAATTTCTGGGCATGCTGGGCATGCATGGCACGTATGAGGCCAATATGGCCATGCAACATAGCGACGTCGTTCTCGCAGTGGGTGCGCGATTCGATGATCGCGTGATCGGCAACCCCAAGGATTTTGCGCAGGTCGAACGCAAGATCATTCATATCGACATTGACCCATCTTCCATCTCCAAGCGTGTGAAGGTGGACATTCCCATCGTGGGCGATGTGGGCGAGGTGCTCACGGAACTCATTGAGCAAATCGAACAGCAAAGGGCCGAGGGCCATAGACAGGATATGGCGGCCCTCGCCACGTGGTGGGGCCAGATCGAGGAGTGGCGCAAGCGCGACTGTCTGCACTATGAGAAGTCGGATCGCGTGATCAAGCCGCAGTTTGTCATTGAGACCCTTTACGAGTTGACCAAGGACCGCGAAACCTATGTCTGCTCGGACGTCGGCCAGCACCAGATGTGGGCCGCGCAGCACTACCACTTCGACCATCCTCGTCGCTGGATCAACTCCGGCGGCCTGGGCACGATGGGCGTAGGCCTGCCGTACGCAATGGGTATCAAGTTGGCAAAGCCCGATGCGGAGTGCGTGGTCATCACGGGTG
>JAGWOZ010000078.1 GCA_028870715.1 Betaproteobacteria bacterium | reverse complement strand
ACGATATCCGGATGCGTCACGGTTACGGGCCTGCCGGCGGCGATTTGCTGCGCGAAGCGAGGCACCACACTGCCGCTGGAACCCAGAACGTTGCCGAAGCGTACGGCAACCATGCGCGTCGCTGGGTATTGCCGCGCGAGGTTTTGCAATACGCGCTCGGCCAGGCGCTTGCTTGCGCCCATCACATTCGTGGGGTTAACGGCCTTGTCCGTGGAGATCAGCACGAAGCGCTGTGCCCTGCAGGCAGCGGCGGCACGCGCGGCGTTGAGCGTGCCCAGGACGTTGGTCCGCACAGCTTCAATTGCATTGTCACCCTCCATCAGCGGAACGTGCTTGTACGCAGCCGCATGGAAGACCACAGCCGGCGCGTGCTCCTCAAACAACGCCTTGAGGCGATCCCCCTCGCGAACGTTGGCAGTCAGGTACAGGACGGGCAGGTCAGGATGGCGCGTCTTGATCTCCTGCTCAAGCTGGTAAATGGCATATTCCGACATGTCCAAGCAGACCAAACGGCCTACGCCGAAGCGAGCCAGCTGCCTGCATAATTCCGAGCCGATGGACCCTCCTGCCCCAGTGACCAGGGCGCAGCGACCAGCTAGCATGTCCGACAGGCCTCGCACGTCGAGCTGTACAGCCTCCCGTCCGAGCAGATCATCGAGCTCAAGACTTCGCGGGCCTGTTGCGGCGCCCACACCAGCCTGCAGCCAGTCGTCGGCGCGCGGCAATGTGAGCAGCGCCAAGCGAGCATTGCTAGCCTGCTCGAGAAGAAGACGGCGCGCGGCCGATCCCGCTGCGCCCGCCACCAGCGCGTGGCGCACGCCGAGCCGTCGCGCCACGTCACCCAAATCAAGCAGGGGTCCAAGAACATCCATGCCTTGGAGGCTGCGTCCAGCTTCCACGGCGTCCGGGGTATAGATTGCCACGGCGCGCCATTGCCGATTGCCACGCAGGGTCTGAAGTGCGGCGGCCGCATCGTCCAGGTTGCCCAGCACCAGCAGGGGCTGGGCATTGGCCCGCAGCGCGCCCAAGCTGGTGCGCTCAGCACGGGTGCGGGCAAGAAGGCGTAACGCGAGCAGGCCACTTCCCGCCAGAAACGGGTGGATAAATACGATGGACCGAGGAAAATTGGCAAGGCGGATCACCAGCAGGCTGGCGGCAAGCGCCAGCGCAGCCACGCCGGCAGCCGTTGCCAGGCGACGCACGTCGGGCAAGCTGGTGTAGCGCCACGGCGTGCGATACACGCCGAACGCCAAAAGGCAGCCGCCCCAAACCAGGACGGCGAGCGGCGTGCTGGCCAGCACGATTTGGACGATGTTGGCCGGTGCATCGTTACGAAACAGACTAAAGCGAAAGGCAAAAGCCGCGAGCCAAGCCAGGGCGACGGCGGCGGCATCCTTGAGCGGCGGTAGCCAGCCGATGCGGCTGATGGCGCGTCTCTTCATCATGCGCGCTCCATGACCTGGTGGAGCCCTCGGCGAAGAAGTTCACAAACACGCGATTGCTGTTCCGTACTCATGTTTGAACCCGAGGGTAAACAAATGCCCCCTTCGAACAGACAGCGGCTGACGTCCTGATCGGGTCCGTGCGTGAAGTACCTGCAGTTCGCATACAACGGTTGCAAGTGCATGGGCTTCCACACGGGGCGCGCTTCGACGTTGTGCCGATCCAGAAAGTCCAAAAGCGCGTCGCGGCGCATCTGCGCTTGTGGCGCCTTGAGGGCGAAGGCCGACAGCCAGCGTGTCGAGCGGTGTCCATTGGGCTCGTGCATCCAATGAATTTCAGGAAAGTCCACAAGGGCCGTCCGATAGCGCTCGAACACAGCGCGTCGTGCCTGCACGCGCTGCTCCAGCACGCGCAACTGCCCGCGTCCGATGCCAGCCAACACATTGCTCAGGCGATAGTTGTATCCATCTTCGACATGCTCGTAGTGCCGAGCCGGCTCACGTGCTTGCGTAGAGAGCTTGCGCGCGTGCGCGATCACCTCCTCGTCTCGCCCGACAAGCATGCCGCCACCCGAGGTGGTGATGATCTTGTTTCCGTTAAAGGAAAACACCGCAAGCCGCCCGAAACTTCCGCTCGGCTTGCCCTTGTACATGGCGCCCAGGGACTCTGCCGCGTCTTCCAGAACCGGTATGTTGGCGGCGTCCAGTATCGGCAGCAGGGCGTCCATTTCCGCGCTCTGACCGTAGAGGTTGACAATCACGGCAGCCTTCGGAACGACGCCATCCGCGCGCAAGGTGTCGAGGGCGACCATCAATGCCTGCGGCGACATGTTCCAGCTGCTCGGTTCGGAATCGACAAAGACTGGCGTAGCGCCAAGCTGCTTGATCGGGTTTGCGCTAGCCACGAAGGTAAGGCTCGAGCACAGCACCACATCGCCCGCACCCACACCCAGCAGGCGAAGGCCCAGATGGATCGCCGCAGTTCCCGAAATCGTTGCCGCAGCGTATGGCATGGTGACCTGAGCAGCAAGTTCACGCTCGAACGCATCGACATGCGGGCCGAGTGGAGCAATCCAATTGCTTGAAAACGCCTCCTGCACCAGCGTGGCTTCCTCGTCACCCAAGTGCGGGGATGAGAGGTAGATTTTTTGTGAGAGTTCGCGGCGGGTAATGAGGTCCACCACCGATGCGTTGCCATTGACAATGGGGACGTGGTCAATGCGGTGCGCATCCATGAGGTTCACCACGTCGCGCATGGACGCGCCGAGGCCAGCGGTGATCGGCGCCCTCGCAGGCAGCGATGACACAGGGGCCATGGCGTCTACCCCTGCCAACGCGGCGCGTCGCAAGTCACCGTCCGTGAGTGTGCGTTGCAAGCGGCCCGAGCCGTCCGTTACCAGCAAAATCCCCTGAGCAGTGGCATCCAACCGGGTTAGCGCTTCGCGCAGAGTTGCCGTTGCAGGAATGTGAAGCTGCCGAAAAATGCTGGCGTTCATGCGCTTGCTCCCTCGAGTGGGCGTGCGGGCACGCCAGCCCAGGATTGGCCGGCAGGCACATCCTTGAGGGCCACGCCCCCAGCACCAAGGGTCACGCCCGCGCCAATGGTCAGATCGCGCAAAACGACGCTGCCAGCCCCAACAAGGGATGCGGTGCCCACGCGCACCGCGCCACCTAGCGCGGCCAGGGGGGCAATGTGGCTCCAGGCCCCGATGCGACAGTCGTGATCAACGACGGCGCCATGGTTCACGATGACACCCTCATCAAGTTCGGCCAGCGGGCCGACCACGCAATGCGCGGCGAGCAGGCAGCCCGGTGCGATGCGGCTGCTTTGGGCAACGCTCGCGCGGGGATGGATAACGCTGACCAAGGGGGCGATATCGCGCAACGCCTGGGCTTCTTTTTGGCGCACCAGGTTGTTGCCGATCGCCACGTGCAACGCCAGCGGCTTGGGCAGGGCGTGCAGTGCAGCCGGCGAAACAATGGGCACGCCGGGTAACAGTTGCTGACCCCACAGCGATGGGTCCCGGTCGCTGGCCACCACCGTCCGAAAACTTGCTGAGGCCAACGCGGCGTCGACCACCACGCGGCCATGGCCGCCAGCGCCGAAAACGATGAGCAAAGGAAGGGGGGAGGCGGTGGTCATGTGGAGGGGCTGAATGCTCAGTAGCGGTTGGCTTTGTGCAGAAGGTCAGGACACAGCGGCAAGGTGGCGAGCAGTTCGTCTATCCGACTGGCCGCCTGACCATCGCCGTAGATATTTTGCTCAGGCAAGCGGCCCCGGGAGAGCGCACCGCACAGCGCAGCGGCGATGGCCTCTGGATCGATGCCCACGTCAGCCGTACCGGCGTTGCGCTCCCGTAGGTGCTGACGGCTGCCAACGTTGACCACCGGGGTGCCGAAACTTGCTGCTTCAATAATGCCTGATGAGGAGTTTCCGAGCAGCACTGCAGCGTGACGAAGGGCGGGAAGGTAGCGCGCGCGGGGCAAATGGATGATCTGGTGCCAGCCGGGTTCGGTAATCGTCGCGAGTTGCCGCAAAATGGCGTCCGAGCCGGCGTCAGCATTCGGTGCGAGCCACACCACCTCGAACGCGGAGCCAGCGCCTGCTGCGCGCAGTCCCTGTATGAGTGCCGCAGCCTGCGCTGCAGCGCCTTCTGCTTCTTGCACCACGGGATGAAACAACACGAGCACATAGGGTCCATCCTGCCGGAGACCCAATGCTTCAAGCGCAGTCTGGCGCGGTGCTCCGAGCACGGCAGGGAGATCATCCAGCCCGGGCGCGCCAACCTGAAAGACGCGCTGGGGAGCCTCACCCATCGCGATAAGCCGCTCACGCGACTCATGCGTTGCGCAGAAATGGTAGGTGGCGAGCTTGCTGACCGCGTGCCGCATGGGCTCGTCCACAGTACCGGAGCGCTCGCCGCCATGGATGTGCACTGCAGGCACGCCAAGGTGCAGTGCGGCAATGGCACCAGCGAGCATTTCCCCACGGTCGCCGAGAAGCAGCAAGGCGTCCGGGCGCTCGGTGCCGAGCAGTTCGGTCAGGCCCATCAGCGTCTGCCCGACGGCATACGCCATTGCCGGGCGGTTGCGCTCGGCTACGTGCGTAGGGATACGGGCCGCAATGCGCAGGCCGTTCGCAGCAACTTCATCGACTGTATGGCCAAACTCCTCGTGGAGATGCATGCCGGTGACAGCAACTGACAGGTCCAGTCGAGGATCCGCGGCGATCACGTTCAGGGTGTGACGCATCAGGCCGAAGTCTGCTCGCGTGCCGGAGACGTAGATGATCCGTCGCCGAGTCATGCCAGCATGGTCCATTGCAACACGGTGCTCGCCCTCAGGTCGCAGTTCAGACTGCGGCCAATCACGGCATCCAGGTCGGCCGCGGGGATGCCGGCTTCGGGGCGGCGCAGCAGAAGATGTTGGCGCCCGAGCACGGTGCCCGCGGGCACATCGCAGGCCAAGACCACGCTTCGTCGCGCCACTCGGCGCACCTCGGCTTCCTCGGCTTGCGGCTCCTTCACGCCATCGCCCAACATCGCCTGCAAGCGCCGCAGCTCGAATACCAGAGCCGCAAACTCGGCGGGTTCGCTGGATGCAGCGTGATCCGGGCCAGGCAAGGCGCGATCCAGTGTGATGTGCTTTTCCAGTGCGCAAGCGCCGAGGCTGGCTGCTGCAAGCGCGGCGGTATTCCCGAGGCTGTGATCCGAATAGCCAATCGGGAAGCCGGTCGCTGATCGCATGGTCGCAATCGCGCGCAGGTTCAGCGCTGTGTCCGGGGCTGGATAAGCCGAAGTGCAGTGCAGCAGCACGAGGGGCGCATCCAGGCCTGGGGCAGGAGCCGGTGCGCTGCCGTGTTCCCACACGGACTGCACCCAGTGTGCGGCTAAGCGCACCTCCTCGAGCGTGGCCATGCCGGTGGATAGCAGCAAAGGTAGCCGAGTCGATGCGGCCCGTTCAATAAGCGGGCGGTTGGTGATCTCTCCGGACGAAATCTTCAGCCGCTTGACGCCCGCCGCCACAAGTTGATCAACGGCCGCCTCGGAAAAGGGCGTCGACATGAATTCAATGCCGCGCTCGCGGCAACGGGCAGCAAGGGCCTCGAATTGCGCTGGAGACAGTTCCAGCTTGCGCAGCATCGAAAATTGGTCGGTCTCACCGGTATTGTCCTGCTGGTACGCTGCGGTGGCGGCCCCTGGCGAGACGAGGTCCTCGGCCCGGAAGGTCTGAAATTTAACGGCATCAGCGCCGGCTGCGGCAGCGGCGTCGACCAAGGCGAGCGCCAGATCCAACCGTCCATTGTGGTTGACGCCAGCCTCGGCAATGATGAATACGCGGTCGATGGACATGCAGGGTTCAGGTCAGGGGTTTTGGCGAGTGTGTAGCCACTCGGCCAGGGCAAAGTCGTCGGCGGTGTCAATGTCCACCGAGCGCGAAGATGGCATGATATGAGCGGCGACCCGCACACTCCACAGCCCATTTGCGGCGGCATGGCGCAGGGCGCCGCGCTGCCAAACGTAGATGGATCCGTTGAGTGCCCACACTTGAGGCGCGGCTTGGCGCGCGGCCAGACCATCGCCTTTGCTGATGCGCACGCAGCCGTCGGGCGTCTGCTCGACGAGGTTGAAATACGGGTTGAAACCGCTGTCGAATGCGCTGAGAACAAGCTCGGCGCCTGAACTGCAGGCCAAGGCCAGGCATCCGTCCAAGTCTTCAGGCGCGCGCAGCGGCGAGGTGGGTTGCAGGTCCACGATGCGGGTGATCTCCGCGCCCTGCGCTTCGAGATGCCTGACCAAGTGATCAATCACCGGCAGCTTAGGGGTGTCGTCACGCGCCAGCTCAGCGGGCCGCAGAAAGGGCACGATTGCACCGGCCTGCGCCGCAATCTCGGCAATCGTGGGGTCGTCCGTGGATACGTAGACTGCGTTGATCGCCGGATGAGCCCGCGCGAACGCGATGCTGTGCACGATCAAAGGCTGACCCGCGAAGGGGCGAATGTTTTTGCCCGGCAGCCCCTTGCTGCCGCCGCGTGCACAGATGGTGGCGATGGTTGTCATGATTCACATCCGTGATGAGTACGCAATCAGGCTTCTTCACCGGATCCTGCCGCGCCCCTGATTTGGGGCGCAATAAGCGTCAATGCCTCACCCGCCACCGCCTCTGCAGCGCGGCTATTGCGAGCCCAAGCAGTGACCGGGGCAGGGTGATCGAGGGCGAAGTCCAGCGCGGCGGGCAGCTCGGCGACATCGGGCACACCCTGAGCAATCCCCAAATCCGCGTAGCTGAAGGCGGAAAGCGCACCGGGCGAGCATTGCATCGCCAGCACCGGAATTCCCACCGTGGCCGCCTGCAGCCCGACCGTCGTCGTTTGCACCACCACGCAGTCGGAGGCGAGGATCAAGGGGTCGATGGATTCTTCTCCCGGCACACTGAAATGAACCTGTGCGTTGTCCGGCAGCCGTGGGTAGCGATGCCAGTGATTGGGGTGATGACGCACGATCAGCGCCGCGTCGGGCCGGGTCATGACCCACTTGCGCAACTGCGACTCCATCGCTAGCGCCAGCGCATCGCCCGCGGGCCAGTGCGTAGCGGGATGCCCGCGCGGCTCGGGCTGTGCCGCGAGTAGGACAATCTTTTTGTTGATCCACCCCAGGCGTTTGCGCAGGGCCATCGCGGTCTCACGCGTGGCGGGGTCAAATAAGGCATCGAAGGCCGGGTTGCCGGTGATTGCGATCAATTCGCAGGGCCAACCGCTCGCCACCAGATGGTCGCGTACCGCACCCGCCAACACGCAAACACGGCTGGGGTGACGGGTGCGCGCAGCAAAGGCGTCTGCGAAGAATGTCGCCGAGCGGGACAAAGGCGTTCGCGAGAGCACGAGGCGTGAAGCCCGCTCGGCGACATCTGGGTTGGCCCCGATACCAAAGAGGTCCAGCATGGCCAGGGTCGGGATACCGGCATCGCCAGCAGCGTCCAGCGCCGCTTGCTCGCTGCGCGGCGCGTTGGTTGCAATCACCAGGTCGGGCCGCAGATGATCGATGACGCGGCGCAAAAAACCAATGGGATAGAAGCCATGGCGGCCCTTCTTCGAAAGTACATCCTGAGCAGCCGCTGGGCCAAGGCGTTGATACAAATCCAGCGCGTTGACGCCCAGGTACGCCAGGGTTTCAGCTTGCGGAACGTCAGGGTGGGCGTTGCCCTCTACCAGCGTACGGCCGAGTGCCAGCGCTTGCGATTGCTCCGCAGGAGACAACAGGTGCAACAGATCGGCATAGCCCAGGGGCGCCTCACCGGCCTCCAGCGCGGTGCGCTTGGCCGTGGTCAGGGCCAGCAGATCGATATGCACGCCAGGAATGCGCGCGCGCAGTGCGCGCATCACCGGCAGCACCATCGTAATGTGCCCGCCTCCGTAGGCGACCATGAGAATGCTGACTGGTGGTCTGTCCATCCGTATCGTCGTGCTATTTCGTGCCGATCAGCGATGGAGCCAATCGACGCGGGCTGGCGAGGTTGCCCATCCCGCGGCGATGCAAGCGCGAAGCAACCAGCACGTGGTGCCCCTAACCAATATCCGGCTGGGCGCGCTGCGCCCAAAGCTCGAGCGCAGCCAACGCGCGCAATTCACGGGTGTAATTGGCGCTGCCCGCCACATGATCGTCAAAAAGCCTGCGCACCTGCGAGAGCTCGAACAGCCGTGCACAGAGTGCTTCCGGGGCGAAAAGAAGATCGTGCAGCCACTGCCTGCGCGGGCCGCGGAACCATTCGCCGATGGGCACCGTGAACATCTGCTTTTTCCGGTGGGCAAGATCGGCGCCGATTAGCGGCTCCACTGCACGCTTGAACCAGTGTTTTTTGTCGCCATCGTGCAATTTTGTGGCGCCGCCTGAACGGAACGCAAATTCCATCATGCGCCAGTCCAGAAAGGGCGTTCGCGCCTCGAGTGAGACTGCCATTCCCATGCGGTCTGGCTTGACCAGATTGTTGCCAGGCAGAAGCAGCATCATGTCGAGAAACAACATTTGGTTGACGCGGTCGAAGTGCCGCGCTTGATCGAGCCAAGGCGCGGCCACGTCCCGTACGCTGTCTATATCGGCCAAGCGCGTGCGCAGCCAAGGCTGGAACAGCGCGGCGCGACGCGCTGCCGTGAACAGGCCGGTGTGCTCGATAAAAGCGTGCCCAAAATCAGCGTCGGGAATTCGCCCCAGGACGGGATCAGCGAGAAAGCTGGCATATTTGTCGTAGCCTGCAAAGAGTTCATCGCCACCGTCGCCGGTGAGTACGACCTTGACTTCTGTAGCGGCCAAGCGTGCGACTTCGCGCGTCGGCATGAACGAGGCATCCCCGTGCGGCTGGTCCAAGTGCCATAGCACTTCAGGCCATGCGTCCAGAAGATCAGGCGACACGATGTGTTCCTGATGCGCCGTGTGGAAGCGCTGGGCGGCTTGGCGGGCGTAGGCTGATTCATCGAACCGTGCATCGGCGAATCCGATGCAGAACGTGCGCACCGGCTCACGCACATGCCGTGCCATCAGTGCCACAACGGTGCTCGAATCGACTCCGCCCGAAAGGAATGCGCCGAAGGGCACATCTGCGCGCAGGCGCAAACGCACGGCGTCATCCAGCAAGTCCAGAAATTCCTCTTGCCAAGCCGAAAAATGCTGAGGGTGTTCGCACTGCTCCGCCAAGCTCCACCAGCGCTGCTCCTGGCGACCTTGTCGGCTGAGCGTAAGCACGGTACCGGGGGGCACATGCCGGATTCCCGCGAACAGGGTGAAGGGGGGTGGAACGTAGTTGTACGCGAGGTAATGTTGAAGTGCCGGCAAGTCCATGCGCGGGTGCGCAGGCAGGGCTTGAAGGATCGCCTTGATCTCCGAGCCGAACAGCACCTGTTTGCTGTCGTCGTGCAGGTACAGCGGCTTGACGCCTATGCGATCGCGGATGAGGTGCACCGTCGGGTTGTGGGCATCGCGCGAATCGTAGATGCCAATGGCGAACATGCCGTTAAGCCGTGGCAGAAAGCCCAGCCCTTCGCGCTCATAGAGGCGCAACAGAACCTCGGTATCGCTGTGGTCCGTTGCGAAAGCAACGCCCTGCCGCTGGAGTTCGGCACGCAGCTCAACATGGTTGAAGATCTCGCCGTTTTGCACCAAGGCGATCCGTCCGTCAGTCGAAACGAAAGGCTGGTGGCCACCCTTCACGTCGATGATGGCGAGCCGCCGGTTACCCAGGGCCACGCCAGTTGCGGTAAAGCAGCCGCTGTCGTCGGGACCGCGATGGACGAGGCTTGCGTCCATGCGCGCAAGCACAGACGTGTCGACGCTAACGCCTTGGCGATTGAAATAGCCGTAGATGCCGCACATGAGGTAGGAAGAGCGAAGACGAAACCAGATGGGAAAGCTGCTATTGTCGCCGGCCAGTCGGTGGCGAGGGTGGGCGTCAGTTGCCGCTGCGCCGCAGGAGTTGTCCAACGGTCAGCGCGAGGATATGCACGTCGCGCAGCAGGCTGTGGTGCCGCACGTAGTCCAGGTCAGCTTCCAGGCGCTGTTTCGGCGTGGCGTGTGAGCGGTATAGCGCCTGTGCCAGCCCGGTCAGGCCTGGACGCACGCTGCAGCGCATGGCCCAGTCCTGCGGGCCGTAATCCGCGGCCTGTGCTGGCACGTCCGGGCGTGGCCCCACGAGGCTCATATCGCCGCGAAGGACATTGAGCAATTGCGGAAGCTCATCCAGGCTGGTGCGGCGCAAAAGGCGGCCGACGCGCGTAACGCGCGGGTCGCCGCTGGCTGTGCGGTGCGGGCCGATGCGCGAAGCCTCCACAACCATGCTGCGAAATTTGTACAGTCTGAATGGCTTGCCATGTTTGCCCACCCGGACTTGGGTAAACAACACCGGGCGGCCGCTGTCGACCCATACCGCGAGCGCGACGAGCAGCATCGGGACGACAAGAAAAATGGAGGCTGACAGCGCAATGGCAATGTCGAATAGGCGTTTCATTGGCTGTGATAGAACCGTCGCTGCCAGCACATCAGCCGGCAACGATTTGCTTGGAGGCGCCTGGTTGCGTGTCGAGTGCTGGCGCCAGCGCTGCCGTGGCTTTGGCGATGAGGTCACGCGCGAGCAGACGATCGCTTTCCACCTCGTCCGGTGTGCGGGTGGCCAATACCCCTTCGCAATGCTGCATGCGGGCGATGGCTTGACAGTAGACGCTGCGCCAGTCACTTTCCGGAGCCTCCAGCATCTCGCGGTTGAAAGTGCGAGACAGGATGACGCTTGTGGAACCGAGCCGCAAGTGCTCACCCAGCACCACGCGGCCCGGCAGCAGACCTTCGTCTAAGCGCGCGATGCCACCGAACCCAAAGCGTTTTTCCACTGTGCGCGCGGTACGGGCAATCCGGTCCAAGGTGCCGTCCGCAAGCGGTTCGAACATAAAGCGCTGACCGAGTTGGCGGTGCAAGTCGTTTAGGCCGACATAAATCTCGTCGAGGCCTGCCAGCCCAGCCCATTCCGGCAGGGTAGCCAACGCGCGCCGAGTTTCCAGAAGAGCAATGCATCGCGCTCGCCCAGCCACGAGGTCGGCGAAGGTGCGCAGCGTGGAGGCTTCCTCAAACATCGGCAGCATCAGGCTGTCGGCACCTGCGGCGATCGCCTGGTTGATTTCAGAAGCGCTCGCGCTGTGAATCGGGTTGACCCGCACGATCAGATGCGCGCGCGGTGCAGCGGCGCGTACCTTGCCAACGTCCTGTGGTTGATGGTCGGAGATGAAGGTGCCGAGCCCGCCCTGGCGCTCCTTTTTACCCATGTGCTCTAGATCCACCATGATGCGCGGCACGCCGCAGCCGTGGGCGAAGGCGGCGAACGCGGGTTGGTTTGTAATCTGGATCCAATCCATGCGTGTGAGCGACAAAGTCGCAAGTTGCGAAATCACCGCCGAGTGTAACGGCGCGCAAGCGCTTGGCGGGCCACTGCGCCCAGTGCATCCCAGCGCAGCAGTGCAGCTCCACCAATGCCGAACGCCAGCGCGGCAAGCAGGGCCTCGATGAACATCGGCCACAGCGCCGCGGCGCCGTGCGCGAGGATCGATGCGAGCAATCCAAGCAACGCGCACGCGATAGCCAGCATGCTTAGGTTCCTGATTTCCACATCCAGGGTATGCCGACTCAGCCGTTGCCAAAGAACCACTGTGGCCACAAGGTACCCAGCGCCATATGCCGCCAGCGCTCGCCACCATGCATCGGGAAGCGCCCAGCCCAAGGCAAGCAGGGCCAGCAGTCCCAGGCCATAGCCGAGGACCTGATCGGCGATCCGGCGGTGGCTATTCAGTCGCGCGGACAGCACCAGTTGGGCGGCCTGCAACGGCAGCAAACACAAAATCCACCTCATGGACTGCACCACCACAGCCTGGCTGGCGGGATTCATCCGGCCCCAGCCAAAAAGAAGCCGCACGCCCAGCGGCGCAATCAGCATGCCGCACGCGCCGAGCAGGGCCGCCACAAGCAGCATGGACTGCATCCACTGCCGCCCGCGTTCGCGCGCGCCTGCGGCGTCGCCCGACGCCTCGGCTGCAGAAAGTCGCGCGAGGGCCAACGCCGCGGCCACCGCGAAGACCGTGTGCAGCGGCAACTCACCCACTCGCTGCGCGTAGTGAAAGACACCTAAGCGACCGGGTCCGGCATCGGACGCGAAAGCCCGCGCTGCCAGGGTATAGAGAACGGTCAGGCCGGATGCAGCCAATGCTAGGGCGGAGGCGCGTAGCGCGTCGCCATCCGGCCAGCGCGCGGTCGTCACGGGTTCCGGAGCACCAACACCCGCAGCCCAGCGCATCAGACCCAGCCGCGCAATCGCCGCCGCAGCAATGCCTGCGGCGATCCAGTCAAATCGGCCCAGTTTGGCGGCCAGCAGCAGCCCGGCAATGAGCACCAGGTTGAACACGACATGCCCGGCGTATTGCCATTGCAAGCGTCTTTGGGCCTGAAGCGCGGCCGCACCCACCATCGCCACAGCACCGGCGGGCAAGGCGATCAGCGCCGAAACCCCCAGGGCACCGGCCGCAAGCCGAGCGTCGAGTGCTCCCAAGCCGGGCGCCAGCCAGTGCACGATGACGGCGCTGAACAACCAGCTCACGACGCCCGCACATGCAAAAATTGTCAGCGCAAAGCGGCTCCAGCGCGCAGCCTCGTTCGCAATCGCGTTGAGCGGCAGTCCTGCCATCCGCGGCACCATGACGGCCGGCACTGCCGCACCCCACAGCAAGGAAACGGTGAAATCGGGGTAGGACAGTACAACGAGCGCCGCGTCCGCGTGACCGGAAAGCCCAAATTGGCTCGCGACGACTGCGTCGCGCACGACCCCTAGAAGGCGGCTTGCCGCGAGCAATAAGAGACTGAGCGAAAACACGCGCACGATTGACATGGCCCGTGATTGTCGCTTGCTCGGCCCGGTGAATGCCCAAAGTGTGTGTTCCAGGATTGCCGCGACGATCCGCGAGACCACCCACGCCGAAAGAGGCGGGGCCGTTTCGCGGGGAGCGTGCCGGGTGGGTCACGCACACCTGGCCCGGCAAGGGGCTGGTCAAATGTGGGTTGAGTCATGTATGATTTGCGCTTTGCATGCGCCCGTAGCTCAGTTGGATAGAGTACTTGGCTACGAACCAAGGGGTCGTGGGTTCGAATCCTGCCGGGCGCACCAGTCTTGCTAAGAAAGATGTATTAGGGGAAAGCCCACACATGGATGTGGGCTTTTTCGCGTGCGGGGCGCGTG
>JAGWOZ010000077.1 GCA_028870715.1 Betaproteobacteria bacterium | reverse complement strand
ATTTGTGGTGCAAAGGACAGCAAGGAATCGCCGCTGCAAAGCCACCACTATCCCGTCGAGCGCAGCTTGGCCACCGCATGGGACTGGCCGCGATTCATCCGCGACTGCAAAGCCGGGGCCTGGGGGCCGCACGCGCAGGCATTCGACTGGGATCACTTCGATCCAGCGAGCCCGTACACCTTTGTTGACGACCAGACGGTCAACGGCATGTTGCTCTGCGAAGCGCACCACATCGGCAAGGACGAGGGAATACATAGATTGCCGCACGCGCTCTGGGTCTGGCAGCGCTACGCGCCCGAAGGCTACCAACTCTCGGACGTGGAAATCGTCCATCACCAGTTCTGACCAACACATTCCCCACCAGCCGCCTCCTGGCGGCTTTTCTTTGCCCGGAGTAAACCATGACCACAAACGCATTTTCTCAAGCCGTCGCCGGAGCCTCTCTTGCGGCGATTACTGCCGCCATAGGGGCGAATGCCCAATTCGACATTTACGGCGGCACGGTGCCTGCGGACAGCGGAGCATCCACGGCAGCGAACACGCTGCTGATGAGCGGCACCATCAGCAGCTGGGGCACGCCAACCTATTCGTCTGGCCTCGGCGCAATGGTGTCGGACGCAGTGTTCAGCGCATCGAGCTACGGAACCATCGCCAGCGGCACCGCAACGTTTGCCAAGACATCGACCAGCGGCAGCGTGGGTGTTCGTTTGTCCACCGTGACGGCAACGGGCGGGGGCGGCGAAGTCCAGGTCGGAAATATCAATTTCCAAACCGGCGTGAACGAGACGCCTGTGATGTCCATCTCGATCCCCTGCGACGCGGTGTAACTATGGCACTCCCACTCAATACGATCAACGCGCAACAAGTCTTCTCTACCTTCTCAGAGAAGGGCGCGAACGTCCAGAACATCGCCAAGCTGGTGCAGGGTGCTTCTATCCAAGCGAATCTTCTGGCGACGCTGTTATCGCTTTCGATGGACTTGGTTTCCTACGTGGACAGCGTTGTAGCTGATGCCACGCTGACTGCGAACCTAGTCGCATACGTCCAGCAGATCACGACCAGCACGACCGTTGCCGTGGACTTCGCTGCCTCACACGCCGCGCTCTCCGCCATGGTTGCCGCGATCCTCGCGGACTACCCGAAAGACGCAGCAGGGCACCCGCTTGACCGGCTGATGGATGCAAGCGGCAACATCAACTGGACAGTTCTGACGCCAGCGCAACTACCGAACACACTGTCTGCTATTGCGGCGTGGTTAGCAACCGTCGCGTGACATGAGCTTGCTTGTTGTCCAGCCCGGCACACCCTCGGGCAATAGTTCCGGCGTTTCCAGCCGCACCTTTAGCCTCACCGGGGTGACTGCGGGTAACTCCTTGGTCGTTCAGTTCAACTGCGAATCGCAGAATACGAACGACCCAATCGTTTTCCCCGCAGGCTGGACAGTCAAGCAGGCATTCACGCCAACGGGGTATTCAAGCGCGGTTATTGCTGTCTTGAATAATGCCACTGCTGGGACAAATAGTGTCACAGTCCATTTTGCATCCGGGACATCGGGTGGTTATTACTACGGCCTGATGTCCGAGGTCTTACCCCTCGCGGCATCCCCAGGCGATTTGTATGACACGGCGACGGCCACGGGCGGCACGCTGACGCCGACCAGCGGAGCGACTGCGACATCGCAGGCAGATGAGATTGTCTTTTCGGTCATTTCGCCGGATTTGAACGTCCTTGCGGGGACGGTCTCGCAGACGACGCCGAGCGGCTACACGTCGATCTACAACGAGAAAGACGCAAACAGCTACCAGACGGGGGCGTCGGCTTACAAAGTCCTATCCGCGACTCAGGCAATTTCAGCCGCGTGGACGGCGCTGACAACTGACTCCGATGGCTGGGCGGCGTTGATCTGGTCGCTCAAGGGCGCCACGCCATCGACAAATACCGTCACAGCAGCCCCAAGTGTTAACCCCATTGCGTCATCAACCGTTGCGCAAGCGCAGCCGGTAAAATCCGCGCTATCCGTTGCCCCCGGCGTCGCTGCGACGATCGCGGCTGCGCTGGTCGTGCAGGCGATCGCGTCGGTCACGCCAGGCGTGACGGCATCTGTCGAGCAGGCGCAGCGCGTCGCGGTTGCCGCGTCCGTTTTCCCCGGCGTTTCTGCCAGCGTAGTTCAATCGCAGTCCGTCACCGCGCGAGCGAGTGTGCTGTCTGGCGTTTCCGGTGCAGTCGCCCAGCAGCAGCCAGTTACAGCAGCGGCGTCGGTGACACCTGGCGTCGCCGCCAGTGTTCAGGCTGCTGGCGTGAATGCGGTCACGACGGCAGTCAGCGTGCGTCCCGGTGTTGCAGCCATGGTGTCGCAGGCTCAGCCGGTCACGGCTACCGTCTCCGTCACGCCGAGTGTCGCAGGAAGCGTTCAGCCTGCTGGCGTCAACGTGGTCACGGCGGCCGCATCTGTCATCCCCGGCGTGACAGCAACACTGCACGGTGCGCAGCCGGTCAGCGCCGTTGCATCTGTTCGTCCCGGCGTGTCGGCGGCAGTGCAGGGCGCCCAAGCGGTGCAGGCTTCTCTGTCTGTCGTTCCTGGCGTGAGCGCCACGGTGACGCAGGGCACGCTGCCGGTGACGGCTTATGTCTCCGTCGTCCCCGGCGTCAATGCCTCAATCGGCCAGCGGCAGCCGGTCGTTCTGGCCGCATCCGTGGTGCCATCCGCCGCCGCGCGGGTGAGCAACGGCAATCCCTACACCACCACACCGCAGTTCTATGTGCGGATGCCCGCGCGCAGCTTCACGCTATCCATGCCAGCTCGGGGCTTCTATGTGGCCATGCCCGCGCGCAGCTTCTACCTCCAGGACACCGAATCCATGCCAGCACAAACATTTCCCGATGCGATGGACCCCGCCGAAACGCAGACGCTCACCATCGACAAGACGCCCGACCTCGGCGCGAATGAGACGTTGGTGGCCTTGGTGGGGCAACCCATCATCACAGTGTCGCGCGGAACGGACGCGCAGCCATCCGGGCGCTTCGGCATACCCGCGATCAACGTGGCCCAGATTGCCGCAGATCTGCCAGCGATCCCCACCGCAATCGCCATCGGAAAAGGCGCGCAGCTGGTGTGCACGCAGCCGGCTGACGGGTGCTGGTATCTGTTCCGGCAGCCGTGCACGACCAGCACGGGACGCGTCGTCACTCTCAAGTTCATTCTTCAGAGCACCGCATCATGACACCACAGCAACTCGCCCAGGCTACCGGCGCAAGCATTCCCGCGGCGACCGCATGGCTTGCCCCGCTCGATCTGGCGATGCAGCGATACCAGATCAACACACCGCTACGCCAGGCTGCGTTTTTGTCGCAGATCGGCGTCGAATCGGACGGCCTCGCTGATCTGGTCGAGAACCTGAATTACTCAATGGCGGCATTGCTCGGACAGTGGCCGGATCACTTCACGGCAGCAGATGCCGAGAAATACGGGCGCACGCCGAATCATCCGGCGGATCAGGAAATGATCGCCAACATCGCCTATGCGAACCGCATGGGCAATGGCGACGTGGAATCGGGTGACGGGTGGCTATTTATCGGGCGCGGCGCAATCCAGTTGACGGGCCGGGCGAATTACCGCGCAGCCGGGGCGGCGCTGAACCTGCCGCTGGAATACATGCCCGAACAGGTGGCGCAACCGCAGGCGGCAAGCCTGACCGCCGCATGGTACTGGGCCGAGCACGGCTGCAACGCGATGGCCGACGGCGGGCACATCACCGCGATCACGCAGGCCATCAACGGCGGCACAAACGGGCTGGCACGTCGCCAGCAGCTCTATGCGCAGGGCTTTGCTGCCCTGAATGTGGGATGAACGACGTGCAAGACCTGGCCGATCAGGCCGAAGCCGCCGAACAGCGGCACCGCGATGCAGCCCTGGCCGTGCGCAAACCTTCGTTGCTGGCCTGCGGGCAATGTCATTTCTGCGCCGAGCCGCTGCGCGCCGGGTTGCTGTTCTGCGACCTTGAGTGCCGCGATCTGTTCGAACGCGAGCAAGCGGCACGCCGCAGGAATGGAGGTTGACATGCCCGCACTCTGGTTGATGTTGCCCGCGTTGCTTTGGCTGATCTGGTGGACGCCATGACGTTCCCCGATCTGGCTGCGCTGCTCGTTTTCGGCTCCATCCTGGGGCCGATTTTGTTTGTGCTGTTCTGGCCTCGAAAGGAGCGCTGATGTCTCCCTCTCTCATCCGTCTGATTTCCGCCGCCGGGCTGTTTGCCCTCTGGGGCGGATTGGTGTTTCTCGGCAAAGCCGATGCGCAGGGGCTTGTCCTCGGCATTCAGGCCGCGCTGCTTGGCCTCGGGGTGTTTCACACCGCGCAGGCCGTCCCGGGCGCGCAGTCGCCTTCCAAAAGTCAGGAGCAATCCGAATGAAGAAACTCATCCTTGCGGCCTTGTGCGCCGCATCGCTGGCTGGCTGTGCGCAGGTTGCGCCCGGCTCTGGCCCGGTGTCTGCCGCATCGAGCGCGGCCATGTCGCAGGCGCAACTGCAAGCGAACTGGCTGCAAGCGTGTCTGGCCTACGAGGGCGCGCAGAAGGCGGCAATTGCGAACATGGCGCGCATGTCGAATGCGAACCTGCAACGGCTGCTGATCGTCACGCACCAGATCACGCCGATCTGCCTCAAGCAACCGGCAGACCTGAACGCGGCAACAGTGCAGATCACCGCTGCCGTGACGACGATTGGGATTCTCAGCGCGGCGCAGGCCGCAGGAGCCGTGAAATGAGCGCCACCACGAACGAACAGATCACCCTGGCCGAACAGACGGCCATTGCCACGGCGCAGCAACTGCTGCCAGTCATCCTCGCTGGCGTGTCTGCGGGCGCATCGGCTTCGTCGCCTGCCGCCGCAACCATCGCCGCGCTTGCGCCCGTCATCGTGCAACTGATCCAGATGCGCGGCGCCGGTGCATCGGAACTTGCGCAGATCATGTCCGCCATGACATCGGGCGTGCAGACGGCGCAGGCGCAGATCGACGCCGCTGCCGCCGCGCGCGGGGTGACTGATCCGACGCAGGCCGTCGTGCCACCTGCGGCATGAGACAGGTTCGCCTCGCCTTCAGCGGCTCTGGCTTTCTTGCCCCAATCCACGCGGGCGCCGCGTGCGCCTTCCTCGATGCCGGGGTGGAAATCCTCGAAGTCGCGGGCACGTCGGGCGGCTCAATCGTTGCCGCGCTGGTGGCGTCAGGAAAGGACGCCGCCACGATCAAGCGCATCGCGCTCGCACCGATCCCGGACAACATCATGGCCGTGCAACCGCTGGGCATCCTGTGGCGCTGGGGACTGAACGATGGCCGGGTGCTGCACCAGTGGCTGCGGGACGCCATCGGCGACCGCACCTTCGCGCATGCAACGATGCCGTGCACCATCGTGGCGTCAGACGTGAAGCTGCAACGCGGCGTGGTGTTCACCCGCATGCGCTCGCCCGATCTGCCGCTGGCTGACGCTTGCCGCATGTCGGCCTCGGTGCCTGGGGTGTGGAAGCCGGTGAAATGGCGTGGACTCACGCTTGCCGACGGCGGCATGGCCTGCAACATCCCCACCGACAAGCTCACCCAGGACAAGACGCCGCGCGTGGGCATTCAGGTGACGGACGGGAATGCACCGGGCAAGCTCGACAGCTTGCTGGACTTCGCCAAAGGCTGCATCGGGACGATGCTCAACAGCAACGAAGGAAACCTCGTTGCATGGGCGCAGCAGACCGGCGCAACCATCCTGCCAGTCGATGCAAAGCCCTACGGGTTTCTGGACAGCGGGCTGTCGCTCACGGCCAAGACGGAGCTTTTCGAGCGCGGGTATCAGGCGGTGCACGACCTGCTGATGGGCCAATCCCGGAAGTGACCCGGAAGCAATCCCGGAAGCGATGCGCCATTGAGATACAGAGAATCGGCGTAAGTGCTTGTTTTTTCTGGTGCCGGGAGCGGGACTCGAACCCGCACGCTTTTAAGGGCGCTGGATTTTGAATCCCCTATGCAAATCCAGTATTCATGCGGGTTGCGGGGCGATCGCTTCCGGGTTTCGCGCAAAAATCGAGCGAGCATTCATGCGGGCTGCAGGGCGATCCCGGAAGTGATTTTCAGCGCACCGGGCGGATGCGCTCGCCCTCGGTGCGGTAGTGCTTTTCGGTGAGCGCTTGGCTGCTGTGGCCGAGCAGTTTTGACGCGGCGGCCATGTCGGTGGCGAGGTTTGCTGCGCGCTTGCGCATGTCGCGCAGGATGGTGGCGCGGATGGCGTCAGCGAGTTCCGGCGTCTGTTCGGCGGCCTTGTCGCGGGCGGCATCGAACCGGGTGCGCAGCATGCGCTGAGTCACTTGCGCGCCGGTGGCCGTGGTGAGCATGCGCAGGTGCATGGCGCGCTTGTTTGCCATGCGGCGCTCGATCAGGCGCGGGATGACGGCGGACTCGGAGATGAGGAAATCCGCCGTCTTGCCGGTCTTGCTGGCTGTCACGCGCAGGACGTCGCCCCGAATGTCTGTGAGCGACAGGGCCAGCACATCGGTCAGGCGCAGGCCGGTGGCCGTCATCCAGTCCAACACGTCGCGGAGCACGGCGTCTGCATGGCTGTAGATCGCCTCAAACACGGCGTCTGGCACATCGACCCGGCGCGGCCTTTCGGCGTTCTTGCGCATGCCCTGGCCGGGGTAGGGCAGGGCGGTGTAGCCCCATTCGCGGGCGAATTTCCAGATCACACCAAGGACGGCAAGCTCGCGGTTCGCGCGCGTCTTGGCTGACCGCTTGTCGCGGTAGGCGGCGAGCATCGGCGTGGTGACGGCCTCCCAGGTGGCGCGCTCCATAGCGGGCCGCATGGCCTTGAGGCTGTTGCGGTAATCGGCCTGCGTGGTTGCCCGGTAGGTGGGCAGGATGTCCTGCTCGAAGCGGTCAAACGCGGCCTTGAGCGTCCCGGCGCCGGTGTCGCGCAGGCCTTCGAGTTCTTCCCACCTGCGCACGGCGGCGGCATGGTCGGTGCCGAGCGAGACTTCACCGCGCCCCTGGCTGGTGCCGTCCCAGTAGTAGCACACCCATACCTGGCCGTTCTTGCCACGGCGGATGCGCGTGCGAAATCGTGCCAGCTTGCCCATGATGCATCATCGCACTGCGGCCAGATCAAATCCAGCGGGCGCGCGCGGCTGCTCGCCAGCCAGTCTGCGCTCGGCATAGGCGCGGCTGACCAGCGGGCGCGAGCCGACGCGCTCGAATGCCCAGCCCATGCGCGTGAGAACACGGCATTGCGCTGCGCCGGACTCTTTGCCGGTGATCTCGACCAGTTCGGCGTGGGTGAGGACGAGGGGGGTCATTTCTGCGCCCTCCCGTCAGGCCAAATGCGCGGCACGCGGGCATTCTCGGGCCAGTAATCTGTCCATTCAATCTCAATAGGCACATCATCTGGAATACCGGAAATATAAGCGGCAATTTTTGCCGACCTCGCACAAGACACTGCGCGGCTAAACCTGCGTCCATCCCAATATCTCCACGTTCTTTCGTTCCTGCAATAGCTCGCATTCCACCAGCCGACAAACGGCGGGGGGCCTTTGTGCCAGATTCTTTCTGTCATTTCCGTTCTTCCAGTTTCTCAGGGCAATAATCTCGCGTCGGTTTCGGCTCGGGGTAAAACCAGACGCGCGGCAGGTCGTCAACGGGCAGCTCGCGCCGTGCGCAGGTATCGCATACGGGCTGGCCTGCGCCGAAGCAGCGGGCAATGTCGAAGGGGATGGTCATGGCGCGCTCAAACCAGGGATTCAATCTTTTCCAGCGCGTCGGCAATGCGTTGTGCGCGCTGGGCATCTGGCGTGTGGGCGGTGGCGGACAGCAGCAAGGCGCGGGCGTCGCGCAGGGCGCGGGTCATGTCCTGCGGGGGTTCGACCGGCTGGCCGCTGGCCTGCATGCGGGCGTTTTCGATGGCGTTGCGCGCGGCGATGCGTGGGCCTGCCTCGATGGTGATGCGCATGTCAGAGTCGTGGATCAGGATGGGCAGGCGCAGCTCCTTGACGTCTTTCCCCTGCTTGGCAAACACAGAGCGCGTGCTGTCCACGATCTGCTGTGCAGCGCGGTAGAGCACGGCGATAGGGCTGTTTTCTGGTGTTTTGACTTTCATGCTGCCATCTCCTCAAACAGATCGATCTGCTCTCCATGCAGCAGGGTTTGCGCCCAGGCGCAGATCAGGCGGCTTTCTGCGTCGTTCGGGTAGTTTTTGCGCACCTTGTCAATGAGCGCCGCTGCGGCGGCTCTGACGGCTTTCTCGCCTGTGTCGGCAAAATGGCCCCACTTCGGCAGCGGTGCAAATCCATGGCCTCCCAAATGGGTGGCGAATGAATAGGCATAGCACCAGCGGGAATCAATCTTCCGCGCGCGGACTTCGGCGCGCGGAAGCGCGACAAAGCCCCTGCGCCCTGGCTGCTCCTGGGGCATGCTGCGGGTGATTTCCTGCGTGCCCATCGCCTCACCCCTTGATCCGGTGCACCAGCCCGCTGTCGGTGCGCGAGAGGGTGCCGGTGCGGGTTTCGCCGGTGGTGGGATGCGGCGGGGCGCTGGGCAGAAAGGTGCTGGTGGCGTCTGTGCCGGTGATGCGCAGGTATTCGATTTCCACCCGGGCGCTGTCCACCAGCACGCCCGCCACCTGCGCCACGGCGCGGGCGCGGTCGGGCTCCATGGGGTTGGCGCGGTCACGCAGGGCGGCCAGCGTTGCCATGAGGTGTTCGCGCATGTCGTTGATGGTGATGGATTTGGTCATGGGGTTTTCTCCTGTGCTGTGAGGCGGTTGACCTGGCGGGTGATGCAGCCCTTGAGCTGTACCAGGCGCGCCAGTTCGGGGGATTTGTTCATCGGGTGGTTGCGCCGGGCGTGTTCGGCGCGGGTGATGCACTCCAGCCGGTCGGCGGTGATGTGCAGCAGCTCGGCGGTACGCATGCCGGGCTTGAACACGACGATATGCCCCGGCGGGATCGGGCCGTGCACCTGCTCCCACACCAGGCGATGCACGCCCACCCAGCGGCGCACGGGCACCAGGCGCGGGTCGTCGCTGACCTTGCGCTCCAGATAGCCGTCTTTGTTGAGGCGCAGGCTGCCGATGGGCTTGTAGTTGCGGGCCTCGTGCGGCGGCCTGCCGGGCTTGAATTGGGTAAGCGCGCTGCGGCCTCCGGCCTGGTAGTGCGTGCCTTTGTTCCACGGCGTCATGCCAGCCTTGAACTGGTGCGCGGTCATGCGCGGGTCTTGCCTGCCGCGCTGCACGCGCCCGCTGCGATCGCTCGCAAGGAATGCGGCGGACTTGCGCAGGCCGAGCGCGTGCGCCTTGTTGTACACGCTGGGCGGTGCGCGGCCCATGCGGGCGGCGATGTCTGCGGTGGCGTGGTCGGGGTAGAGCGCGCGCAGCAGGGCGAGCTGGTCGGGGGTCCAGGGGTGGCTGGTCATGGGGTGATCCTCCGCAAGTCAGCCCCAATCCGCCACGCCGCACACGCGCATGCCCAGCGCGTCGGCAATGCTCACTTCCAGGCGGGCGCCGCGGCTGGTTTCCCAGCCGGGCAACAGGGCAACCTGCGCGCAGGCCAGCAACATGCCAAGGTCGCGCCGCATGTGGTGATGCCACGGCGCGCGCAGCGGCAGGCCGTTGCGGGCGGGGTTGATGGGGCTATAGCCGAGGTCGCGCAGGCGCGCCTCTGCCGCAAAAAACGCAGGCCGGTTGAAATCCGGCAGGCCGGTCATGGGGCCTGCGAGGTAGATCAGCGCGCCAGCGGCGGGTGAGTTCTCCAGCAGGCTGCGCGCCATCGACCGCACCTCGGCGCTGACGGCATGGCCGAGGTCGTCGGGGCAGAGCAGGCGGCGGCAGAAAGCGAGGTGGGGGGTGAGGTCGGTCATGGCGCTTTCCCGTTCGGCATCGTTTCGCAGCCAACAACACGGAGAAATTCAGCCGCTTGCTCGTCCCTGGCGGCGTCGCTGGCTGCGGCCCAAGCGGCGGCGCTGGCTGCGTCGCTGGCTGCGGCCCAAGCGGCGGCGCTGGCTGCGGCGCTGGCTGCGGACCAGACTGCGGCGCTGGCTGCGGACCAGACTGCGGCGTTGGCTGCGGCCCAGGCGGCGGCGCTGGGGGCGGCCTTGGCGGCGGCGCTGGCGGCGGCCTTGGCGGCGGCGCTGGCGGCGGCCTTGGCGGCGGCGCTGGCGGCGGCCTTGGCTGCGGCCAATTCCTGTGTCGTAGCGTCGCCGAGCGCAAACCGCTCCGCGACATCAAGAGCGGAAACACTGCGCGCATCAGTCATCAAGTGTTGCGGCCGCCTTGCGCACCAGACTGCGTAGAGTCGCCACTCCTTGGCGTACTGCGGCTCTGCACGGCAGCACCACAATGCGTCGTTTAAACCATTGATACGCAATATGGTGCTGTACGGCAGTGGCTCATCGTCGGCCCTGGTTTTTCCTAGGCCCCGCAATAATTTTTCCCAGCCCGACTGGCATGGCCTGTACGCACGGATGCGGTTGAGTGTTGTGGTGATCATGCCGCCCTCCCAAAATTGGGCTGCACCAAATCGTCTGGCGTAACCCGCAACAGCGCATAAATTCCCGCGCTGACCTTGCAATCGGAATCGATCTGAAACGTCCACGTCATCCCGTCGAAATCGGCGGCGATGGATTCAGCGCGCGGGGCGGTGCGTAGCGCGGTGCGCAGCGCCTCTAGCTCGGCGCGTAGCGTGGCGAGTTCTGCGGCGGCCTTCGGGTGTGGCGCTGCGACGTCGTCTAGGTCTAGGTGCGTGCTCATGCCAATCTCCTAAATTCAATGACCCATACCCACGGGTTTGCGTCCCACGATCCCGGGCCGTTGATCTGCTCCCACAGTTCTTTGTACATGTCGAGCACTTGCAATTCCGCCTGCGCGTAGCGCTGTTCGGTCGGCATGCATCCCTCTTCAACGCAGTCTGCTGGTGTGATCTCCTGCAACCGTTCCACGCGCACGCCGGTAACTTTGAGCGTGATGCGGGACGCCCAGCGTGGCATGTGGATAGCAGGGCGTAGCTTGCCGGGCATCGGCGGCCCATCGTGAGGAGGTGTCCCGGTGTGAACCCAGTTCATGCGGCGTCCATCAGCCTCAAATTGCAGAGGTGCCCACGGTATGCGATAGCCAGCGTCCACACATCGCTCTCCGACTCGGTACGGGCTGTCTTGGTCGAAGACATCGGTGAACCGGAACGCTTCGCGCACCCACAGCTTCGATCCTGGCTCACCGTATGGACATCCTTGCTCTTCGACGTGCCACCACGCGGGACCGGTATCGTCCTGGATCATGCCAGCCGCTTCGCCACCGTGGCCTTCGTACCAAGAGCAACCACGAGGCACTTTGAATACTCGTCGCGTCTGCGTCTTGTGGCCTTCAAGGATGGCGCGCACCATCGGCGCGCTGAAAATAATGGGTCTTTCTTTTGTCATGCCGCCCTCCCAAATTTGCTCTGCACCATCGCATCAATCTTTTCCTGCGCGCGCTCGATTTCGCTCACGGTGGCGTGTTCGACCTGGATGTGATGCACGGCCAGCGCGTCGCTGATGGCGTCGAGCTCGTCGGGCTGGGCGATGTAGGCGTAGTGCCGGGCGTGGCGGCGGGTGATGGCGGCCAGGGCGTCAATGCCTGCGGCAATTTCGCGCGGGCGATTGGCGCGGGCCAGCGGGGCTACGGCGGCCAGGGTGTCGGCCATCATCAGGGCGAGGCTCAGGCGCTTGATGTCGTCAAACTGGGCGCGGCGGTGGCGCAGGGCAGAGAGGGCCTGCAGATTGCTCTGCACGATGGCGTCGCGCTGGGTGGCGGGCAGCAGGCTTGCGCCTTCTGCGGCCACGGCGATGGGGTTGAGGAGGGTGTGAAAGGGGC
Organism: Betaproteobacteria bacterium; assembly: GCA_028870715.1. GTDB lineage: Bacteria > Pseudomonadota > Gammaproteobacteria > Burkholderiales > Burkholderiaceae_C > Thiomonas_A. The sequence continues at coordinate 1,377 of JAGWOZ010000077.1, read as the reverse complement.
GCATGAAAGTTTGCCTGATGAAGCGCTTAGGGGTTGCCATCGGCCGCCGCGATGCGCTTGAAGTCGGGCTGGGCGCGGTAGCGCTGCAGGGCGGCGTCTGCGGTGCGCTGGCGTGCCCAGTGGGCCAGCTCGACGGCCTGGCGCAGCAAGGGGCTGCGCAGCACGGCGTCGGGCTGGCGCAGGTGCAGGCTGCGGGCCGCTGCCAGGGCCTGCGCGTCGGTCAGGGTCGGGTAGGGCATGGTGCGGCCTCGCTGGGCTGGGCGACGTGGTAGGGCATGCGGCGCTCGCCCACGCGGCTGGGGTGGCGCAGGTAGTCGTCTGCGCCGGGGCGACGCACGGGAGCCGGTGCGGGCGCCAGGGGCTGCCACGCGGCTTGCCAGGCGTCTGGCGGCACGGCGGGGCGCTCGCCCTTGCGGCGCTGGCGCATGTCTTCGGCGCAGCGAGCGGTTTCTGTGGCGGGGTCGATGAGGGTGTATTTGCGCGCAGCTTTGGCGCGGGCGGCTTGGCGGTGGGCGGTTTTCATGGTGGGGTCAGATGAGGTGGAGTTGCACGGCAAAAAGCACGGCGACGATGAGCAGCACGGCGGCCCAGGCGACCATGCGGTCGAGGATGACGGAGGGCTCGTCCTCCGGCTCGGGCACCACGGCCAGCGGTGCGCGCAGCAAAGCGCGCTGCAGCAGGGCGGCGTCCATGCCGGGCGCGGGCAGGCGGGCGCTGTAGGTGGTGGGCGTGCGCACTTCGAAGTGCGTGGGGCGGTACAGCTTGCCGATGTGCACCGGGCGGCCGGCAGGGCTGGGGTGGGTCATGGCGATCTCCTGTCGGTGATGAGTAAAGGGGACTGGCGCAGTGCGGCTCAGGCCAGCACCTGGGCGGCAAGCCAGAGCACCAGCACAAGCCAGCCAGCCACGGCAAGGGCGGGGCCGAAAATTTCTGGCAGGGGGCGCGGCGCGCCGCGCTGGCAGGTGCCGTCGCAGTGGCGGCCTTGGTTGCAGTGGGGGTGGCAGGGCATGGTTTCTCCCGATCTGTGCGCCGCGAAAGGCGGGCGATGGGGGGATGATACGGACACCCGTAATCAAACACAACGGAAACCCGTAATTTTTCCAAAAATCAGGGAAAACACTTAGCCCGCGTTGCGCGGGCGCAAAAAAGCCGCCTCGGTGGGCGGCTGCAGAAAAAATGTGAGGCGGAAGTCAGTGCAAGGGCAGGTGATTGCCCAGGTAATGCGCGAAAAGCCCCCACATGGCGCCAATGATCGCAATTGCCCCCGCAGCTAGTCCACTCAAAATCCAGGCACGCCCCGCCTTGTGGGGCAGTTCGGTTTCGATGCGCGCCAATTGGTTCTCAATAGAGCCGAGGCGAGTGTTCAGTCTGGATTCA
>JAGWOZ010000076.1 GCA_028870715.1 Betaproteobacteria bacterium | reverse complement strand
GCCTTCGCCAACCGCCGTACCGCGGGCATCATCGCCTGCGGCCTTGACGACGATGACTATTTGGTTGGGGTGGCCATCACCGATGGCAAGCATGACGTGATGCTCTTCTCCGACGCTGGCAAGGCCGTGCGCTTCGACGAAAACGACGTACGTCCCATGGGCCGTGAGGCGCGTGGCGTACGCGGCATGCATCTGGAGGATGGACAGCAGGTCATTGCCATGCTGGTCGCCGAGGATGAAAGCCAAAGCGTGCTGACCGCCACGGAAAACGGCTATGGCAAGCGTACCCCCATTGGCGAATACACGCGTCATGGCCGCGGCACCAAGGGCATGATCGCAATCCAGACGAGCGAACGCAACGGGAAGGTCGTCGCCGCCTGTCTGGTACGCCCAGACGATGAAATCATGCTGATAACGGACACTGGTGTGCTGGTGCGCACCCGAGTCGCGGAAATTCGCGAACTTGGCCGCGCCACGCAGGGCGTGACACTGATCGCGCTGGACGACAAAGCCAATCTCATCGGTGTGCAGCGCGTGGCCGAATCCGACGCACAATCCGACGACGCCGAACCCGGCGCTGCGTTGCCTGCCGACGACGCCTAAAGCGACCACCACTACCATGTCAGCCCGTCCTTACAATTTTTCCGCAGGTCCCGCTGCAATACCGGAGGAGGTTCTACAACAGGCCGCCGCCGAGATGCTTGACTGGCAAGGCAGTGGCATGAGCGTCATGGAAATGAGCCACCGGGGTCCACAGTTCGGACGCATCATCGCGCAGGCTGAAACGGACTTTCGGGAACTGCTGGGGATTTCCGCCGACTACCACGTACTGTTCATGCAGGGCGGAGCGCTGGCCGAAAACGCCATCGTGCCACTGAACCTGTCACGCGGGGCCAAGGCAGATTACGTCGTCACCGGATCATGGTCGCAAAAAAGCCAGCTTGAGGCACGCAAGTACTGCGACGTGCAGTTGGTCATTAATGCGCATGAAACGGCCAACTACAGCACGATTCCGGCCTTCTCGCATTGGACGCCGCGGGCTGATGCCCAATATTTGCACTACTGTGCGAACGAGACGATTGATGGTGTGGAATTCCACGACCTGCCGTCGCAATTTTCCCTACCGCTGGTAGCCGACATGTCGTCCTCGATATTGTCGCGACCCATTGATGTTGGTGCCCACGCATGCATCTACGCCGGCGCGCAGAAAAACATCGGCCCCGCCGGGCTCACCCTGGTTATCGTGCACCGAGAGATGCTGGGGCATGCCCTTCCCGTGTGTCCAAGCGCCTTCGATTACACCGTTGTTGCCAAGAACAACTCGATGTACAACACCCCGCCGACCTACGCCATCTACATTGCCGGGCTGGTTTTCCAGTGGCTTAAGCGCCAAGCAGAGGAAGGTTTCACGGGCATTGCCGCCATCGCCGAACGCAACCGCAAGAAAGCTGACTTGCTGTACGGCTGCATTGACAAATCTGCGCTGTTTGCGAACCGCGTCAATCCGGCATGCCGCTCCCGCATGAACGTGCCGTTTTTTCTGCGCGACGAGCGCCTCAATGAGCCATTCCTGCAAGGGGCCGCGGAGCGTGGTCTTCTACAGCTCAAGGGGCACAAGTCCGTAGGCGGCATGCGCGCCAGCATCTACAACGCCATGCCGCTGTCGGGCGTACAGGCGCTGGTTGCGTACATGCACGAGTTCGAGCGCAGCCACTGAAAGACCCTCCTGTTCATGGATACCGACTTTCTTCCCCTTCGCCAGCGCATTGATCTGCTGGATCAGCAGTTGCTTGATCTTCTGAACCAGCGCGCGCGGCTGGCGCAGGAAATCGGGCGCCTGAAGCATCGGCTCGGGCTACCCGTATTCCGACCTGAGCGCGAGCGAGAAGTCATCGAGAAGGTGCAGCAGGCCAATAGCGGGCCTCTTTTGGATGACGGCTTGGCCGCGGTTTGGCGCGAGATCATGTCAGCCTGCCGTGCACTTGAGGCGCGACAATCGGTGGCCTTTCTCGGCCCCGAAGGCACTTACAGCGAAGAGGCGGCGCGTCGATTCTTTGGCTCCAGTGGAGACTTCGTCGCGTGTGCGAACCTGGATGAGGTTTTCCGCAAACAGCTAAGTGGCGCGTGCACCTACGCCGTAGTCGCCATCGAGAACTCGACCGAAGGCGCAGTCGCCCGAACGCTGGACCTGCTGCTGACCCACCCGGTGCAAATTTGTGGCGAGATCAGCTTGGCCATCCACCACAATCTTCTGCGCAAGAACCCGGGCCTGGACGGCATTTCGGCAGTCCTTGCGCATCCGCAGGCACTCTCCCAGTGCCGCCAGTGGTTGGACACGCACTTGCCTGGCGTGGAACGTCGCGCTGTTTCAAGCAATGCCGAGGGTGCGCGCCTGGCGGCAGCCGATGAGCAGCTGGCCGCCCTCGCCGGCGAGCAAGCGGCCTCGCTTTACGGTTTGCACGTAGCCGCTGCGCATATCCAGGACGAAGTTGAAAACCGCACACGCTTCATCGTGCTTGGGCCCCATGGTGCCAAACCAACCGGCCACGACCGCACCAGCCTGATTCTCGCGGTTCCCAACCGCGCGGGCGCCATGGTGGCGATGCTCAAACCATTGGCCGACCATGGGGTGAGCATGACCCGCTTCGAATCCCGCCCAGCCCGCTCCGGAGGTTGGGAATATGTCTTCTACGTGGATATTGAGGGCCACAGCGAAGATCCCGCGGTGCACGCCGCCCTTGAGGATCTGCGCGACCGCTGCGCATTTTTCAAACAACTTGGCTCTTATCCCGTCTGGCAAGATTGAGCCCCGGACTTCTGACCACTTTTCACCCCTAGCGATGTCATCCACCACAAGCCCGCGCCCGCAATGGGGCACAGAGTATGTCCGCACGATATCACCCTATGTAGGGGGGCGGCCGATCGGACAAGTGGCCCGTGAGATTGGCATGGATGAGGCGAATATCGTCAAGCTTGCCTCGAACGAGAATCCGCTGGGCATGTCGCCCAAGGCCCGACAAGCCGTCGTCGACGCGCTGAGCGAAACCGCACGCTACCCCGACAACGACGGTTACGCTTTGCGTGAGGCGCTCGCAACGCATCTGCGCGTGCCTGCTGACTGGATCATCCTGGGTCACGGCTCCAGCGACATTCTCGAGATGGCAGCGCGCGCCCTGCTGAGCGAGACGGACTCGTGTGTGTACTCGCAATATAGCTTCATCGTCTACGCCCTTGCGGTGCAGCAGGCTGGCGCGCGTCATCACGTGGTGCCGGCAAAGAGCTACGGCCATGATTTGCCTGCGATGGCAGCCGCCATTGAGCGCAATACACGGCTGGTTTACGTGGCCAATCCAAACAACCCCACGGGCACGCTGGCCACGCATGACGCCATCGCCGCGTTCATGAAGCAGGTTCCCGCCGACGTGGTCGTGGTACTCGACGAGGCCTATGTCGAATATATTGACCCCGCTTTGCGCACGGACAGCATCGCACTGCTTCGCGAGCATCCGAACCTAGTGGTGTCTCGCACGTTCTCCAAGGCCTATGGCTTGGCGGGCCTGCGGCTAGGGTATGCGGCCGCACAGCCCGCCCTCGCCGATGTGCTCAACCGCGTGCGCTCAGCGTTCAACACAAGCACCGTGGCGCAAGCCGCGGCAATTGCCAGCTTGAAGGATCAAGATTTTCTCGATCGATCCGTGGACACGAATCGTACGGGCATGGCTCAATTGACACAGGCTTTTGACGCGATGGGTCTGCGCTACATCCCCTCCTACGGCAATTTTGTGCTGGTGCGCGTGGGCGACGACGACCAAGCGGGCGCGCGCGTCAACGCCGAATTGCTCACCAAAGGCGTGATCGTGCGTCCCGTCGCCAATTACGGATTGGGTTCGTGGTTGCGCATTTCCGTGGGCACGCAGGCCGAGAACGCGCGCTGCATCAGCGCGCTGCAAGTAGCCCTCACCACAGTTTGAGGCATGGACACGCTTATCGGCTCCTACGCCGACTCGGACACTCCGCCTCCGACGCAATTCAAGCGGTTGGCCATTCTGGGCCTGGGTCTTTTGGGCGGCTCGTTCGCACTGGCCGCGAAGCATGCAGGACTGGCACAGGAGGTGGTGGGATACAGCAAGTCACCGTCAACCCTCAAAGCCGCCAAGGCCGCCGGTATCATCGACCACGGCGCAGACTCGGCCTTGCACGCAGCGACGGGTGCCGATCTCATTTTGCTAGCCGTTCCAGTGTCCGCTATCGGACCGCTGCTTAAACAAATCCGGCTCGGGGTGGCGCAGTACGCGCTGGTGATGGACGTCGGCAGCACCAAGAGCGATGTCGCGACGGCTGCACAGGAGGCGCTGGGAGACAAAAGCCGCCAGTTCGTGCCGTGCCATCCGATCGCCGGAAGCGAGAACAGCGGATTGCAGTACGCGAGATCTGCGCTGTTCGACGGCAGGCGTGTGGTCATTACGCCCATGGTCGAGAATCCAGACCGCTTCGTCGAGGTCGCCACCCAAATCTGGGAGGCCGTAGGAGGCGTGGTCTCGGTCATGAGCCCGCAAGACCATGACGCAGCTTTCGCCGCAGTCAGCCATCTGCCCCACCTTTTGGCGTTTGCTTATGTATATGCGATTGCGCGCCAGTCCAAGGGTGGTAGCTACTTGCAACTTGCGGGGCCCGGCTTTCGTGATTTCACGCGCATCGCCGCGAGTGACCCGACGATGTGGCGCGACATTTTCCAGACCAATGGAACTGAAGTGCTGGAGCAGTTGCAGTTGTTCAAGCAAGCAATCGCCGGATTCGAGGCGCAAATGCGCCAAGGCAATTGGAGCGTGCTGGAGTCCTTGATTCGTCAAGCCAGTCAATCACGCAAGGATTGGGCCTCACCCTCACCCGCTGATGATATCGTTTGACCATATCGACCTGCCGCCACTCATCGGTGCTGGCGGCACAGTCCGTTTGCCCGGCTCCAAGAGCATTTCCAACCGCGTGCTGCTCCTTGCTGCGCTTGCAGAGGGAGAAACCTGCATCACGGGGCTATTGGACTCCGATGACACGCGGGTGATGCTCTCGGCGCTGCACGCTCTCGGTGTCAAGGTGGCCAGGCAAGGCACGGACGCCATCGTGCACGGTTGCGGAGGACGTCTGCCGGTGGGTCGGGCCGATCTGTTCATGGGCAATGCTGGTACGGCCATTCGGCCCCTCACTGCAGCGCTTGCACTGCTTGGTGGCACGTATACGCTGCGCGGTGTGCCCCGCATGCACGAACGCCCCATCGGCGATCTGGTCGACGCGCTGCGCGCCATCAACTGCTCCATTGACTACCTCGAAACCCCGGGCTACCCACCGCTTGCCATTCATCGGGGCAGCCCGAACGTGGACGCACCGATCCGGGTACGCGGCGACGTGTCCAGCCAGTTCCTGACGGCCTTGCTGTTGGCGCTACCTCTGGTGTCGCGGCAGCACGATGTAGTGGTTGAGGTCATGGGTACGCTCATTTCGCGGCCATACGTGCATATCACCCTGGAACTGCTCGCCCGCTTCGGGGTGAGGGTCGAAAACCAGCAATGGCAGCGCTTCATCGTCCCGGCTGGTAGCCGCTATGCCAGCCCGGGACGTATGACCGTGGAGGGTGATGCGTCATCAGCCTCGTATTTTCTCGCCGCAGGTGTGCTCGGCAGCGTGCACGGGCACGGCGCGGCGGTACGTGTGGAGGGAGTGGACGCGCATAGCATCCAGGGCGATGTGGAGTTTGCACGCGTGCTCGAACGCTTGGGCGCCCATGTGGAATGGGGAAACGGTTTCATCTCCACCCACGGACTCAAACCAGAGCACAAGCGCCTGGCGGGCGGAAGCATCAACTGCGTGGCCATTCCCGATGCGGCGATGACACTGGCGATCACCGCCTTGTTTGCTGATGCGCCCACCTTGCTCACCGGCATTGGCAGCTGGAGGGTGAAAGAAACCGACCGCATTGCCGCGATGAGCACTGAATTGACCAAGATTGGCGCCCGCGTCGAAGCCGGGGCGGACTGGCTTCGGGTTGATCCGCTGCCTGATGGCCAGTGGCGTAGCGCCGCCGTTGGCACCTACGACGACCACCGCATGGCCATGTGCTTTTCGCTGGCGAGCTTTGGCCCGGCGGATATTCGCATCCTTGACCCCGGCTGCGTGTCCAAGACCTTCCCCGAGTACTTCCGCACCTTTGCCTCCATCGCACGCCCGGTTCCCGTGATCGCCATTGACGGACCTACCGCTTCGGGCAAAGGCACAGTCGCTTCCACAGTGGCCGGAGTGCTCGGTTTTCACTATCTCGACTCCGGCGCCCTGTACCGAACAACAGCTCTGCTGGCGCTGCGCCAGGACATCAAGCTTGATGACGAGCCACGGCTGAGCGAACTGGCTCTGCGCTTGCCCATACGCTGCGAGGGCAGCCAGGTCTGGGTCGGACCCGAGGACGTCAGTACCGCCATTCGCACCGAGGAAGTCGGCCGGGCCGCCTCGACGCTGGCTTCGCTGCCGGGGGTCAGGCTGGCGCTGCTCGCGCTTCAGCACAGCCTGCGCCGCGCACCGGGCTTGGTTGCGGATGGCCGGGATATGGGCACCGAGGTGTTCCCGGATGCCAGGCTAAAGGTATTTCTCACGGCAGACGTGCAAGCCCGCGCCGAGCGCAGGTATAAGCAATTGATTTCGCAAGGCATTTCAACTACAATTTCGAATGTCCTGCGCGACCTTGAAGCGCGCGACGCGCGTGACAGCAAACGCAGCGTTGCCGCTCTCAAGCCGGCGCAAGACGCGGTGCTATTCAACACCTCCACGCTTGATGTCGATCAGACCGTGCGCCAGGTGTTGGAATGGTGGCGCCAACGTTCCTGAGCGCGGGGAATTCCGCGCCAGGTTGTGCAACCAACCCCGCAAGGCTTCTTGCGGATGAGAAAGTCCCTCCATGTCAGTCAACCCCAGCGCCAGCACGTCTGGCGAATCCTTCGCAGCCCTGTTCGAAGAGTCGCTCAAGACGCGCGACATGCGCACCGGTGAGGTCATCACCGCGGAAGTGGTCGGTGTCGACCCCAATTTCGTGATCGTCAACGCCGGCCTGAAATCCGACGCATACATCCCCATCGAAGAATTCAAGAACGACCATGGCGAAGTGGAAGTCCAGGTCGGCGACTTCGTGTCCGTGGCGATTGATGCATTAGAAAATGGCTATGGCGACACCATGTTGTCGCGGGACAAGGCCAAACGTCTTGCTTCCTGGATGTCGCTTGAAAAGGCCTTGGAATCGGGCGAGTTCGCCACTGGAACGGTTACAGGCAAGGTCAAGGGCGGCCTCACCGTGATGATCAACGGCATTCGCGCCTTCCTGCCCGGTTCGCTGCTTGACACGCGCCCGGTCAAGGACACCACGCCGTTTGAAGGCAAGACCATGGAGTTCAAGGTCATCAAGCTTGACCGCAAGCGCAACAACGTCGTGCTGTCGCGCCGTGCTGTGGTTGAGGCCAGCCAAGGCGAGGAACGCGCCAAGCTCCTGGAAAATCTCAAGGAAGGCCAGATTGTGACTGGCGTGGTCAAGAACATTACCGACTACGGTGCGTTCGTGGATCTCGGCGGCATCGACGGCTTGCTGCACATCACTGACTTGGCATGGCGCCGCGTGCGTCACCCCAGCGAAGTGGTGACACCGGGCCAGGAAATTACCGCCAAGGTTCTTAAATACGACGCGGAGAAAAACCGCGTGTCGCTCGGTTTGAAGCAAATGGGGGATGATCCCTGGGTTGGGGTTGCCCGCCGCTACCCTGCAGGCACCCGCCTGTTCGGCAAGATCACCAACATCACGGACTACGGTGCCTTCGTCGAGATTGAGCCCGGCATCGAGGGATTGGTCCACGTCTCAGAGATGGACTGGACCAATAAGAATGTTGCCCCGAACAAAATCGTCCAGCTGGGTGATGAAGTCGAGGTACAGGTTCTGGAAATCGACGAAGACCGTCGCCGCATCAGCCTGGGCATGAAACAGTGCCGTCCCAACCCGTGGGATGAATTTGCCGCGAACCACAATCGAGGCGACAAGGTGAGTGGCCCGGTCAAGTCCATCACGGACTTCGGCGTGTTCATCGGTCTTCCAGGCGGCATCGATGGTCTGGTACACATGTCCGATCTTTCGTGGAACGAGCCCGGCGAAGCCGCTGTGCGGAACTACAAAAAAGGCCAGGAAGTCGAAGCTGTAGTGTTGGGCATTGATATTGAACGCGAGCGCATTTCCCTCGGCATCAAACAGATGGAAGGCGATCCGTTCATGAATTTCGCCGCCATTAATGACAAGGGCAAGGTTGTCACTGGCACGGTGAAGTCCGTGGATGCCAAAGGTGCCGTTATCGACCTGGGGCAGGACATTGAAGGCTATCTGCGCGCCTCTGAAATTTCACGTGACCGGGTCGAGGACGCCCGCAATTTGCTGAAAGAGGGCGACGAGGTTACCGCCATGGTCATCAATATCGACCGCAAGAACCGCAGTATCCAACTTTCGGTCAAAGCCAAAGATAGCGTTGACCAACAGGAGGTCATGAATCGCTTGGCTGGCGAGCAACGCGAAGCCACTGGGACGACGAACCTTGGGGCCCTGCTGCGCGCCAAGCTCGACAATCAGAGCCAAGAGTAAGCTTGCTTCAAGCAAACGCCCGCAGGTCAAAAGCCTCGCGGGCGTTTTTTTGAACGACGCGCACGTGGTATCGGGCCTCGCGAGCAACACCTGCGGGGCATATCCTGACCTTTTTTCCCAGCATACCCATGACCCGTTCCGATCTGGTGGATTTGCTTGCCGAGCGCTTCGCCCAGCTGACCCATCGTGACGCAGAGCTCGCCGTTAAAACCATCCTCGACGCCCTCTCGGAGGCACTGGAGAGCGGTCATCGCGTAGAAATCCGCGGTTTTGGCAGTTTTTCCGTCAGCCACCGCCCCGCTCGCATCGGGCGCAATCCGCGCTCCGGTGAACAGGTCGTCGTGCCCGAGAAGCGCATGCCGCATTTCAAGCCTGGAAAGTCTTTGCGCCTTCTTGTCGACCAGAGCACCGATGGCACCGTCGATGCCCCCTTCGATGCGGCTTCGTGATCTTGGCACGGGCCTAAGGCCCACTCACACAGCTGCGAAAAGAACGCGGACCGTTTGCTGGCACTTCGCACCCCAAGGCTGGGCACTTGCAAGGGCGATTGCCAGCCTAGAATGGTGTCCCAGGTGACCCAACCTTAACGCCCCATGCGCGCCCTCAACTGGTTCATTCGCCTCATTCTGTTCATGCTGTTGTTCGGCTTGGCGCTGAACAACCTCGAACCCACGGTTCTGCATTTGCTGTTTGGTACCCAGTGGAAGGCACCGTTATTCGTGCTGCTGCTGGCAGCATTCACCTTGGGCGCCGTACTCGGAGCCTTGGCGATGTTGCCAGGATGGATACGCAATCGCCGTATGCGCGCCTGGGCGAGAGGCAACCGAAAGCCTGAGCCAACAGTCGATGAACCTGTCCGCTCTGCACCAGCTGTGATCGACGGAACGCCCGATGGAGTTTGAACTGTGGTGGCTGCTCGCGCTGCCCATCACGTTTGCGCTCGGGTGGCTGGCTTCGCGGCTGGATCTCCAGCAATGGAGGCGCGAAGGTGAGATCAGACGCGATGCGCCCGTCGCGTACTTCCGAGGCCTGAATTTTCTGCTTAGCGAGCAACAGGACAAGGCGATTGACGCCTTCATCGAGGCCGTTACTGCAGATCCCAACACCGTTGATCTGCACTTTGCCCTCGGCAATCTGTTTCGTCGGCGAGGCGAGTATGAGCGCGCGGTTCGAGTGCACCAGAACCTGCTGTCCCGCGCAGACCTTCCTGCCGCTGAGCGCCAGCGTGCGCAAGTCGCCTTGGCACAGGATTTTTTCAAGGCCGGGTTGCTCGACCGCGCTGAATCGGTCTACACGACTCTCACCACGACGCCCTACCAACCGGAGGCGCTGGCGGCGCTATTGCAAATTCATGAACGAACCAAGGAGTGGCCGCGCGCAATTGACATTGCCGGGCAACTCGAGCGACTCGGAGCCGGCAGCTACGGGCGCCAGATCGCTCACTATTGGTGCGAACTGGCGCTGCAGCACCAACAGGCCGGCGATTTGGCCGCCGCTCAGGATGCCCTGGATCGAGCGATGCAGGCTCAGCCGCAAGCGGTGCGTCCGTGGCAATTGCGTGCTGCCCTCGCGATCCAGAGTCACGATCCACAACGAGCGCTGGACAATCTTCGCCACATCGCGCAGATCCAACCCGACTTCACCGCCCTCGTCGCGCTCGAAATGGCCCGGTTATTTCAGGAACTGGGGCAAGCCGAGGACGGTCGCGCTTGGCTGATCACTCAGCTACAGGGTTACCCGGCCATCGACCTTCTCGACGCCGTCCTGCAACTCGAAAATGACGCGAGCGAGCGCTACCACCTTGCGCTGGGCTATCTGCAAACCCATCAAAGTCTCTTGGCCGCGCGACGGATTCTCGACCAAGCCAGCAGCCCCATTTCACCCGAACCGGCCCGATTGGCGTTGGCGCAGGCGCTGGATGGTGCCATGAAAAGCCGGCAGCGCTATCGCTGCGCCGCATGCGGTTTCGAGGCCCGGAATTACACGTGGCATTGCCCTGCCTGTCAGGGCTGGGAGACGTACCCACCCCGCCGCACCGAAGAACTTCAACTTATCGCACCATGACTCCTGAACAGCTTGCCAAGGCCCGCGTGCTCGTCGTCGGCGACGTCATGCTCGACCGCTACTGGTTCAGTGCGGTCGAGCGCATTTCGCCAGAGGCACCGGTGCCAGTGGCGCTGGTGCAGCGCGAGCAAGACCGCATGGGTGGCGCAGCGAACGTCGCGCTCAATGCCGCCACGCTGGGCGCGCAAACCACGTTGCTGAGTGTCGTGGGCGCGGATGACGCCGGCCGGCGCCTGGCGCATCTGGTAACGGATTCGCCCATTCGCAGCGCACTGCGACAGGTCGTCGGCCTGCAGACCACAATGAAACTGCGCGTGATTTCCCGTCAGCAGCAGCTCATCCGCATGGACTTCGAGTCCACCCCAGATCATGAAGTCCTGCTCGACCTGATGGACCGCTTCGAGCAGGAGCTTGACATGCACAATGTGGTGCTACTGTCCGACTATGGCAAGGGAGGATTGACGCACGTGGTGCGCATGATCGAACTTGCGAAGCGCCGGGGGCTGCCTGTGCTCGTTGACCCCAAGGGTCGCGACTATTCGCGTTATAAGGGTGCGACACTCATCACCCCGAATCGCGCCGAATTCACCTTGGCCGCTGGCGACTGGCACAGCGAAGCTGAGCTACAAGAACGAGCTGAGGCCCTGCGTGCAGCTCTGGACTTGCAGGCCGTGCTCGTGACCCGCGCCGAGGATGGCATGAGCCTGTTCACGGCAGCCCCCCCCTTGCATGTCCCTGCGCAAGCCAAAGAGGTATTTGACGTCTCTGGCGCCGGCGACACTGTCATCGCTACGCTAGCCGTCATGTTGGGCGCTGGCAGCAGCTTGGAAGAGGCCGTGCGCACCGCCAATCGTGCCGCTGGCATCGTCGTGGGCAAGCTGGGAACGGCTTGCTGCAGTCCCGCAGAACTTTGGCCCGGAACCTGATTCCCGAAGATCGCCATGTCCACACGTACCATTGTTACCGGCGCCGCCGGCTTTATTGGCAGCAACATTGTGCGCGGCTTAAATGCCCGAGGCATTACCGACATCATTGCGGTCGACAACCTTACGCAGGCCGACAAGTTTCACAACCTGGTCGGATTGCAGATCAGCGACTACATCGACAAAAACTCGTTCTATGACGAGTTCCGTCGCGGACGCTATGGTCACGTGCAGGCCGTGTTCCACGAAGGTGCATGCTCTGACACGATGGAGCACGATGGGCGCTACATGCTGGAAAACAATTATTCAACAAGCCGAGCGCTGCTGGACACCTGCCTCGCTCAGGGCACGCGCTTGCTATATGCCTCCAGCGCAGCAACCTACGGAGCATCCACGAGCTTTGCCGAGCAGCCGCAATTCGAGCAGCCCCTTAACGTCTACGGCTATTCCAAACTGCTTTTTGACCAAGTCGTACGTCGTACCCTGCCGACGGCGCGCAGCCAGGTTGCGGGCTTTCGCTATTTCAACGTTTATGGCCCAGGGGAAGCGCACAAGGGCCGGATGGCCTCGGTGGCGTTGCATCACTTCAACCAGTACCGCACGGAAGGCAAAGTCAAATTGTTTGGCGCCTATGGCGGCTATGGACCTGGTCAGCAGATGCGCGACTTTGTCTATATCGACGACGTCGTTGCCGTGAATCTTTGGTTTTTTGACCACCCAGAACGCAGTGGGGTCTTCAATCTCGGCAGCGGCCGCGCCCAGCCCTTTAATGACGTAGCTGATGCAGTGATCAACACAATGCGTTTTGCACACGGCCTCAACGTGCTCAGCCTGCCGCAAATGGTGGCCGACCGCCTCATCGAGTATGTCGAGTTCCCAGCCGCGCTAGTCGGCAAATACCAATGCTTCACCGAGGCCAGTCTGCATAACTTGCGCAATGCGGGCTGCGACCATCTGTTCGCTGACGTCAGCACGGGCGTTCGGAGCTATGTGCAGCGGCTCTTGCAGGACCAAGGACAACGAACCTGAACGTGCTGGCGCGTCCCGTTGCTTCATTCTTGCGCGGTTGCCAAGGTGGCGACTACTCGCTCAGATTCTGATCTGCCTGCGTATCAGCGACATTGATACGACGGGGCCATCCAACGCGGCTGCGCCGCGCCCAAGACGCCGCACATAAATCGGTACGGCCAATGAAACCCCGCGCCACCAAACCGCTGTTGCGGTTGTCGTGCGGGTTTGCCGGTTATGCCTCAGCGGCGCGGGGCTGCCTCCAGTGCTACGGCTTATGCGCCGCTCCCCTGCCAAGTCTCTCCGGCAACCGCCAAGTGGACAACCGATCTTGGGCCGAGCGGCTTTCAGCCATGACGCCAAAGCCAAGCTGCACCTCGAACCCCAGATGAGTCTCCGTGAAAAGCGGGCACCAGACGCGTGCGGACAACGTCGGAAAACACCCAACTACCCCACCGCCGTGGAACTTCCGCGTAGAGCTCATTGACATTGCTCATGCCACCCCCAAGCACGATGATTTCCGGGTCGAGGAGATTGATGACATGCGCCAACGCCCGAGCCAAGCGGTCGCAGTAGCGGACCACGCTGGCCCGTGCGATAGCGTCTCCCGCCCGCATGGCCCCCACGATCAGTGGAGCA
>JAGWOZ010000075.1 GCA_028870715.1 Betaproteobacteria bacterium | reverse complement strand
CGTAAACACGCAGGGCCGTTCTGGCTATCCCGGCGCGTTCGCCGCGCTGGCCGACACGCGATGGCCAGCGCCCCGTGCACACGACGCGCGGCCGCGGCCGCGCCGCCTACTGCCAAAATCGTGAAATAGCGCACGAAATCTCGAAAGAATTTCGGTCCGATGGGCTTCGCGTAGCCGGAATGGCGCCACAATACACGACATCCGAAAAACCCGGCCATGCATTCGAAGGCTGCTGCGAGGTGTGAACGGTTTTGAATGGCGGGGGCGGTGCAATCCATGCGTGAGCTCGAGTGGTTCGATCGCGTGACAAGGGGCCTGAGGCGGCCATCGAGCCGCTCCAGGGTGGATGCAGCGTTGCCGCACACGGCAACGCCTTCCAGCATCGGCACCCCTGCAACGCCGAGCCTTCGCACCGGTCCCGGCTCGTCCGAAGACGTCGCACGTTCACCCGATCCGCCAAGCGCGATCCCCGATGGCCTGCTGGGCCTCGTGCGCCTCGTTCTGGCGCAGTCTCTCGTCCTGATATTCGTCGTCAGCCGAACCGCCAATGAAAGGTCCCTGCCGGCCGTGGCGCTGAGTACGTTGTACCTGCTCTATGCCGCCGTGCTTTATGCCCTGCCAGCCAAGGTCCGCAGCGCCCTGCGTCCGGCCTGGCAGCATTGGGCAGACGTACTGTGGATTCTTGCCCTCAGCGTGCCCAGCGGAGGCCTCGAAAGTCCGGCGTTCCCGTACTTCTTCTTTCCCGTCGTTGTCGCCTCCGTGCGCTTCGGATTCGCGGAAGGCCTTCGGGTCACGGTTGCCGCCGCATTATTGACCGCTTTAGTCCATTTCACGCTGGTTGCGCCGCACGACGACGCGTCATCGATTCCGGCCCTGACTCATGTCGTCGTGCTGCTTATGCTCGGGTATTTGGTGGCACGATGGGGCCGTGCAGAAATCCTGCAGAAACGTCGTCTGGCGCTCCTCGGCGATCTCGCCCGGATCCCCAATCCGCGCCTTGGCCCCCAACAGATCATGGGGAAATTTCTTGAGCGTGTCCGTGGCTTTTACGGCGTGCAGTCCTGTCTGGCGGTGATGGAATTGCAGGACGCCGGCCATGTCGCCTTCCTTGCCGACCGCGACCCGGCAAAACCCCCGCTTGTGGGACAGACACTGAACGCGGAACTTGCCACGCACCTGCTCGACCTCCCGCTGGACAGCGGAGTGTCTTATGCGAATGGGGCGGTGCGGCATCGTATTCCCATTGACAGCACGCTGCCAACCGCCGGTCTGGAGGGCACGCCCTCCGCGCACGAGATCAACGAAAGCGCGGGTACCGTGGCGCAGCTTCTGGAAGCACCAAGCTTCGCCTCGGTGCCGCTGGCCCATCACGGCCGCTTCATGGGCCGGCTTTTCCTGTGCGCAAACACCGGTGCTTTCAGCGAAGACGATGTCATCTTCCTCGCCGAGGTGGCCAGTCACATCACGCCCATGGTCGAGAACATCCACATCCTCGACCGCATCGCCACCGATGCCACGCTCCATGAGCGTGAAAAAATCTCCCGCGACCTGCATGACAGCACCATCCAGCCCTATATCGGCCTCAAACTCGGCCTCGAGGCCCTGCGCCGGCGCGTCGCGCACGACGACGCGCTGGCCGAAGACCTTGACGACCTCATCCGCATGACCAGCGAGGGCATTGCCGAGCTGCGGCAGTATGTCGGCGGTCTGCGCGACCGCGCCCTGCCGCGGGAGACGTCGCTGATGCACGCTGTGTGGCGGGTTGCGGAGAAATACCGTGAGTACTACGGTATCGACATCGCGGTGAACGCCAATGCCGAAATGCACCTCAACGACCGCCTTGCCGCCGAGGTTTTCCAGATCCTCAACGAGGGGCTGAGCAATGTGCGCCGCCACACGGCCTCGCGCCGGGTCACCCTCAATCTGCGGCGTCAGGCAGGCGAGCTGGTGGTGCAGATCATCAACCACGCCCACGGCCAGAGCGCGGACTCCACTCCGTTTCGCCCGCGCTCCATCATCGAACGCGTCGACCATCTCGGCGGCCATGTCGACGTGGAGCATCGCAGCGACGGCAGCACCGTGGTCACCGCCGAAATCCCCTTGTGACCTTGCCATCATCCCCGAACTCTGCCATGAACACCGCCATGGATGACCAAGTCCATCCCATTCGCATTCTTTTGGTGGACGATCACAAATGCATGCTCTGGGGACTGGACCGTCTCATCGCGAGCGAGCATCCACGGATGCAAATCGTGGGCAAAGCCGGCAACCGCCAGGAGATCTTTCAGGCGCTTGACGCCGTCGAACCCGATCTCATCCTGCTCGACCTCGATCTCAACGGTGAAAGTGCGTTGGACTTCCTCGGCGACATCCAGCGCCGTACGCCAGCGCGCGTGCTCGTACTCACGGGTCTGCGCGACCCGCAGGTGCACCAGCGTGCCATTCTCGGCGGCGCGCGCGGCGTGGTGCTGAAGGACGTTCCCGCCGAGACCATCTTGCTGGCGATCCAGCGCGTGCACGCCGGCGAGGTCTGGATGGATCGCGGCACCATGTCGCGTCTGCTCGAGCGCCTGACCAGCGGTCCCACCGGTGCGTCAAGCTCTGGGGATCCCCATGCCGCGCGCATTGCCAGCCTCACCGCAAAGGAACGCGACATCGTCGCCGCCTTGGTCAAGAAGCCCGGTGCACCGAACAAGACCCTGGCCGACAGCCTGTGCATGAGCGACCACACACTGCGCAACCACCTCACCGCGATCTACGACAAGCTTGGCGTGCAAAACCGGGTGGCCCTGACCTTGTACGCCATTGAGCACCAATTGGCCTTCGGCCAGGCGTGATCCAAGGTCCCTGAAGGGCGCGGGCGTTGGTCCGGGACAGATGTCCCGCTGAAAACGGGATCCTTCTCCCATGCCTTTTTGCAGGCCGCGGTCCTACCTTGGGAGCCTGGATCTTCATCACCGGGCAGCACCATGTATGTCCCCACCCCCGCGACAGCGCCCATCCGCGTGCTCATCGTCGACGACTACCGTACCGTGCTGTGGGGCATGGCGCGGTTGATCCAGGGCGAGTGGCCGCGCCTGGAGCTCGTCGGCGTGGCCGGCAACCGCACCGAGGCCTTGCTCGCCGCACGCCATGCCCACCCCCACATCGTGCTCCTCGACAGCGTGCTTGACAGTGACAACGGCCTGGACCTCATCCCCGAGCTCAACAGCGTGGGCGGCATGCGCGTCATCGTGCTCAGCGCGGCTCCAGACGCCGAACTGCAGCGGCGCGCCCGCACCATGGGCGCCTATTCCGCCCTGGGCAAGGCGGCGCCCGCCGAGCTGTTGCTGCGCACGATCGACAGCGTGCACAGGTTTGGCCGCTGGTTCGACGCGCAGGCAGCCGAACCCCCATTGCTAGGGTCCCGCGAGCTCGGCAAACGCGGGCCCTGAGACGGGACATTTGTCCCAACGGAGAGGGACAAATGAGACCCCTGATTTGGGGATCATGATCCCATCCGAACGCCGACGCTTGTGTCTAGCATGGGCTTTAAGCAGATGCGCAAAGTTGCCGCATCTGTGGCCCCCAAGGCCGCGGCTGCGGCCACGGACTTTTTCCTCACCACCTTGGAGTACCGCTATGACAATCCAGACCCACATTCAACGCTTCGCTCGCGACGAGGAAGGCGTGACCATGATCGAGTATGCACTGCTGGCCGCACTGATCGCAGTTGCGCTGATCGCCACCATCGGCCTCTTGGAAGGCGGTATCCAAGCCGTGTTCACCAGGATCTACACCTGCCTCAACGATGCAGTCGGCGGCACTGTTTGCTGAGTCGTGTGCAGCCCAGCGGGTGTCGCGGTGGCCCCGCCGCCGCGACACCCCCACCCTTCGAGCCTTTCCGGGGACGATCATGAGCACACGCAGTGTCTGCAGGCAGCTAGCCCATGATGAGGCTGGCGTGACGATGATCGAGTACGCGCTGCTGGCGGCGCTGATTGCGATGGCCGCTGCTGTGGCGGTCGGCGTCATGGGCCAGAGCCTGCTGACGCTCTATACCCAGATTTGCAACAAGGTGACCAAGGCCGCCACCGGCCAGGCCTCCTGCTGACCCCTCCGACACGGATACCGCCATGTCCAGCAACTGGAACGACGCCTTGACCCTTCTTGGGATGCTGGTCACCGACCCGCGCCTGGGTGTGCTCATCGGATTGCTGTTACTCGCTGGCGGCATCGATTTGGCGTACCACCGCATCCCGAACCGGCTTGTGCTCGCCGGCCTTGGTTATGCGCTGGTCTACAACGGGTTCCACCCCGACTACATACACGACGGCGTCGGCGTGCTCGGTGCGCTTGAAGGTGTTGGCGTGGGCTTCGTGCTCACCTTGCCGTTCTATCTTCTGCGCGGCATGGCCGCGGGCGACGTCAAACTCATGGCCATGACGGGTGCCTACCTCGGCCCCTGGGACGGCCTTCACGCCGTGCTTTGGAGCTTCCTGGCTGGCGGCGTCCTGGCGCTGGCGATCGTCCTGGTCAAAGGCCGACTGGGCCGGCTGTGGCGCAACCTCGGTCAGGCCGCGCTTATCGGTTCCATGCAGCTGGCTGCCGGCAGCGCGCCTACTGCGCAGATTGCCCGCAGCGAGTCGGCAGGCATGTTGCCGTATGCAGTGGCCATTGCCGCTGGTACGACGTTGTTCCTGGTTGCGCGCCAATTGGGACTTGTCAGCTATGTTTGAAAACGACTCCTCGCCGCCTTGGCTCGGGGTCGACTCGCCCCACTTGCTGCGCCCCGGCGCCATCGGCAAAGGCGTGCCGCCGGCTGCCGAGCCGACTTTGCACGCCAGCGACAGTAGCCGCCCCGACGCTGCGCCGGAATCGGCTTTGCCGCCCCCGACATCGCCTTCGCCCCACCGCCCACTCGCGCCGGTGTCGGTCCTTCCACCGGCCGTGCGGCGAGTAGAGGACACCGGCGTCAGCGAGGCACTGCTTCTGGAGTTGGTGGTCAAGGTGCTGTATCTGCGCGGCCAGATGCGCCTGCCCGAATTGAGTGCACACTTGTGCCTACCCGCCACGGTGCTGGAGGGCCTGCTGGGTTTTCTGCGCAGCGAACGACTGTGCGAGATGTCTCGCCGCGGCGAAACCGACGCCGCCATGGCCTTCAATCTCACCGAGCTGGGCCGCAATCGCGCGCGTGACTTCCTGCGCCGAAGCCAATACGCCGGCCCTGCGCCGGTGAGCCTTAAGGCCTACGTCGCCCAGGTGCGCCATCAATCGGTCAAAAACATGCGGGTGACGCAGCCTCAGTTGCAGGCTGCATTCCAGGGCGTGGTGATCCGGCCGCAAATCACGGAGCAATTCGGCGCGGCGATGAATTCGGGCCGTGCCATCTTTGTCTATGGCCCACCTGGCAGCGGCAAGACCTATGTCTCGGAATTGCTGGTGCGACTGCTGTCGGGCCACGTCGCCATTCCGCATGCCGTGGCTGTGGACAACGAGATCATGCAGATTTACGACCCCATGGTGCACAGCCCAGTCGACGAGCCGCTGCCGCACCAGGGCTTGGACCGTGGCACCGGCCAGGACCTGCGCTGGGTGGCCTGCAAGCGTCCAGTGGTTCGTACCGGCGCCGAATTGACCCTATCCATGGTGGATCTGCAGTTCGACCGCGAGGCGGGGTTTTACCAGGCGCCACCGCAGGTCAGGGCCAACAACGGCCTGTTCATCATCGATGACCTGGGCCGGCAACTGGTGCCGGCCCAGAGCCTCATGAACCGGTGGATCGTGCCGCTGGACCGAGCCATCGACTTTCTTGGCCTGCACACCGGCGCAAAGTTCCTGGTCCCGTTTGACGTGATTGTGGTGTTCTCCTCCAACCTGCTGCCCTCCCAGCTAGCCGACGAGGCCTTTCTGCGCCGCCTCGGCTACAAGATCCATATGGGTCACATCGACGAGCCCGACTACCGCGCCATCTTTCAACAGGTGTGCAACGAGTTTGACATCCCCTATTCGAGCGCTGCAGTGGATCATCTGATGCAGCATCACGCCGCCGAAGACAGGCCTCTTCTGGCGTGCCTGCCGCGTGACTTGCTGGAGCAGGTTCGCGACCGTTCCCGCTTCCAGGGCAAAGCGGCGACGCTGAGCGCGGCAAACCTGGATTGGGCCTGGAACAACTATTTCGCCAAGCACTGAAGCACCACAGCAATTGACACGCGCCACTGCAGGATGAGGAGACAGGCCATGAGAAACCCCAGAGCAATTGCCATGCTGGTCGTGTCCCTGCTGCTGGGCCTGCTGGCCGCAGTCCTGGCGGCCAACTGGTTGCAGCAGCGGGCTGTGGCCGGCAACAAGGTGGTGGTCGCAGCGGTGGACATCCAGCTCGGCTCGAGGCTCAACGCCCAGATGCTCACCACCGCCGACTGGCCAGCGGGCAGCGTGCCTCCAGGCGCCTTCACGGACGTCAAGAAACTCGACGGGCGCGTGGTCAAGACGACGGTGCTACGCGGAGAGCCGCTGGTGGAATCCAAGCTGGCGCCGGTGGGCACGGCGGGCGGGCTTTCGGCCGTGATTGCCGACGGCTACCGCGCCATCACCGTGCGCGTGAACGATGTGATCGGTGTGGCCGGTTTCGCCTTGCCCGGGAACTACGTCGACATCATCGTCAACACCCAGGACAGTTCGAACCTTCAACACGACCGCCAGATCTCGAAGATCGTGCTGCAGCACATCCTCGTGCTCGCCGTCGCGCAGGAAACTTCGCGAGACGAGACCAAGCCTCGCGTTGTCAACGCCGTAACCCTTGAGGTCACGCCTGAGCAAGCCGAAAAAATCGACCTCGCGCGCAATATCGGCACCCTGTCACTGGTGCTGCGCAACCAGATGGACACCACCAAGGTGCGCGTGCCAGGCGTGATGAAACCTGAGCTGCTCAACACCGCCGCCGAGTCACCACCACCGCCGCCGGCCAGGTCCGTTTACGTGGAACGGCACGTGGTCTATCGGCCCCGCGCGCCGCGGGCGCGCGAACCCGCCCAAGCGAGTCGCGACGGCGTGGACGTGGTGAAAAACGGGATCAGCACCCTGCAGTGCTTCTGAACCCAACACCAAGCCTCAGCGCTGCAGTGAACCTTAGGGGAAAAAGAATGAACATGCACCGGTTGATCCAAACGACGATGCACGGGGCGCGAACCTTGCTGGTGATCGCCTGCGCCGCAGCGCTCCTCGACCCCGCTGGCCCGGCGCATGCCGTGCCGATGCATCCCGCTCCCATAGCCGCCCTGCCTGCGGCGCGATTCTCCGCCAGTTCCGCCCCGCCATGCAGCAGCATCACCATGTCGACCGCGGCGACCATTACTCTGGGCAAGTCCACGCTCGTCAGATTGCCCCAACCAGCCATCCGGGTGCTCATTGGAGGGCTGCCGGGCGGCGCCGCGGGCAAGCCCGTGGCCGAGCCCGAAGGCGCCAAGGCCAAGGGCGGCCTCAGCGCGTCGCAACCACAAGCCAGCGCGGTGCCGAATGCGAACACCAACGGCGTGGGCGACAGCGACGTGATGCTGCTGAGCCCCAGCGAGCTTTACCTTCTGGGCAAGCGCGCCGGCACCATGAATGTCATCGTGCAAAGCCGCAATGGGCAATGCACGGTGCTGGACGTGACGGTGGCCGTTGACCCCACGGCAATGCAAAGCGAGCTCGCTCTCCTGCTGCCGGAGGACAAGGGGATCAAGGTGCAGGCAGCTGCTGACTCGTACATCCTCACCGGCCTGGTCCGCGACACCACGGCAGTCGGACGCGCCATGTCCATTGCCGAAGCCTACGCACCGAAGGGCAAAGTCATCAACATGCTCCATGTAAGCGCGCCGCAGCAGGTGATGCTGGACGTGAAGGTGGCGGAGATCTCCAAAACACTGCTGGACAGCCTTGGCGCCGAAATCCGCGCCCGCGGTGCCATTGGCGGCTGGAGCGCCAACCTCTTCTCAGCCGGCGGCAGCATTCTCGACAGTGCCGCAGCGGCCGTGCTGAGCAGCGACATTGGGGTGTTCGCCGCAATCCAGAGCGCCAACCGCCTGGTCGCGGTGAATGCGGAGAACAACAACGGCGTCGTGCGCGTCCTCGCTGAGCCCAACATCATGACCATCAGCGGGCAGGAGGCCAGCTTCCTGTCTGGCGGGAAGATCTTCATCCCGGTGGCGCAGACCAATGCCATCAGCGGCGTGCCGACCATCACGCTGGAAGAAAAGAGCTTTGGCGTCGGTCTGAAGTTTGTCCCGGTGGTCCTGAACAACGGCAACATCAACCTCAGGATCAGCTCCGAGGTCTCCGAGCTGTCGCAAACCGGCTCCCCGTTCACCACGGTCGGCGGTGTCACCGCGGTTTTGCCCACCTTCACCACCCGCAGCGCGCAGACTACCGTGCAACTCGGCGACGGCCAGAGCTTCGCGATTGCCGGGATGATCCAGAACAACGCCAACGAAACCATCAAGCGTGTCCCTGGTTTGGGTGACCTCCCGGTGCTGGGGCCCTTGTTCCGCAGCAGCCAGTTCCAGAAGAATCAGACCGAACTGGTGTTCGTCATCACCCCTCATCTGGTGAAGCCACTGCCGGCCCACTACGCGCTGCCGACTGACCGGTTCATCACGCCCAGCTACACCGACTTCTTCCTGAAGGGGCAGATGGAAGGCTCGATCCCGCCAACCTCGGCACCGGCCAACCCCGCTGCTGCCGGCGGCTTCGAAACCCATTGAACGAGCCCCCCCAACAGGAGCGCACATCATGAAACGCTTGATCCTTTTATCCATCGCGCTTGTGGGCCTCCTCACCGGATGCAGCAGCCCCACGCCCATGCTCGATTCGAGCTTCGGCCAAGCCGTCCTGTACGACAAGCAAGCGCAATACATCGACCCCCAGGCCGGCATCCAGCCAAGCCGTCCTGCGGGCCTGGACGGCAAATCCGCACAGGCGGTGATCGACCGCTACCACCAGAGCTACAAGTCGCCGCCGCCTGCCTTCAACGTGATCAACATCGGTGGCACGATCGCCGGTGGCAGCAGTAGCGGGGGTCAGTGAGCCCCTTGTACCCCCAACGGTCCAGGCGAATGCCATGAAATGGCCACATGCGCGGCGATCGTCCCAGCAGGGCGCCATCATCGTCATGGTGGCGCTGGCGCTCGTGGTGATGCTCGGTTTTCTCGGGCTCATCGTCGACCTCGGTCGCATGTTCATCATCAAGACCGAGTTGCAAAACGCCACCGACGCCTGCGCTTTGGCTGCGGCGCGCGAACTCACCTGCAGTGCCTCGGCCGTCGGCGGCACGTGCCCGGGAACATTCCTGCAGAATGCCGAGGCTGCCGGCATTGCAGTGGGCAACCGCAATCTGGTCGACCTGCAATCGACCAACGCTGCGCTGGGGCCTGACAACATCAGCTTCAGCACGGTGCTGAGCGGCTCCGGGGGATCGGACTCCGTCTACCAGACCATCGCCGGCGGCGCCAGTCCGAACTCGCAGTATGTAATGTGCAGTCTGCCACAGACCGGCATCGTGATGTACTTCATGCGTTTGCTCGGTTTTGGCCCGCAGACGGTCAACGCCATGGCCGTGGCCACACTGTCGCCATCGGTGACCAGTTGCGCGATTCCGCTGGGCATTTGCCAAGGCCCGAATTCACAAGGCGCATCCAACGACTACGGCCTCACCGTCGGCCAATGGTTGACCGGACTCTATGCTCCAGGCGGACCGAACACGGGCAGCTACAACTGGATCGACTTCACGCCGCCAAGCGGCGGGGCGAACGAGCTCTATGCCATGCTCACGGGAACGGGTGAATGCAACCTGCCGCCTGTGGGCACACTGGTCGGCCAACAGGGCCAGCTCACCGCGCTGTCGAAATACTGGAACACGCGCTTTGGCCTCTACACCAGCAACCTCACGCCAAGCAGCGCGCAGCCCGACAAGACCGGGATTGCCTACACGGCGTCATCCACAAGCGGTGCCAACAGCTTCACCTGGCCATGCGCCTTCAATGCCTATGGCGGCAACGCCTCGACGTGCGTCGATGCTGCGGGAGACAAAGCCACGGCGTCCAACTTCGTGACCTCCCAGGCCCAGAGTCTGCCCTATCAGCCCTCCAATCCGATGGGGCTCGGGAACAACTACGCCAACGTGCTGCCCAGCCCGCTAGCCGGCAACCGCCGCATTGCCGTGGCTCCGATCATCGACTGCTCCCTGTTGACAGGCTCCAATCCACAGTCCACCCCCGTGCAGGGATATGCCTGCGTGCTAATGCTCAATCCGATCACCGACAAGAATGGAGCAGGCGCCGTTAGTGTCGAGTTCGAGGGGCTGTCGAACACACCTGGCAATCCATGCGCCACGACCGGCCTGCCGGGAGGCAGTTTCGGGCCAATGGTTCCCACGCTGGTGCAATGATCATGACGCGCCATCGCCTCTTCCGTACGCAGCGCGGTGTGGCGATGCTGGAGTTCGCACTGCTGCTGCCCCTGCTGCTGCTGATTCTCTTTGGCATCACCGAATTCAGCCGCGCCCTGTTCCAATACGACACCTTGGCCAAGACAACGCGCGACGCGTGCCGATACCTCTCGACCCAGGCTCCCGGGGACCCAGCGGCCAAGGCGATTGCGCTGTGCCTGGCCGTGTATGGCAACACGGGCTGCTCCGGGCCAGCACTCGTTCCCGGTCTGGCGCCGGCAATGGTGGTGATCTGCGACAGCGTCGACGCCTCGCAGTGCGCGGGTGATCCGCCCTACACACTGACTGGCGGCATCAACCTCGTCGCCGTGAAGATTCAAGGGTACATCTTCCAGTCCGGCGTCGATTTTGCGGCCTTCGGACTCAACTTCGGCTTGCCGTCGTTCACCTTCGGCACCATCAGCACCGTGATGCGCCAGTCGTGACTCTTGCCATGCGCACCGCCCCCTCCACTCGAGCCCATCCGACCCTATCGGCGCGGCAGCGGGGTTCTGCGATTGTCGAGTTCGCACTCGTCGCTGTGGTGTTCTTCACAGTGCTGCTGGCAATCATCGACTTTGGCCGGATCCTGTTCCAGTGGAACGCTGCGGCCGAGGCCACACGCCTCGGTGCGCGCATGGCTGTGGTCTGCGACGTTGGCGACCCCAGCGTTCTATCCAACATGCGCAAGGTCCTGCTCAATCAGAACCTGACGAGCGCCCAGTTGTCGGTCGCCTATAACCCCTCGGGTTGCACGTCCAGCACCTGCACGAGCGTGACGGTGTCCATCAGCGGCTATCAGATCCCCTTCATCAGTCCCTTCATGGGCTTTCTCATGCCTTCAGTGCCGGCCTTCTCGACCACGCTGCCACGCGAGAGCATGCAGAGTATCAACAGTGCCGGGCAAGAAAACCCGGTTTGCTTCTGAGCATTCGGACATCGCGCCATGTTGAACATCGCTGTCATCTCGCCCAGCCCCAGCAGTCTTGAACTCATCGGGCAACTGCTGCGTGACGCCGGACAGCAGCCCCAGATGCTGCACCTCGCCGAAGGCGGGATGAGCAAGCTGCGCGGCGTCGTCAATCAGGCGCAGCCCGATCTGGTCATCCTCGACTGCATGTGCCGCGACCCCGGCGAGCTTGCGGAACTGGAGTCGGTGACGATGCTGCGGCCGCAGCTCGTGGCCATCATGCTTTGCGCCAACCACACGCCCGAGTTTCTGCTGCGCGCCATGCGCGCAGGCGTGCGCGAGGTTCTGGCCTCGCCCGTGGACGCCGAAAGCCTGCTGGCTGCCATCGGGCGCGCCGATCAGAAGCTGGGCAGCGCGCTGCCGGGGCGTCGCTCAGGCGAAATCCTGGCCTTCATCCCCTGCAAGGGCGGTAGCGGTTCCACGTTCATCGCCGCCAACGCGGCTCATCAATTGGCCTCCGAGGGCCGCAAGGTCATCCTGATCGATCTCAACCTGCAGTTCGGCGACGCCGTGCTGTTTGTGCATGATCACAGTCCGAAGACCACGTTGGCGGACGTAGCGCGCAACATCCACCGCCTGGACGCGTCCTTCCTCGCGGCCAGCCTTGTGCAGGTGAACCCGCACTTCGGAGTGCTGGCGGCCCCGGAAGACCCTGGTCAGGCCATGGAGGTTCGCCCCGAACATGTCGATGCGCTGCTGAACCTGGCCGTGGCTCAGTATGACTTCGTCATCATCGACATCGGCCGTTCGCTCGACGCGGTGACGATCAAGGCGCTCGATCGGGCCCGTCGCGTGTTCCCCGTTATGCAGATGACGCTGCCATTCCTGCGCGATGCGCACCGTTTGCTCACCGTGTTCCGCTCCCTCGGTTACGCGAAGGAGAAGATTCACATGATTGTCAACCGCTTCGAGCGCGGAAGCGAGATCACGCTGGACGACGTTGAACGTGTTCTGGGTTGCGATCGACCGTTTCTGATTCCCAACAGCTACGCGGCCGTGGCGGCTTCGGTCAACCACGGCCAGCCCATGCTGGACGTGGCGCGCAATAACCCAGTCGCCAAGGCCCTGCAGGAGTTTGTGCAGGGCCTGCTTCCCGCCGACCCGCAGGGCAGCTGGTTCACACGGCTGAAGCGCCGCGAGCAAAAGGCCTGAACGATCGGGAGAACCATCATGTCGCTGCGAGACCGTCTCGAGAGCATCAGCCAGGATCCGGCCACCGTGCAGGTAATTCACCGGCGGGAGCCAGCGCCCGCCGCCGAACACCAGGAGGTGAAGACACGCATCCACCAGCGCCTGCTCGAACGCCTGGATCTGGCGGCCATGGAAAGCATGGCGCCCGAGCAGTTGTCCAACGAGATCGGCATCCTGGTGGAGCGGCTACTGGCCGAGGAGCCCCTGGTGATCAACGACGTCGAGCGCCGCAGTCTGGTGCGCGACATCCAGCATGAGATGCTGGGGCTTGGGCCACTGGAGCCGCTGCTGGCCGATCCGACGATTTCTGACATTCTGGTGAACACGCATGCACGGGTGTTCGTCGAGCGACGCGGCCAGCTCCAGCTCACCGACGTGCGATTCTCTGACGAGGCGCACCTGATGCGCATCATCGACAAGATCGTCTCGCGGGTGGGACGCCGCATCGACGAGTCCAGCCCCATGGTTGACGCCCGCCTACCCGACGGATCGCGCGTGAACGCGGTGATTCCGCCCGTTTCCGTGGACGGGCCGCTGCTGTCGATCCGCCGCTTCTCGGTGGTGCCGCTCACCATGGCCGACGTGGTGACGAACAAGACCCTCACACCGGAGATGGCGCGCATCCTTGAAGGCCTGGCCCGGGCCAAGGTGAATATCCTCATTTCCGGCGGAACAGGCGGCGGCAAAACGACCCTGCTCAACATCATCTCGGGTTTCATCCCGGCGACCGAGCGCATTGTGACCATTGAGGATGCAGCCGAGTTGCAGTTGCAGCAGCCCCACGTGGTCCGTCTGGAAACACGGCCGCCCAACATCGAAGGCCG
>JAGWOZ010000002.1 GCA_028870715.1 Betaproteobacteria bacterium | reverse complement strand
AGCCCGTGGCCTCCCGCACGGGCTCGGCGATCAAGGCCGGTGGCTTTGCAGCAACGTCCACCTGGATCCATCCGCGCTCTCGCCGTCATGACTTTTCGCGAAGCCATTGCATGAACGCCACATAGGGCTTGGCGCTGCCGGCCTCCCAGCCCGCGATGTGCAACGCCTTGTTCACGCTTCCGGATTCGGCGCCAAGCAATGCGGTGCGCACATTGACGACGCTGGCAGAGGGCACCTTGGGCGCGGCGAGCAGTGCCCAGAATGGCATGGGCTGGTGTGCCAGGACCACCCCGCCATGGGCTTTCCAGGCTCGGGACAGGATGGGTGTGACCGCACCGATGACGGCAACGTGCGTGGTTTGCATGAAGCCCGTGACAGCATTCTGATACTTCGCGTAGACCGCATGTCCGGGTACGACCGGCGCATGCTCGCGCCACATTTTCTGAGCTACCTCGTCAACCAGACTTCCCTTGGCTGGGGCCAGGATGAAGGCTGCCGGCGACGACCACACAGCGCTCGGCGGCACACAAGTCTGCGGAATGTTTTGCTGAAGGCCCAGGAGCGCAAGAGTCGGCCCGCCCAGTAGCACCTGGCCTGGTTTGTCGGGGCAGGGTTGGGCGATGAGATCCGTGCCGAACTCGACCGGCGACTGCGCCACAGCCACCAGGCGCCAACCCTTGGACAGCAACGACGCGGTCAGGTTGGGTGGCTTGACGAAGGCAAAGTCGTATCCCTGCCCCTGCGGTGCCGAACTCGCCGCCTGGGCCGTGAAGTGGTCTTCCCAGATCACCCGATGGCCGGTTGCATTGCCGATGACATCGGCCAGGGCCTGCGAGGTATTGCCAGAGGCGACGGCGTTTTCCTGGACCAAACCGTTCTGGATCCCAAGCACCCAGTTGGACTGCGCATGGAGGGGCGTTGCGTGGGCGGCGCATCCCAGACCGAGGAGCGCCGCGACGACGGCGGGTGAGAGAAATCGAATGCGGAGGTTCATGGTGCGAAGTGCAAGAGGGGCAAAGATGGCGATAGGGCCCGCAGCGTCGCTGCATGCGCGCGCTCCAGGGATGTCCCCGTTTCACGTCAGCTTACCTGTGAGCCGGCGCGCCAGGTCCTATAGCTTGTACCAATGCCGCTGGTGCGCACAAGCGGTGGAGCCGGTCGTGCCGCAACCACGCGCGACGATTCGACGGCATGCGGCAGGTCCGGGCGCGGGCCCGCGTACGCTACTTCGCCCTCCACGGCAGAGGCAAGCACGGCGCCCGCTGCTCGTCTGTGGCGCTAAGCTGCGAACTTTTCCCGCGAGCACGCCATGTCCGATCAGCATTCCCTGTTTCTGCCCTGCCCGCGCGGGCTGGAGGCGTCGCTCGTGGCCGAGATGGAGCAACTTGCCAGCCCCACCTTGCATGTGCGCGAACCGGTGGCCAGTGGCGTGCCCGCGCGCGGAACGCTCGCTGATGTGATGCTTCTCAATTTGCATAGCCGCATTGCGTCGCGTGTCCTGCTGCGCATGGGTCGCGCCGCCGCGGCGCATGCGGACGACGTGTACCGTCTGGCGCTTGCGTTGCCTTGGGAGCGCTGGTTCACCCCCGAACAGACCCTGCGGGTGGACGTGACCGCCGAGCGTGGCTCGACGCTGCCGCCGCCGCAAGTGCCGGCGGCGCGCACGGTCTGGCGAAGCAGCGTCGAATCCGCACCATCCGCGAATTTTCCCGATAGCCTCCTGTTCGCAGCATTGCGCGTCAAGGACGGCGTCTGCGACCACTTTCGCCGCCTGGGGCAAGAGCGGCCCAGTGTGGACCGCCAGAACCCCGACGTGCGCATTCACCTGCACCTTGGCGCGGCGGACGCGTTGCTCTACCTGGATACGTCGGGGGAAGCGCTGTTCAAGCGCGGCTGGCGTGCCGAGCATGGGGAAGCCCCACTCAAGGAAAACTTGGCCGCAGGTCTCGTACGGCTGTCCGGTTGGACGCCGCAGGACGTTTTCTTTGACCCGCTGTGCGGGGCGGGAACGCTCGCCATCGAGGCAGCGCAAAGCGCTTGCCGCGTTGCGTCGGGGCTGAACCGCACGTTCGGGTTCGAGCGGCTTGCGGGCTTCGACGCTGCGCGTTGGGAAGGTCTGCGCGAGGCAGCACGGGCCATGCGACGCGATGCGCCCGCGCCCATCATCGCCTCGGACATCGACCCGCGCATGGTGGCGATCGCGCAAGCCAACGCGCGCTTGGCCGGAGTCGAGCACGCCATCGAATTCAAACAGGCCGATGTGATGGATGCCCAGCCGCCAGCAGTTCTCGCTGCCGGTCAGGCTGGCCATATTGTGACCAATCCCCCCTATGCCGAGCGCATCGAAGCCAAGGGGAGCGAGGCTGACGAATTTCTTCCGCGCTTGGGCGACGTGCTTAAGCGCCGCTTCGCGGGTTGGCACGCGGGGCTGTTGCTGGCCGATCTGCACGCGGATCGCGCCCTGCGGTTGAAGCCCACGCGCCGGCATGTCGTCTACAACGGGCCGATCGAGTGCCGGTTTTTCACCTTCGCGCTGGTGGCCGGGCGACCTGCACGCCGGATTGCTGACGCTACGCCGCCTGCAGAGCCAGTTTGAGCACCGCGGCGCTGTAGTGCCGCGCCACGAGCGCCGTGAATCGCTCGAAGTCGATGTGGGCGGTCGCATCGGCGCGGTCCGAGATGCTGCGCACGGCGGCGAATGGCACGGAATAGTCTGCGCAGACTTGGGCCACTGCGGCACTTTCCATATCCACCGCGATGGCGTCGGGCAACAACGCGCGGATCCCCCGCGCCTGGTCAGCGCCGCCGACGAAGCGGTCGCCGCTGATTAGCAGACCCACGTGGGCGCGCGGAGCTTGAATGCTCAGCCGCTGCAGACGCGCGCGGCCTGCAGCGCTGTGTGATGTGCGGTCCACGGCTGCATGCGCGGCTGCCAGCAGCCGCGTCGCCCAGAGGTCGTTGGCGGGAAAGCGGCTGCGCCCTGTCAGGGGAACCTCGAAACGCGGGAACAGGGGCGAGGCATCCAGGTCGTGCTGCAGGAAGCTCGTCGCCACAACGATATCGCCGATTTGCACCGATTGACCCAATCCGCCGGCCGTGCCTGTGAACAACAGGACATCGCAACCGAACTCGGCGATCAGGCTCGTGGCACTGGTCGCGGCTGCCACCTTGCCGATGCCCGACAGCGCCATCACCACCTCGTGCCCGTGCAGCTGGCCGTGGTGATAAACGCGCTTGCCATGCAGGCGGTGCGGCTGCGTGGGGATGAGCTGTTGCAGCAGCATCTGCTGCTCGGCCTGCATGGCACACAAAATGCCCAGGCGGGAGGGTTCGGTCATGGCTGTGCGTGCTGCGGGATCTGCCGTATCGGGTCGGGCACTCCCAAGCGGGAGGAAAACGATCGGGCGAGTTGGCGTTGTTCTCAGGAGTCGAGGCCGGCCGCGGGCGGCGCGCCCGGGCCGAGCTCGAGCGCGTCGGTGAAGATGCCGTCGACGCCCGCCGCACACCATTGTGCCAGGGCCGCTGTGTCGTTCACGGTGTACAGCCGCAGCCGCAAACGGGCAGCGTGAACGGCTGGCACGAGCTCTGGAGTGCACGCCCTGGCATCGAGGTGCAAGGCGCGCAGCGCCAGAGCTTGCGCGGGCTCGCGCCAGTGCGGCGGCAGGGCTTCGCACAACCAGGCACGGGGCAGCAGCGGCGCCGCGTGCATTGCGCCCTGCAAGGCCGGGATGGAGAACGAAGACAGGCAGGGTGGTTGCGCGGCATCGGCCCAGAGTCTGGCTGCAGCCTGGGCAATGCGAGCGCCCCACTCGGCCTGCCGCGTGGCGCTCGCATCAGCGTCGGTCTTGATTTCCAGATTGAGCCAGATGTCCCGCCCGGCGAGCAGCGCCGCCACGCTTTGCAGCGACGCAATGCGCTGCTGGGGGCTCCCGGTCGTGTGCAAACGGCCTTCCCCCGGCGGGGCCTGGTCAGCCAGGCGCGGCTTGCATGCGGTGCCCGCATCGAGTTGCGCCAGCCGCGCCCAAGCCTGCCGGCTGGCGCGCCCTGAGGCCTCGGTGGTGCGGTCCAGCAAGTCATCGTGCAACAGGAAGGGCACGCCGTCGGCGCTCAGTTTGACGTCGCATTCAAAGGCCCTGAACCCCGCTTGCAATCCCGCCTGGAAACCGGCAAGAGTGTTTTCCGGAGCCAGCCAGCCGCCGCCGCGATGCGCAATGCGCTGGCACGACAGTGCCGAGGTAAACAGGTTTTCCATGGCCGTTTGCGATAGAGGTGACCAAATGTAACTCGAAGCGGTCGGCGTCATATCCTTGTAAATATAACGAAATACAGGGGATAGTGATTTCGCGAAATCCGGTTTTCTCCGTCACAGCATGGCGGGATCAACGCATGAGCCGCGTACAGGCTTGTTTATGCGTCGTCGCGCATACGCAGGCGGTGGACGCTGTGCGCCAAGCAAGGCTTGATTGGTGAATCATCCATCAGAAAACTGCGTTGATTTCATCGAAAACAGTGATTTGTCTTTGTCCGTGAAACAACATGGAATATCTCCATCCGCCATTCCTGGCGGATTTCAAGCGCGCATTGGCTGAGAAAACCTGGAGGAGGCATCGATCATGACATCCAAGAAACCCGAAATCGACATCGTTCTGCGTCGGCAATTGTTGCAGGCTGGCGCGCTTGGCCTGGGCTCGGCGCTGCTGGCGCGTGGTGCGCTGGCGGCCGACATGATCAAGCTGCCATTGCCCGGCGGGCCGGACGAGCGACGGCTCACCAATGCCTTTCCGCAAAAGGGTTCGATGATTTTGCAGCGCACTCGCCCACCGCTGCTGGAGACGCCGTTTTCGGTCTACGACAAGGGTGTGTTCACCCCGGTCAATGAGTTTTACGTGCGTTGGCACTGGGCCGACATTCCCACGCACATGGACCCCAGGACCCATACCGTGACCATCGGCGGGCATGTGAACAAGGAGCTCAAGCTCACCGTCTTCGACCTCATGCGCAAGTTCAAGCGCGTCGAACTCGCCGCGGTGAATCAGTGCTCAGGCAATTCACGTGGATTCTTTCAGCCGCGCGTTGCCGGCGGCGAATGGAGCAATGGTGCGATGGGCAACGCCCGCTGGGTGGGCGTGCGGCTCAAGGACGTGCTGGACGAGGCTGGGGTCAAACCCGGCGCCGTGCAGGTGCAGTTTGAGGGTTCCGAGCGTCCGGTGATTCCCACGGCGCCGAACCTGAAGAAATCGCTCAATGTGGACCATGCCCGAGACGGTGAAGTGATGATCGCCTGGGCAATGAACGGCCAGTCGCTGCCACTGCTCAACGGATTTCCCTTCCGCCTCGTCGTTCCCGGCTGGTACGCCACCTACTGGACCAAGATGCTGCAGCACGTCACCGTGCTTGACCACGAGGACACCAATTTCTGGATGCATCCGGCCTACACCATTCCCGACAACTGGCCGCAGGCCAACATGACGCCTGGCGAGAAGGATGTGAAGTTCGTGCCCATCAACAAGATGGTGCCGCGCTCCTTCGTCACCAACCTCACCACGGGCGCCAAGGTGCCAGCAGGCCGACCCGAGCTGGTGCGCGGCATTGCCTTCGGTGGCGATACCGGCGTGAAGATGGTGGAATTGTCGATCGACGGTGGCAAGAGCTGGATGCCGACCCAGCTCGGCAGGGACTACGGCAAGTACAGCTTCCGCCAATGGACCACGCATGTGAAGCTGGACCGGGGCGCGCAAACGCTCATGGCCCGCTGCACCAACAGCGACGGCCTGCAGCAGCCCATGACGCCGAACTGGAACCCCGGCGGGTTCATGCGCAACGTGGTGGAGAGCACCACCGTGATGGCGGTTTGAACGAGGAGACACGCATGAACAACGCACAACGCATCGCAGCCTTCAGCCTGGCGCTCGTCGCATCCGCCACGGTGGCCTCGCTCCTGGGCAACACGGCCGAGGCTGCCACTCTCAAAAGCACCAGCGTCAAGCTGCCCGAAAGCACGCGCGTATTCCCGGGCGATTCGGCTGGTGCCAAGGCCGCCAATAGTTACTGCCTGATGTGCCACTCGGTGGGGATGGTGATGACCCAGCCAGACCTTGGCAAGGCCGCCTGGCTGGCGGAGGTCAACAAGATGAAGAACGTGTTCAAGGCGCCGATCCCCGAGGAGCAGGTCGCCGTGATCGCCGACTACATCGACGGCATCAAGGGCAAGAAGTAAGGCCGTCGCAAGCCCAGGACAGGCTCATTGCCCGCACCGGGCTTTGAGCGTGTCGAGCTGGCTGTAGGTAATGGGCTTGCCACCCGCGGTGGCGGCGTTGATGGCCTGCACCATGCAGGGGGAGGATGCGCTCATCTGCAGCTCGGCGGGGTCGACCGGCAAGCCATCGCGCCGCCAACGCAGCAGCCCGAGGACGATGACGAGGGCAAGAATGCCCACAAGGATGCCGATGAGGCCCTGGAGTTGCACATTGAGCGGCTTTTTGCTTGGGACATCCTGGGACATGGTGTTGTGTGCTGGCGCAAGGATGCGCGCAGTGTAGATGGCTGTTGGTTTCCCTCTGCACTGGGGCGCCGGACAGGCCGCTGGCCCGATACCGCTGCGCGGCTCAGCCTCCTTTGGCCAGGTTTGGATTGAGGGTGTACGTGCCGGTGATCGCCGCCTGTGCCAACACGTGGCCGGCGATGGCGTCGCGCACCTGTTGCCCCGTAAAGGCGCCGTCCACGGGACAGTGCGGAAGATCCAGCGCAAATAGCGTGAACGTGTAGTGGTGGAGGAGCGCATCGTTCCACGGCGGGCAGGGGCCGTCGTAGCCGTAATACAAACCTTCCATGTCCTGGTCGCCCTTGAACCACGCCGTATAGTCGTTGATGCCGTGACGCGGCGCGGGGCCTGGCAGCGGGCCCTTGCCGCGCGCCGTCACACCGGCGCTCATGGCACCTTCGGCGATTTCACGCCAATCGGCAGGGATGTCGACGACAACCCAATGGAAGAAATCCACGCGGCGTAAAGACGCTGGTACCGTATGGCCCTCACGATTGACATCATCGGCGGCGCTCGGCACGTCGGGGTCATGGCAGATCAGCGCGAAACTGCGCGTCTGCGCTGGCGCCTCGCTCCAGGCGAGGTGCGGATTGCGGTTATCCGAAAGCGCGACGTGTCCGACGGACGCGGGCTTGCAGAACGCATATTGCGGCGCAAGGGCGTGCTGATCCTGGAAAGAACGGCTGCTGAGACGCATGGCGGGCTCCGGTGTCTTGGCGTATGGGGGTCGTGTGGCGATAAAGTGGCGCAGGCACAGGTGCAAACCCGCGCCGGGTTTCAATTTACCCCGGTCCGCGCTTGCGTGTCCCGCACCGCAATGATCTCACCGATTGTGCTCGTGGCCTAGGGCATCGGCTCCCTGGGGCTCCGCTCCTCCTGGTGGCTCTCCTCGCCCTGAGGCAGCGTTTCGATCGTCAGTCCGATGCCAGGCATCGCGTCCATGAGGGTTTTTTCCACGGCCAGGCGGCAGCGCGCCGCTTGGCCCAGCGTCCAGTGCGCAGGCATGTGCATATGCATGCCCACGAATCGGCGCGTGCCGGCCCGGCGTGTGCGAACATGGTCAAACTGTACGTCGGCACTCCGATAAGGCTCGAGAAGCTGCTCCACCGCGAGAAGGTCAACGTCCGGCAGGGACTTGTCCATCAGTCCGTCAACTGAGCGCGCAACGAGCTGGTAAGCCTCGCGCAGGATGTGCAGGGCCACCAGGATGCCCACCACCGGGTCGAGCCACAGCCAGCCGGTCAGCGGGACCAGGACAACGCCACCCATGACGCCGGCGCTGGTCCACACATCAGCCAGAAGGTGGCGAGCGTCGGCCTCAAGAACGATCGAGCGCAAGCGCTCCGCGCCTTTGAGCATCCATGCCGCCACCAGTCCGTTGACCGCCGTGGCCAAGGCGATGAGCGCAACACCGACCGGAACGGAGTGGACGGGGTGTGGCGCAATGAGGCGCTGCGCGGCCTCGACGAGGATCAGGGCGGCGGCCAGTCCAATGAACAGCCCTTCAATGCCACTGGAGAAGTACTCGGCCTTGGTGTGCCCAAAGGGGTGGTCAGCGTCCGGAGGGCGACCGGCGATACTCACCATCAACAGGGCGAAGCCAGCAGCCAGCACGTTGACGAGCGATTCCATGGCATCCGACAGGAATCCCACCGATCCAGTGAGCTTCCATGCGAGCATCTTGAGCAGAATCACGACCGCGGCTGCGGCGAGCGAAACGTGCAGATAACGGCGGATGTGCATGGACTGAAGGCGCAGGGCCAAGCGTGGGGCAAGGAAGCGATTGCCGCATGGTAAAACGACCTGTGGCGAGAATCGTCTTGGTGGCCAACGGACGACCCTCGCGTTGCCATGTGGCGGCATTGTCACAATGCTGCCGATAGACTGCTGGAATGACCCGCCGCGGCTTGCGGCACTGGTGCGTACCTGCAATACCCATGTCCCTTGATCTGCGCCGCCTGCCCTTGCCCGTGCCGAACCGGCGCGACTTGATTGCGTTGCCTCTGGTCATCGCGCTGTTCTTCATCGTCAGCCATGCCGGACACCAGATGGCCGTGCCCTATCGGCTGGGGCAGGTCATGCCCATTTCGCTGTCACCTCTGGCTTTGCCCGAATATGGGCTGTATACGGTCTTGCGCATGCTGGCGGCGCTTGTGGTCTCGTTCGTGTTCACGCTCAGTTACGCCTGGCTGGCGGCCCACAACCGCTACGCCGAGCGCGTGCTCATTCCCGTCCTGGACGTGCTGCAATCCGTGCCCATCCTGGGGTATCTGTCGATCACCGTGACCGGATTCATGGCCATGTTTCCGAACAGCCTCATCGGCGTGCAGCTATCGGTAATTTTTGCCGTGTTCACGTCGCAGGCGTGGAACATGACGTTTAGTCTGTACCAATCCCTCAAAACGGTGCCGCGCGACCTGCAGGAGGCGGCAACGCTGTATCGGCTCAATGCCTGGCAGTGCTTTTGGAAATTGGAATTGCCTTTCGCCATGCCGGGGTTGCTGTGGAACACCATGATGTCGATGTCCGGCGGCTGGTTTTTCGTCGTGGCATCGGAAGCCATCACCGTGGCCGGCCAGACCGTGACCGTGCCTGGAATCGGCTCGTACATCGCCCAGGCGATCGCGGCGAAGGATCTGGTGGCCATCGGCTGGGCCATCGGCGCGATGATCATCATCATATTGCTCTACGACACCCTGATGTTTCGGCCCATCGTGGCCTGGGCGGACAAGTTCAAGTTTGAGATGACCACAGCGAGCGAGGCGCCACGCTCTTTTGTGCTCGACTTCCTGCGGCGTACCCAGTTGCTGCGTCAACTGGCGGCGGTCCCGGCCGCGCTGTGGGAGTTGTCGCTGCGCCTGACGCCGCGTGTGAGCGAGCAGCGCCCCAAACCCGGAGCTCACCGCCGCTGGGGTGACGGGTTGTTCTACGCGGCAGTGGTCGCGTTTGCGATCTGGGCGCTGGCCAGCCTGGTGCGGGTGTTGCCGCGAGACTTTGGATGGCCGCTGGTCGGGCACGTTCTTTGGCTCGGGTTGATTACCGGGTTCAAGGTGTTCGTCCTGGTGGGCCTGTCGGCCCTGATCTGGGTGCCCGTGGGCGTGTGGATTGGCCTGCGCCCGCGCTGGGCCCAAGCGGCCCAGCCGCTCGCGCAGTTTCTGGCCGCATTCCCGGCCAACCTGTTGTTTCCGCTTGTCGTCGTGGCCATCGTTCACTGGCATCTCAGCGTGAATGCGTGGACGGCCCCACTGATGATCCTGGGCAGCATGTGGTACATCCTGTTCTCGGTGGTCGGCGCGGCCTCTGCCATTCCCACGGACATGCGCGAGGCGGCACGCAGTCTCGGCCTCAAGGGCTGGCTGCTGTGGAAGCGCCTTTACTTGCCGGGTATTTTCCCCGGCTTCATCACCGGCGCTGTCACCGCCTCTGGCGGTGCGTGGAACGCCAGCATTGTTGCCGAGGTGGTGAGCTGGGGGGACAAGACGTTGGTCGCCACGGGCCTGGGCGCCTTCATCAGTCAAGCCACGGCCCAAGGCAAAAGCGCGCAGATCGCGCTCGGCGTGGGGGTGATGTCTCTTTATGTCATTTTGGTCAACCGCCTGTTCTGGCACCGCCTCTACGAACTGGCCACGCGCCGCGTGCGCCTGGACTGAGCCTTCCACCGCATTTCCGAGGACGCACCATGGTCGCCAATCCACAGCTTCTGCACCACGCCACAGGCGACGGCCACCCGGAGCAGTCAACTGGTGCGCGGGATGGCGTGGACATCTTTCGAGCGGAACACGTCCGCAAGGCCTTCAAAGCCCCGGACGGCTCCGACTTGCTCATCCTCGACGACATGAGCATGCACCTGCGTGAGGGCGAGATTCTCGTCCTGCTGGGGCGCTCCGGCTCGGGAAAGTCGACCCTCCTGCGCATGCTCGCGGGCCTCGTGCCGCCGACCGAAGGCACATTGCTTCACCGCGGGCGGCCGATTACGGGGCCGCTGCCGGGGCTGGCGATGGTCTTTCAGAGTTTCGCGCTGTTCCCCTGGCTCACCGTGCTCCAGAATGTTGAATTGGGCCTGGAGGCCCTGAAGGTGCCGCCCGCGGAGCGCAAGCAGCGTGCCCTTGCCGCGATCGATCTGATCGGGCTCGATGGATTCGAGTCGGCCTACCCGCGTGAACTCTCGGGGGGCATGCGCCAACGTGTGGGATTCGCCCGGGCCCTGGTCATCAATCCGGACGTGCTTCTGATGGACGAGCCGTTCTCGGCCCTGGACGTGCTCACCTCCGAGACGCTGCGTACCGATCTTTTGGACTTGTGGGCAGAGCGCAAAATTCCCACACGCGGCATTCTTTTGGTTTCGCACAATATCGAGGAGGCCGCCCTGATGGCTGACCGCATCCTGGTGCTCGGCTCCAACCCCGGGCGCGTGCGTGCCGAGATTCCCGTCTCGTTGCCGCAGCCTCGCGAGCGCGAGTCCCAGGAGTTTCGGGACCTGGTCGAGCACATCTACGGCATCATGACCGCGCGCCCGGCCGCCAGCGTCAACCTTGCCCAGCGCGGTGCCATCAGCATCGGCCACCGGTTGCCTCACGTGTCAGTCAACCAGCTCGCCGGCCTGCTGGAGGAACTGGCCTCGCTCGAGCAGAACACCGCCAACACCCAAATCAGCCTTCCCGAGTTGGCTGAAGACATGCACTTCTCGGTTGATGACCTTTTTCCCCTGATCGAGTCGGTGGAGCTTTTGGGCTTCGCCCAGGTGCTGGAGGGTGATATCGAACTGACCACGGCTGGACGTGCGTTTGTCGAGGCCGACGTGCAGGAGCGCAAGCTGCTGTTTGCACGCCACCTTATCGACCGCGTGCCCTTGGCTGCACGCATCCGCGCCGTGCTTGACGAACGCCACAATCACCGCGCTCCCGGAACGCGCTTTCGGACAGAGCTGGAGGATCACTTCAGCGAGGAGGAGGCCGAGCGCGTCCTGGATACTGCGATTGACTGGGGCCGGTACGCTGAGAGTTACGCCTACGACGACAACGCCGACGTTTTTAGCCTGGACAATCCCGGCGAGGACGAGGCCGAGGCCGCAGCGGCCTGACTATCAGCCAAGCCGCGATGCAGAGGTCTGGCGTGCCCACGGTCGATCTGGTCTATTTCAACGCCGGCGGTGGTCATCGTGCCTCCGCCTTGGCACTGCAACAAGCAATCGCCGACCGCGGGTTGGGCTGGACTGTACGCTTGGTGAACCTCACCGAGGTGCTTGACCCGCAGGGCAGCTTTCGGAAATTTGGCTTGTCCCCGGAAGACTATTACAACGCACGGCTGGCGCGGGGTTTGACCTTGGGGCTGCACACGGAATTGCGCCTGCTGCAGGCGTTGATCCGCCTGTTGCATCCCACCTTGCTCAAGGTGCTGGGGCAGCATTGGTTGCGCACACGGCCGGACATGGTGGTGTCACTCATTCCCAATTTCAACCGCGCTCTCTTCGAAAGCCTCGCGTGCAGCCTGCCAGGGGTGCCCTATGTGACCGTGCTCACGGATTTGGCTGACCATCCGCCGCATTTCTGGATCGAGCCCGGCCAGGATCAGCACCTCATTTGCGGCACGCCCAAGGCGGTTGAGCAGGCGCGCCAGGCGGGTTTTGACGAGCGCCGTATTCACGCCACGTCAGGCATGGTCATTCGCCCTGATTTCTACCGTCGGGCACCAGCGCTGGATGCGGCCGCCCATGGGCTGGATCCCGCGCAGCCCACCGGCGTGGTGATGTTCGGCGGCCACGGCTCGCGCAGCATGGTGGCGATCGCACAGCGCTTGCCTGATGTGCAACTGGTTCTGATGTGCGGGCACAATGGCGCTCTGGCCGCCAAGCTGCGTGCGCTTCCTGCGGCAGCCCCGCGTGTGATCCTGGGGTTCACGACCGACGTTGCGGACTTCATGCGGCTTGGCGACTTTTTCATCGGCAAACCTGGACCAGGCTCGCTGAGTGAGGCCCTGCACTTGGGTCTGCCTGCGATCGTCACACGCAATGTCTGGACCATGCCCCAGGAGCGCTACAACACGCAGTGGCTCGCCGAGGAAGGCCTGGGCCTGGTGCTCCCCTCGTTTCGCGGCATTCGTGCTGCCGTGCATCACATCACCCAGCAGCTCGGGCAGTATCAGCGGCGGGTTAGGGCGCGGCGTAACCGCGCCGTGTACGAAATCCCGGCGATTCTCGCTCAAATCCTTCAGACCGCTGCGCGGGAGCGCAAAGCGAACTTGCCCCCCAGTTTTGACAGCGCGCTGACCCCATGTGTGACAAGCACCGTCCTTGAGGGCGGTGAAGCCTAGCTGGACGCCAAGAACATCCACTTGGGGCATGCGCCGGATTTGCCGTGCATGGACCCGGTGCGCAAGGGTGGGACACGCCCGGCTCAGCTGTGAAATGAGGCTGACCGCAGGACTGGCCGTTCTGACCGCGCAAGCTGGGCCCCCCTGCAGGCCACCGTGCGATGGCAACCCGGCGTGAGGTTTAGCCGCCGCCTTTTTGAAAATACGCGCCGAAGCGGCTCCACCATTGCGCCCGCCCCTCAGGGGTGGACGTGGTGAGCTCGATGCTGACGGTCCAGCGTTCCAGCACGATTCGTCCCAAGCGTGTGGGCGTGGCGGGTCGCAATCTGATGGACCAGGCGCAGCAGTCGCTTTGCCCGACGTAGGTGTCGGCGTGCGGCGTTTGCAGCGGGCCAAAGGCCATGGCCAGCTGCCGCGCGAAATCGGCGCGCGTGATGGCCATATCGAGCTCTGTCGAGGCTGGAGCGTCAGCGCCGAACATGCGCAACTCAGCCGCCGGCAACGGGCGGCCAGATGGCCAGGGTCTCGCCGTCGCGCAGCTCGCGTGTGTCACGCTTGTCCGGATAGATGTAAACCCCGTCGACCAACACCAAATGCACGAGTTGCCAAGGCAAGTGGAAGCGTTCGACGACGTCCTGGATCGTCGTGCCCGCGAGCAGCTCCAGATCGATCTGATGCCCTTGGCGTGGCTGCGGCAGATAGTCCGTGAGCGTGGCCATCAACTTGA
Organism: Betaproteobacteria bacterium; assembly: GCA_028870715.1. Taxonomy (GTDB): domain Bacteria; phylum Pseudomonadota; class Gammaproteobacteria; order Burkholderiales; family Burkholderiaceae_C; genus Thiomonas_A. The sequence goes on along the minus strand of JAGWOZ010000002.1, from coordinate 45,872 downwards.
GCGTGATGCGCAAGCTCGGGCCGGCAGTCGCATCAGCAAGGCCGGACCCGGATCCCGAAGGGGGTGCTTGAACCGCAGTCATGCTGCCAGCAGGCTGCGACGGCTCTGGGCCTGAGCCGTCGCAAGATAGGCTTCCATGAGCGCTGTGGGGTCGGCCAGCAGTTTGTCCTTCCAGGCGCCGAGCTTGACGCGCCCTTCCACCAAGCCGCGCAGCACGCCAATGTGCTCCGTGGTGCCAATGCTGTTGCTGCCCACCATGACGTCGCCGTCGAACTGCAAGCTGAGGTGCTTGAAGCCGGCGCGGTCGGTCAGCTCGATACCCTGCCCCCCCGGCACCCCTTGCCACTGGCCGAAGCTGCAGGAGATCAGCCCCAGCGTGTCCAGGACGTTGATTTGCGTGACGCCGCGCAGCTGGGCATGTTTGCCAACCATGTTCAGCGCCGCGACATAGGCCTGGTCCACCGCGTTGGGCTGGATGGCGCTGACAATGGGCTTGCCATACACCGCATCGAACGCCTCGGCACAGTCGCCCGCGGCATAGACGCCGGGCACACTGGTTTGCATCGTCTCATCGGTGAGAACCCCTTGCAGGCATCGCACCGCTGAGTTCTCGAGAAAAACGATATTGGGCTTGACGCCAGCTGCGCTGATAACAAGATCGGCGGCCAGGCGTTGCCCGCTGGACAGTCGCACAGCCAGCGGCGCCTGCATGTCTGGGGGGTTGGACTCGATGGATTCGATGCGGGCGCCCGTATGCACCTGCACGCCTTTGGCCTGTACCCAGTCCCGGATCATCCCCCCCGCGGTCTCGCCCATCATGCGCGGCACCATGCGGTCGCCCATTTCCACCACGGTGAGCGCCACGCGCCTGCGCACGAGGCTCTCCATGATGATGCATCCAATGAACCCGGCTCCGAGCTGGATCACGCGGGCGCCAGGGACAGCGAACTTCTCGATGGCGCGGGCATCCTCAAGGGTCCAGCACGTGTGCACGCGTTGCGCATGAATTCCGGGGATCGGAGGCAGCACGGGGCTCGAGCCCGTGGCAATCAGCAAGGTGTCAAATGACAGCGTGTCGCCGGACTCGAACGACAGGCTCTTGTGCCCGGTATCCAGTGCCTTAACGCGGTCGCGCCTGAGCGCGATGTCCAGGGTTTTCCAGTGGTGTGGATCCTTGCGCAACCATGTGCCGCGCTCGGTGATGTCGCCATGCAGAAGGTAAGGGATCGCCATGCGTGAATAGGGCGGTGTGTCCTCGTCACCGATAAGCACGATGGCATCGCCGGCCGGCGCATTTTTGCGCAGCGTTTCAGCGGCAACGACCCCCGCCGGGCCGTTGCCGATAATCACGTGGCGACGCATGTCACAGCCCCAGTCGTGCGCGCGTTTCAGGCTTGAGCGTGCCCTCGGGTGTCCAGCCACGAATTTCGTAGTACTTGGGCAGCATCTCCGGCAGCTTGTTCACAAGGCCCTTTGCAGGACCCGTCTTCGCCGGCTCGTTGAGCAGGCGCGGCGGCAGGGTGTCGTCTTTTGCCGTGAACCCCGCGCGGTTGTTGTAATCGCGCTCCATGTTCCAGATGCGCTCCCCGATGGTGGCCAAGTTCTCCATGGTGAACCCGTCGTCGCAAGCGGCAGCCAGTTGCGGCTGCAGATCGGCAAGAGTCCATGCAAAGGTCGTAAACACGCACACGCCTGCCGAGTCGAATACGGCGGTCGCGTCTTGGAACGCCTTGACAAGCTCGGGCTTTCCCTCGGTAACGAGTGGATCGGTTTTCACCGGGATGCCGAGCACCTCGGAGGCCACCGTGTAGCCGCGCAGGTGGCACGCTCCGCGGTTGGATGTGGCGTAGGCCAAACCCATGCCCTGAATGCCACGGCTGTCGTAGGCCGGAAACTCTTGGCCCTTGACACTCATGGATAGTTCCGGATGGCCATACTTGGCGGTCAGGCGCTTGCTTCCCAGACCGATTTCCTTGCCGAAACCCTCGCCGCGCGCCGTGATTTCGGCAAAATACGTGAGCGCCTTGGCTGAGCCGAAGGGAGCTTCCACGCCAAGTTGCTCCTTGGTGAGCAGGCCCATGTCGTACAGCTCCATGACCGCGCCCACGGTGGCGCCAAAGGTGATCGGATCCATGCCATCTTCGTTGCAGATGAAATTGGCGTAGGTCAAGGCCTCGAGGTCATTCACGCCGTTGGCCGAGCCCAGAGCCCACGCCGCCTCGTATTCCAAGCCGCCCGAGGCACCCCAGTACTGAGGTTTGTTCTCCACGCTGAAGTGATGCTCGTCAATCTTGCTGATCCGCCCACAGGCGATCGTGCAACCGAAGCAGGCCTGGTTGGTGACGAGGTTCGGTTTGCCGTCCGTCTTGCGCGGCTCGTGCATGGCCTCGCCGGAGATGTCCTTGGCGCCTTCGAACTGCACGTCCCGGTGATTGCGCGTTGGCATGGCGCCGATCTCATTGATCACGTTCATCAGCACCTGTGTGCCGTACTTGGGCAGGCCCTGACCGGTGACGGCGTTGTCGTGGAGGACCTTCTTGGCTGCGTTGACGGCGCTGAAGAAGGCCTTGGGATCACGCACATTGCCCACGCCCTTGGTGCCGCGTACGGCAATGGCCTTCAGCTTCTTGCTCCCCATGACTGTGCCCACGCCTGAGCGCCCGGCAGCGCGGTGCAGGTCGTTGACCACGGCTGCATACATCACGCCGTTCTCTCCGGTGCGGCCGATGGAATTGACACGGATGAGCGGATCCTGATGGTGGTTCTTGATCCACGGCTCGGTTTCCCAGACCGTCTTGCCCCAGATGGGGGAGGCATCACGCAACTCGGCCTTTTCGTTTTCGATGTAAAGATACACAGGCTTGGGGGCTTCCCCCTCGACAATGATCATGTCCCAGCCTGCCATCTTCAGCTCTGCGCCGAAGTAACCACCGGAGTTGGAGCAAGCGATCGCCCCAGTCAGCGCCCCTTTGGTGATGACGGAATACCGTCCGCCGGTGGAGACCATGGTGCCCGTGAGCGGACCCGTGGCATAGATGATCTTGTTGTCGGCGGACAAAGGGTCCACCTTCGGGTCGACCTCCTCGACAAAATACTTGGTGGCCAGGCCGCGCTGTCCAATGTACTCGCGCGCCCATTGCATGTTCAGCGGCTCGCTCTTGACGGTGCCTTGCGTAAGGTTCACCCGCAAAATCTTTCCAGCCCAGGTCATGGTTCTGTCTCCTTGCTTTGATCGATGGGGATCCTGAAGCTTTGGCTTCAGGCCGCAGCGTTCTGGTTGCCGAGCTTGTCAGCCCACTGCTGCATGCGCGACAGCCCGGTCCAGCTCGCGTCCACATACGTAATGGCGCCGGTTGGGCAGGCCTCGGCGCAGGCGGGCGCTCCTCCGCAAAGGTCGCACTTTTGAACCTTGCCCGTATCCGCGACGTAATTGACGGTGCCGAAGGGGCAGGCGATTGTGCAGACCTTGCAGCCCACGCAGGTGTCCTCAAGCACGATTTTGGCGCCGGTCGCGGCATCGACTTTGATGGCTTCCACGGGGCAGGCGTGCAGACACCAGGCCTCGTCGCATTGCGTGCACGTGTAGGGAACCTTGCGCCCGGTCTCGTGAAAATCGAACACCTTGATGCGGCTCTTTGCGGTGTTGAATACCTCATAATTTTCATATGAGCACGCCATCTCGCATTGAAGGCAACCGGTGCATTTATCCGGGTCAATGTGAAGCGACTTTTGCATCTTGCGTCTCCTTGTCTCGCGCGTCCGTTCGGACCAGGTGCCGGTCGTCTTTGAGGCCGGGCACTCCCCTCTCAAAAAAGCACTCGCTAACCCACTATAGGCCGCTGCGCTCGCGCGGGAAAGCGCTCGTGAACAAGTATCCGAGTACCGCGCTCGGGTATCGCCGCAAGCGTCATCCACCTTGCGTTTATCGGTTTGCTGACAGCTTGCTGACGGCCTCTCGACACGGAGCGTTGTGCCACTGTCTCGCCGGTCAATGCCGCAGCACTTGGCGCCTCATCGGGGCGAAGGCGCGCCCGACCCACGGCTGTAGGGGTGCGCCGAGCCACTGCGGCTTGAGCGCCATGCGCACAGCCAATCCAAAGGGCGATTCGGCCGCCATCCGCGCATATTCGCACCGGCAGATGACGGCGGTTGCCGGTGCGTTCCACGCTCCCAACAAATCGAAGTGAAGGCGCCTGAGTTGCAGCCCAGCCTTACCGGGCCGCAATGCCATAGGAGCCGCTGAAACTCAGGCCTGACCAGCACGCCCGCAACCTGGTCATGGCGCCAGATTGGCCGGTACACTGGCTCCGGTGTGCCCCCACGCGGGCCTTGTCGACACGTCAACATCAGGAGAATGACCATGCTGAAGAAAAGCATCGCCCTTACCGTCGCAGCCACGCTCGGACTCGGTGGCTGTGCGGACATGAGCCAATCGCAGAAGAGCACGGCCTCCGGGGCTGGCATCGGGGCGGCCGCTGGTGCTGTGCTCGGCGCGCTCACGGCTGGCGGCAATAAGGGCTCCAGTGCATTGCAGGGCGCCGCTCTGGGCGCCGCGGTGGGCGCCGCGGGCGGCTACCTCTGGAACCAGCATCTGGAGAAGCAAAAGCAGCAGATGCAGCAGGCCACTGCTGGAACTGGCGCGCAGGTGACGCAAACGGCAGACAACCGGCTGAAGATCAATGTGCCCGCCGCTGCGGGCTTTGCCACGGGAAGCGCCCAGCTCAATGCGAACCTCTACCCGGCGCTGAATGAACTGGCCAATGGCCTCATGCAAAACCCCACCGAGTCGGTGCAGATCCTCGGCTTTACGGACAACACGGGCAGTGACGCGATCAACTACCCCTTGTCGGAAAACCGCGCGCTCAGTGTGAAGAACTACCTGGTGTCGCGTGGCGTGCCGCCGCAGCGCATTGCCACGCAGGGCATGGGGCCGCAGAATCCTGTCGCGAGCAATCAGACCGAGGAGGGTCGTGCGCTCAACCGTCGCGTGGAAATCTACGTGGCCTACCCGCCGCAGAAGTAAAAATCAAGGCCTTGCCGTGCGGTGGCCATGCCGCACGGTGTGCCGGATTCATGCGGTTGGCCGTTGCGAATGCGGCGACGGGAGGCGCGTCAGACGAGCCGGTGCATGAGTGCAGGAAGGCTGGTGCGATGCGTATTGATGCGTTCGGGGTCCAGATGGGCGGTGACCACGCCCTCGCCTTCGGCCTGCATCGCGAGCACTTCGCCCCAAGGGTCGACGATCATGCTGTGGCCCCAGGTGCGGCGCCCATTCTCGTGACGGCCTCCCTGCGCGCTGGCGACCACGTACGCCAGGTTTTCGATGGCGCGTGCGCGCAGGAGCACTTCCCAATGCTTTTCGCCGGTCGTGTACGTGAATGCGGCGGGCACGAGGAAGACGTCGCAGGGGTCGGGTGTGGAGAGCTTGCGGTAAAGCTCGGGAAAGCGCAGGTCGTAACAGATCGACAGGCCCACGCGCAACCCCTCGCAGTCGAACGCCACGGGTGCATCACCAGGGGTGATGCTGTCGGCCTCGGCGTATCGCTCCTGTCCGCGCTGGAAGGCAAAGAGGTGCATCTTGTCGTAGCGCGCCACGCGACGGCCCTGCGGGTCGTACACCAACGTGGCGTTGAGCACCCGCTGTGGATCAGGGCACGCCAGAGGCATGGAACCACCGGCCAGCCACAAGCCATAGCGCTGCGCGCAATCGGCCAGGAAGGCTTGGATGGGCCCGGCCCCGAGCGGCTCGCGTGCGGCGACCTTGTCGGTCTCGCTGGCACCCATGAGGCAAAAATATTCGGGCAACACGGCAAGGCGCGCGCCCTGCCTGGCGGCCTCGGCAAGCAGCGCATCGGCGCGCGCGAGATTGGTGTCGACCTTGGTGGTTGAAACCATTTGAATGGCGGCAACATGCATGGCGTGTCCTGGGTTGGTGAGTGTCGGGGGCGGCATTGCGTAGCAGTCTCAGGGAGCAAGGGACGGTGCGGGTGTCTGCCGGGCCTGCTCGGCCCTGGATGCCGTGGCACTGGGGCTCTCAGAGCCCGTTGTCCTGTCGTCGCTGGCGGCGCGCACATCAGGTTTCGTCCAAGTGCCGGTGACGTGGTAGCCGTACGTAAAGGCCTTCATCAGTGGTTCGCGCGCAATGAGCTGGGCAATGAATGTTCCCAGCCCGACGGCTGGGTTGACCAAAGCATAGGCGAGCGACGCCGAGCCCGCGTTGATCTCGGGCACCACGACCACATACAGATCCTGGGTTTCCCGCGCCAGATCGGCACTTCCGTCGATAAACACGGTTGCCGCCACGCCACTCATCTTGAAATTGTTGGTCCTGGCCACGCCGTCGCGTAGTTGCACGTCGGCGCCGACCTTGTCAAACACGAAACCGGACTCAAACAGATCGCTGAAATTGAACAGCAATCGACGGGGCAGGCTTTGCAGGCTGAGCACGCCCAGCAGCTTGGCAATGCCCGGATCGGCCTTGAGGAACTGTCCCTTGCCAAGATCGACACTGAGCTGCCCTGACAGCGTGGGGTAGTCGATCGACAAAGGCGAGCCGATCCACGAAACCGTGCCCTGCATCGATCCCTTTCCCCCCTTGAGGAGTCCGGGCTTGCCCAGGCGCGCGAGGAGCTCGCCCGCATCCTGGATCACAAGCCTGAAGCCAATGGCCATGCGCCGCGGGGAGGCGCCGCCCGTGGCCAGCGCGCCCGGTGCCGTGGCCGACCAGTCTCCGCTGCCGGTGACCGTGGCTTCGGGCGCGGCCAGCGAGAAGCTGTTGAGCCGCCATTCCTTCACCCCGCCAACGTCACGGTTGGTGGCGCGCACATCGAGACGGCTGAAGTGGTGCCCATGCAGATCCACGTCGTCGGCCACCACGTTCAATGCTGGCATGCTCCGGGGCTGGTGCTCCAGAAGGCGCTCCACATCGGGGTCGGCGCTCTTGGGCAGGCTCAAATGCGACAGGCGCGCCGTGATGCTTCCGGGGGCCTCGCCCTTGCCCATTTGCCATGCCACGTAACCGGCGACCTGTTTGCTATCCAGATTGGCCTGCCACAAAGAACCGGCTCGTGTCGCGCCGAGCACGACGTCATCGAAGAGCCGATCGGACACGGTCAGCTGGCCCACTCGAAGCGAAATCGCCTGGGGCAGATAGCCCGACATGTCGGCGGGAGGGGCCTGGCCTGGCTGTACCGCCTGGGCGCCCGTCGGGACGGACAGCGCGCGCTGCCAGGCGTCAAGGTCCAGCAGAGGCAGTCGCACATTTGCCTGAACGCCCTGCGTGGGGTTTGGCACCTCGGCCTGCACCCCAAGCGCAATGCCACCGCTTTGTAAGGTCGAACCCTGTGGCGTGATGTGGCGCACGAACTGCGCGCGCAAATCGCCGCCGAGGTCGATGCGCCACACGCTCTGCGGCGGCCCTGCTGCAGGGGTGGAGACCGACTGGTCGAAGCGCAGGGTGTCGGTCGCCGTTGCCGCCTTACCCAGTGGCGGGGGCAGATCGATGGCCATGCCGACCAGGCTGCTCTGCAGTTGCACCTGGGGTTGCGTGCCTTCGGCCGCGGGCGTCGTGCCGATGCGGGCGGTGAACTGCGTGCTGCCTTGCAAGTGGCGCAACAGCCCGCGCCATGGCGCCAGACGCGGCGCAGCCTTCAACGCGCGCGCGCTGACGGTTCCGCTGGCATCGAGCTGTAGCGGCTTGCCGGTGCGCTGCCCACCCGCCACCTGCAAAGGGCCTCCGAGAAAATTCTGGGCTGTGGCGCGCAGGCTAAAGCCGGTGTCGCTAAAGTCAACCGTGCCACGTACGCCATCGAACGGCGGCAGGATGGGCAGGTAGTCCAGCTGGTTACCCAGCAGGTTGACCTGACCCTGCACCGTGCTGCCTTTCAGGTCCAGTATGGGCAGCACCAGCGCCAGGTTGACCTGCAACGGGCCGCTGGCCTGGGCTTGCGTGAGGGCGTGGCCAAGCTTGGCGTCCAGCGGACTTTCGCGCAGGTAGCGCAGCGCATCCGAGGCTTGCGCCTGTACCTGACCGCGCGCCGAAAGCACCGGTTTGGAGAAGTCGGGCAGGCTGATCTGGACATTGCGCAGGCTTGCGCCAAACACATGGGCTGAGGCGCCGCGTATCTGCAGGCCCTGGCCGGTGCATTCGAGCAGGCCCGCGATGTCCGTGAACGCCGGCCATGTGGCGTTGGCGTGCACATCCTGGGGCGGCGCCGGCTCCTGTTTCGTCAGGATGCGCACGGGCGCTGCGTTGAACGCGCCATCCACGATGCGCGCTGTGACCGAGAACACGCCGCTACCGGGTTTTTTGAACGGAAAGTCGGCAAGAGGGCCCTGAACGACGAAGCGCACGTCGTTCGAGCTGCCGCCTGCGATGGCGGTGCGAAGGTAGTCGCGAGTCCCCTCGGGAATGCCCAGCGGCAAGTACTTCGGCACGGCGCGCGCCTCGGCGCGGTCCAGACGGGCGGTAAGGTTGAGCAGGCCAGGCCCTCGAGCGAGCGTTTGGTAGTGCAGACTTGCGGTACCGCTGGCATCCGGCGTGGAGAGTTGCAGCTTGGCGGCTTGCACGCTCCATTGTCCGTCCGGCGTACGGCTCCAGCTCAGGGTGGTGGCCAGACTATCCACCGGGAGGCGCTCGGCCTCGAAGATTGTTGGCAAAGCGATGGCGCCCCGCCGCATCGTCAGCTGGGCTTGCCCGCCGGACTGGTCGGCCTGGATGCGGCCGCTCAGGTTCTGCACGCCAGGCAGGTCGCGCGGAAGGTGCGCGCCATCGCCCGCTAGTGCCTCAGCCGCTGCGGCGGCAGACCCGGCCCCTGAGGGCGTGCTGGCGCCGCGCCGCGGCGCATTGGTGATGGCCGCGGCAGGGCTGTTCCAGCCCAAGCCAGTAAATGCGATCTGCAGTTTGTACTGTGCCGGCAGGGTCGTGGGTGCCCTGCCGGCTGGGTCCTGCCAGGTGGCCATGAGGCTGTCGATTCGGCCTTGCGGTTGCAGTTGGGACAGGCGTTCGTGCCAGGTGGCTGGTAGGGGCAGTTGCGCCGCGACCGCGTCCAGGGCCGGCAGGTCGAGCGGCCCGGTGCGCAAGCTTCCGCTCGCACCTTTTCCAGGCGGGTTCTGCCAGCTCAACGTGGCATCGAGCGCCGGCAGGCCTGCGCCTTGTGGCGTGTTGAACTGCAGAGCGCTGGCACTGATCTGGAATCCACCCGGAAGGGGTTTGCCCGTCATGCGCCCGCTCAGGTCGGTGAAGGCCAATGGCGGCAAAGATGGCGCGAGTCTTGCTTGGGCGTTGTGCAGGGCAACGAGCGCCGTTGCCTGGCTGAGCGTGTATTGCGTGCCCACGTCCACCCAGGCTTGCAGCGAACCACGACCTCCCAAGACTTGCGCCGGCAGCGGCGTGTAGCGCGCGAGCTGACCCAAGTCCACGCGCGGCCAGCTGGCCCAGAGTTGCCCGTGCCAGCGGGAGAAATCCGCGGTGTGGCGCAGAAACAGCGGCTGATGAAAGTCGGCCCGCACGTCGACGGGCGTGCCCAGATCCAGCGGCGGCGTGGCCTGGAGCGCCGCGCGGTGCTGTAGCTGGGTGTTGCGCAAGTCGAGGTTGACGTCGCGCAGGATCAGCGGCGCTTCACCATGCGCCGCATCGACCCAGGTGATCTGGCCATGCTGAATCAGGATCTGGTCTTGTTCGAAAAGCCAGTCGGCGAAGCGCTGCGCGGCGCCACTGCCGGGAGCGTTCAGGTTGAACCGGATGCCACCTACGTCCAGATGCGCGGCATCCGTTCGCACAATGGTCAGTTGCGGTCCGCTGATGGCGAGCTGCTCAAAGCTCAGTTGCAGACGCGGCAGGCTCTTCCACGACGGCAGTGCCTCCACCGAGGCAAAGCGCAACGCTGGCTGGCCCTGGGGGTTGTCGATCACCAGATCACGCAGCGATAGCGTGGGCAAAAGGCCAGTCCACTGGCTTTGCACGGCGCCAATGTGCACGCGCAGTCCCAGTGACCGGGTGCTGGCCTGCTCCATCCAGGGCACGAACGCCTGGGCGTTGGGCAGCACGGCATAGCGCAGGGTCAGCAGCCCTGCGCCAAGAAGCAGATAGCAGCCGAACACGAGGGTGATGGCCGCTTCCAGCAGGCGTGTGGCCAGTTTGAGGGAGATGTGCAGGGCAGACACGGGCGGGTTCTCACTGGGTTGGTCCATGGTAGTGAACGCGCGCATCACCCTTGCGCAGACAGGCCAGCCTTGCTTGACCCTGAGCAAGACTGGACCTCGTTGGCAAGACCCGGTCTGAGCAAAGGGCGCATTCCTGCAATATGCTGCGACCATCATCAACCGTTGGCGAAGGACCGGGCGTCCCCACTCGCTCATGCAACTCGACGCGTATTCCCGCTTTTACCGCCGCCATGCGGGCCGTTTCGACGATGTACTCGCGCTGTGGCAGCCGGGTTTGCCGAGTCGGGGCGAGATCGACGTTGCGGTCCAGGCGCTGCGCGGCAGCCAGCCGCTCGGTGCGGCTCTGCGGCGCGTGCGCAGTGCGCTCATGCTGCGCCTCATCGAGCAGGATCTGCTGTCGGGGGCATCACTCGTTGCGGTGTGCCGATGCATAAGCGACATGGCTGAAAGCGCCATTGCACACGCTTTGCAGCACGCCGATGCGGAGCTTGTTGCGCGCCACGGTGTGCCGCGCACGCCCGAGGGAGCTCAGGCCCAGTTTCTGGTCGTGGGCATGGGTAAGCTCGGCGGGTACGAGCTCAATGTGTCATCCGACATCGACCTGGTGTTTGTCTACGATCAGGACGGGCAGAGCGACGGCGCCGTGCCGCTGTCCAATTTCGAGTATTTTGCGCAGGTCGTGCGCCGGTTCGTCCCGTTGCTCTCGGACATGACGGAAGACGGCTTCGTGTTTCGCGTCGACACCCGGCTGCGGCCCAACGGTGACAGCGGCCCGCCTGTGGTGAGCTTGGCCATGCTCGAAGAGTATTTCCAGGTCCAGGGCCGGGAGTGGGAGCGCTTTGCCTGGCTCAAGAGCCGGGTGGTATCGCCCGTGGGTGCCAGTCAGGCCCAGATGGCCCTGCATGGGCTCGACGCGGTGGTCGAGCCTTTCGTGTGGCGGCGGTACCTCGACTTTGCCATGCTTGAAGCCCTTCGCGGATTGCACCGCCAAATCCGCGCTGAGGCGACCCGCCGCGCTACGGCCCGGCCCGACCGCGCGAACGACGTCAAGCTTGGGCGCGGCGGGATCCGGGAAATCGAGTTCATCGTGCAGCTCTTGCAGGTTGTGCGCGGTGGGCGCATGCCGCAGATTCGCAACCGCAATACCTTGCAGTCTTTGCCGCTGCTTGTGCAAGCTGGTTTGCTGCAGGCTGACACAGCATCCAGACTGGCCGAGAGCTACACCTTTTTGCGACAGCTGGAGCATCGCATCCAATACCTGGACGATGCGCAGACCCATAGCCTGCCCACTGATGACACCGACCTCGAGCAACTCGCGCAGGCGATGGGCCCGCAGCTCTCGGCTGCGCATCTTCAGTCCAAACGCCCGGTGTGTGCATTGCTGAGCGCACTGGACGCGGTACGCGAATTCGTGGCCGGAGAGTTCGATGCCCTGTTGCATACGGGGCCACGTTGCGTGGGTTGCAAGAAACCGGCCGAAAGCCTCGACGCGCTGCGCCACAGTCTGGCCAAGTCGGGCATCGCCGGCGAGGCCAGCCATGCGCGCCTCAAGGCCCTGGAACAGTCGCCCCGCTATGCAGCCCTGTCGGATGCGGGAAGGGCACGCATGCTGCGCGTGATCGAGCGCGGCATCGCGATTGCTGCCAGCAGCCGCGATGCAGACTTGACGCTGGCGCGCCTGCTCGACGTCCTGGAGGCCATCGGGCGACGCGAAACCTATCTGGCTTTCTTCGCCGAGCAGCCTCAGGCGCTGACCCGACTCATGAGCGCTCTGGAAGCGTCGAGTTGGGCCGCTGATTACATCAAGCGCAACCCCATGGTGGTGGACGAACTTCTTGACGCGCCGCGCGAGCGTTTCAGCGCACGGGACTGTGTCGAGCAATGTGAGCAACAGCGCGCGCGGCTTGTGCAGCGTGCCACCTGGGATGCTGGCGAGGGTTTGGACATCCTCCGACGCGGTTTTCACACGGAGCTGTTCCGCACGCTGGTGCGCGACCTCGCAGGCCAACTGACGGTGGAGCAGGTGGCGGACGAGATTTCGGGCCTGGCCGATGCCGTGATCGGTGTGGCCATTCGCTGGTGCTGGGGCGAGATGCCGCGCCGCCACCGCGAACAGCCGGCCTTTGCAGTCATCGCCTATGGCAAGCTTGGGGGCAAGGAGCTGGGCTATGGAAGCGATCTGGATGTCGTGTTCCTGTTCGACGACTCCCATCCTGACGCTCCTGAGCGCTATGGCAATTTCGCGAGAAAGCTGGTGTGGTGGCTTACGGCGTCCACGCCAGCGGGCGGATTGTTCGAGATCGATACCCGCCTGCGCCCCAACGGCAACGCGGGCCTGCTGGTGACGACACTCGCCGCCTTTGAGCAATACCAGCTCGGCCGCGGCAGCAACACCGCCTGGACCTGGGAGCATCAGGCACTCACCCGGGCACGGTTCTGTGCTGGCGACGCGGCGCTCGGCGCGCGCTTCGAGATGATCCGCGAGCGGGTGCTGCGCATGCCGCGGGACAGGGCGGCGCTGCAAGCAGAGATACTGGCCATGCGGCGCAAGGTTGCTGAGGGGCATCCAAACCGGTCCGGCCTGTTCGACCTCAAGCACGATGAGGGCGGCATGGTGGACGTGGAATTCGCCGTGCAGGCACTGGTTTTGGAGTACGCACCGGTTTATCCCGAACTTGTGGCCAATGCGGGAAACATTGCTTTGCTGCAGATCGCCGAGCGGCTGGGCCTTTTGCCCGCAGGCCTTGGTCACAGGGCGGCCGACGCCTACCGGAACTTGCGCCGGCTGCAGCACCAAGCGCGCCTGAGCGGAGCAAAACACGCAGCCCATGTCGAGCCTGAAGACGTGAGCCGTGAGCGGGCCGCGGTGCGGGCCCTGACGGCCATCGTGCTGGGCACGCCATCCGAGCAGCAGCCCACTGCACCGCAACAACCGAGCACGCTTCCCGCTTGAAGGCTCCCGTGCCACGCCGGGACGGGGAATGCGCGGGCAAATGTTCATTACGATGCAACCATGAATAGCCTGCAAGCTTTACGTCGCGTCAGCGCAATCGTGGCCGACACCGCCGAATACCTGCAATTGCCGCGCCTGCAGCCACAAGATGCAACCACGAACCCGAGCCTCGTGCTGCGCGCCACACGCCAGCGCGAATACGCGCCCTTGCTGGCCTTGCCCGAGGTGCGCGAGGATGTGCGTGGCAACCCCGACGCAGCGATGGATCGTCTTCTGGTGCGTTTTGGCTGTGAGATCCTCGAGCGCATTCCCGGCCGGGTGTCCACCGAGGTCGACGCGCGGCTCTCGCACGACTGTGAGGCGACAGTAAAGCGCGCGCACCGCATCCATGCGCTTTATGCGGCGCAGGGGGTGGCGCGTGAGCGCGTGTTGATCAAGATCGCCTCCACCTGGGCCGGGATCGAGGCCGCGCGCAGGCTCCGGGCCGATGGCATCGCCTGCAACATGACCCTGCTGTTTTCCTTTGTTCAGGCGCGAGCCTGCGCGGCCGCCGACGTGCAGCTGATTTCACCTTTCGTCGGGCGCATCACCGACTGGTATCGGACGCAGGCAGGAGAGGCTTGGGACGCGCAGGCCATGCGCGGCCCGGGCGATCCGGGCGTGCGCGCCCTGTTGCGCATCTGGCGTTTCTACAAGTCACGGGGCATCGGCACCGAAGTGATGGGTGCAAGCTTTCGCGACACGGCGCAAATCGAGGCGCTCGCGGGGTGCGATCTGCTCACGATTGCCCCGGCACTGCTTGAGACCCTGGCGCAATCCGACGACCCGATGCCGCGCCGACTTGACCCCGAGCAAGCCGGCGACCCCGAGGACGACAGGCCCCTTGCCCTGACGCAGGCGGCATTCGACGCGGAACTTGCGACGGACGTCATGGGTACGACCAAACTCAGCGAGGGCATCGCGCAGTTTTCCGCCGACACGGTGGCATTGCTGGACCTTTTGCAGCGCTGAGCCGTGCCGCTGTTTCGCTGACGTCTCCCGGAGTGTCTTCCGTGCCCCGACTGCATCTGCCAGGCCCGATCGCCGCGGGTGTGCTTGACATGCCGGCAGACACGGTGCGCCATCTGCATGCGTTGCGGCTGCGTCCGGGGGACGAATTCCATGTGTTCGACGGGCGTGGTGGCGAGTGGGAAGCGCGGCTTGTCTCGACCGCAGGCCCGGCGCGCGCCGAGATCCTTGGCCATGTGCCGATTGAGCGAGAGCTGCCGTGGGCTGTGACACTGGCGGTGGGTATGCCCGCCAATGACCGCATGGATTGGCTGGTGGAAAAGGCGACCGAAATAGGGGTTGCGGCGATCCAGCCCTTGATGACCGTGCGCAGTGTGTTGCGCCTGGAGGGTGAACGAGCCGCACGCCGGGTCGCGCATTGGCAGGCCGTCGTCGTTGCAGCATGCGAGCAGTGCGGGCGCAACCGCATACCCGAGGTCCGGCCGGTCCTTTCGCTTCAGAGCTGGCTTGCAACTTTGCCGGCCTTTGATGGCGGCGATGCGGCAGGGCGCGCGCGGTGCCTGCTGGCCGCACCGCGCGAGGGGAATGCAGCGCCTTTTGCGGCGTGGGCGGCCCGATATGAAGCGAGCTTGCAGGCGGATCCCCTGGCTGCGCGCTCGATCCTGGCGCTGAGCGGCCCGGAGGGTGGCCTGGACCCCGAGGAAGCGGCGCGGGCGCGGGCCGCGGGCTTTGCGCCGGTCAGCCTCGGGTCGCGCGTGCTGCGCGCCGAGACGGCACCGCTGGTTTTTCTGGCGGCGTTGGGGGGGCTGGCGCTGCAGGATTGACGTGGGAGGACGGACTGGCCCCCGAAGGCTTGGCTTGTGCAGCTTCGAGTGCAAGTGGCTGTAAGCGCCCGAATTCCTGCGCCAGATAGGACTCGCCATGTTCCAGAACAAAGTAGCGGAATGCTTCGGCCGAGGGCGAGAGCATCTTTGCTGCGGTATTGACCACATGCCAGCGCCGGATGAGCGGCAGGCCTTCAACTTCGGGTACGCCGATCATGCCCGTGCGCAATTCCATTCCGATGCTGTGCAGCGACAGGAAGCTGATGCCCATGCCGGACATCACCGCCTGCTTAATGGTCTCGTTGCTGGCCAGCTCCATCTCGATGCGCACGTCAACGCGATGCTGACGGAGGTACTCTTCCATGGCCGTGCGCGTTCCTGAGCCGCTTTCACGAATGATGAACCCGTAGTTGGCCAGCGCCGCGGCTGTGGTGGGCTCACCGCCCATCAGCGGATGTTCCGGGGCGCACACGACGCCCAGTGGATGAGCCGCGAAGGGTTCCGCGCGTGTGTCAATCTCACGGGGTGGGCGACCCATGATGGCGAGGTCCAGATCATTGCCTTGCAACTGCGACACCAGCTGCTCACGGTTGCCGACCACCAGGCGGATCTCGATGTGGGGGTGCTCTTCGCGAAACAGCTTGAGCAGGCGCGGCACGAAATACTTCGCGGTGCTGACCATGCCGATTGTCAGGCGGCCTGTCTGCAGGCCGCGAAAACGCGCCAGAGCATCCTCGGCGTCCTTGAGGGTGGCAAGCATGCGCCGGGCGTACAGCAAAAGGTATTCCCCGGTCATGGTCAGACTGACCGATTTGCCGCTGCGTTCAAACAGCGGCAAGCCCACCTGCAGTTCCAGATCGCGAATCTGCATGGAAATGGCCGGGGGCGTGAGGTGTAGATCCTTGGCGGCCTTTCCAAAGTTCAGATGCCGCGCCGCGGCAACGAACACACGCAACTGGCGCAAGGTGATGTTCATCATCAGAAATCCTGAACTCGCAATCAAGAAAAGGTGAATTTACCTTAATTGCGCCTTGGCTTATATTTACACGCAAGAGAGTTGCACCTGAAACGGTGGCAATCCTCAAGGTGTATCGAGCGTCGCCTCAGCAGATCTGCGGTGGGGGCGCTTGCCAGTTGTGAACGGGCTCAAAGGGTAACCGATGAGCTTTTCCCGCAGCCGCAATGTTCTGTTCATGCGAGTCTCCGTTAATTCTGGCTGCGGGCTTTTTCAAGCGTCCTGGGTGCGTCGCGGCGCAGGGTGTTTGAAAAAGCAGTCAGGAGCCGGCAAGGTTTGGCGCGCAATGATGGCCAGCGAGGCGCGGCCTCGCCGGGGCAGGTCTTGCGCGTCTGCCGGCCAGCACCCAACAATCGCGGGCAACGATCGACAAGACGATTGTCCCGAACCCGACACGAGCCCGGGTCGCGTTTCTTTCGGTCCTGTGCGCCACGCGCAGGACCGAAGGGCAGCGCGCCCTGAGTGCCTCAGCCCCCTGGCGGGGCTTGCCGTTCTGTTTTCGAACCTGGAGACTCATCATGCAGCAAGGCCGCACCACCATTTCCAAATTTCTCATCGAACAACTCCGCGGCTCAGAAGACCAGTCCGACCTGGCCGCGCTCCTGATCGATGTCACGGCCGCCGTCAAGGCCATCGCCTCGATGACAGCCAAAGGCGCGCTCGGTGGATTCCTCGGCTCGTTGGGCACCGAGAACGTGCAGGGCGAAACCCAGAAAAAGCTGGACGTGCTTTCCAACGATGCGATGATCCAGGCCTGCGAATGGGGCGGATTGGTGGCGGGGATGGCGTCCGAGGAAATGGATGACCCCTACACGCTGCCGAAGGAGTTTGAGCGCGGTCCTTACCTCCTCGTGTTCGATCCGCTCGACGGTTCGTCCAACATCGACGTCAACGTGTCGGTGGGAACCATTTTCTCCGTCCTGCGCCATGGCAAGATCGGTGACCCCACGGTGGCCGATTACCTGCGCCCGGGCGTGGAACAAGTCGCGGCCGGCTATGCCATCTACGGTCCGTCGACCATGATGGTCCTGACCGTTGGCAAGGGAACGCATGGTTTTACGCTTGATCGTGAGATCGGCAATTTCATTCTCACCCATCCCGACCTGCAGATTCCGGCCGATACGGTCGAATATGCGATCAACAGCAGCAACGAGCGGTTCTGGGAGCCGCCGGTGCAGCGCTATGTCGCCGAATGCAAGGCCGGCAAGACCGGCGACCGCGGACGCGATTTCAACACCCGCTGGATCGCCTCCATGGTCGCTGACGTGCACCGCATCCTCATGCGCGGAGGGATTTTCATGTACCCGAAGGATGCCAAGGATCCAAGCAAGCCAGGCCGCCTGCGCCTGATGTACGAGGCCAATCCCATCGCCTTCATCATCGAGCAGGCCGGAGGGGCCGCCTCCACTGGCCGTGGCCGCATTCTCACGGTGCAGCCAACGTCACTGCACCAACGCGTGCCGGTGATGTTGGGCTCGAGAAACGAGATTGAGCGCCTGGAGCGCTACCACCGGGAATACGATAGCGGGGAAGACAAGCCCTTCGCCTCGCCGCTGTTCAAGGATCGTTCCCTGTACAACGACGACGTGCGGGCCTGAGCCCTGCTGCGCGCTGGTATTGCCAGTACACGAGACATCGAGCATCCGCACGCTACGGTTGGCGGATGCTGCCTTCAGCTTTTCCGGATTATTCCTTTCGTACCTTCACGCCATGTCAGCTAAACACCCCATCATCGCCATCACGGGCTCGTCGGGAGCCGGCACCACCACGGTGATGCGCAGTTTCCAGCACATCTTTCGACGCGAAAAGCTTACCGCGCAGATTATCGAGGGTGACTCCTTCCACAAGTACAACCGCACGGAAATGCGGGAGGAAATGAAAAAGCAGGAACTTGCGGGCAACCGCAATTTCAGCCATTTCGGGCCGGATGCCAACCTGCTGGGTGAGCTGGAGGATCTCTTCAAGACCTACGGCGCCACAGGCGGCGGCAAGGTGCGCAAATACATTCACGATGCTGGCGAATCGGCGGAGTTCGGCGTCGAGCCGGGCAATTTCACGCCGTGGAAAGACATCACCGCAAGTTCGGATCTCATGTTCTACGAAGGCCTCCACGGGGGCTACGCCGATGAGGCGATCAACGTTGCCAAACAGGTCGATCTTCTGGTGGGCGTGGTGCCCATCATCAACCTGGAGTGGATCCAGAAGTTGCACCGCGACCAAGTCCAGCGTGGCTACTCGCAGGAGGCCGTCATGGACACGATCCTGCGCCGCATGCCCGACTATGTGCACCACATCGCGCCGCAGTTTTCGCGCACGCATGTGAACTTTCAGCGGGTTCCGACCGTGGATACGTCCAATCCGTTCATCGCCAAGGACATCCCGAGCCTAGATGAGAGCATGGTCGTGATCCGGTTTGCCGATCCGCATGGCATTGATTTCCCCTACCTCATCTCCATGCTGCACGATTCATGGATGACGCGGCCCAATACGCTCGTGGTGCCCGGTGGCAAGATGGGATTGGCGATGCAGCTCATCTTCACCCCCATGATCCTGCGCCTGATGGACATCAAGCGCCGCGCCGGCTGACACCGGTTTGTCGTCCCCCAATTCGCGAGAATGAACCCATGAACGCGCACAACGCACTTTTCCCCGTCATTGATCCCACGCAACGTCGCCGTCTTGCCAACGCCATACGCTTTCTCGCCATCGACGGAGTGGAGGCTGCCAAATCCGGTCACCCCGGCGCGCCCATGGGCATGGCCGATATTGCCGAGGTGCTGTGGCGAAACCACCTGCATCACAATCCGGCAAACCCGCACTGGGTCGACCGCGATCGTTTCGTGTTGTCGAACGGCCATGGCTCGATGCTGATCTACGCGCTGCTGCATCTCACGGGCTATGACCTGCCCATCGAGGAGCTCAAACGCTTCCGCCAGTTGCACAGCAAGACCCCGGGTCATCCCGAAGTAGGGTACACGCCGGGTGTTGAGACCACGACCGGCCCGCTCGGTCAAGGACTCGCCAACGCCGTGGGTATGGCGTTCGCCGAACAGATGCTGGGCCGCAGGTTCAATCAGCCCGGCCACACCATCGTGAACCACCACACCTATGTGTTCGTGGGCGACGGCTGTCTGATGGAAGGCATCAGCCACGAGGCCTGCTCGCTGGCGGGTACGCTCAAGCTCAACAAGCTCATCGCCTATTACGACGACAATGGCATTTCCATTGACGGGCATGTCGAGCACTGGTTTACCGACAACACCAAGTTGCGTTTCCAGTCCTACGGCTGGAACGTGATCGGCCCGATCGACGGCCATGATGCACAGGCCGTGGAGCAAGCGACTGCGGAGGCGAAGACAAGCGCTGACAAGCCCACGCTCATCATCTGCCAGACCACGATCGGGTGGGGCTCGCCGCACAAGGCCGGGACCCACGACGTGCATGGGTCGGCGTTGGGGCCTGCGGAGGCGCAGGCCACGCGTCATGCTCTGGGGTGGACGTACGGGCCGTTCGAGATTCCGCAAGATATCTACGACGCATGGAATGCACGCGGCCATGGCAGCAAGCTGGAGGCCGACTGGAACGACCGGTTCGCCGCCTACGCCAAGGCTCACCCCGAGCTCGCTGCCGAGTTCACGCGCCGCATGAGTGGCGATCTCCCCGCCGACTGGGCGCAAACCGTTCAGGCCCTATACGCGTCCGCGCGTGGCGTGACGGCTTCCACCGCCACGCGCAAGGCGTCGCAGATCGCGCTGGAAACCCTCGTGCCGGCCTTGCCAGGGATGTTTGGCGGTTCCGCCGACCTCACAGGATCCAATCTGACGGCGGTGAAGGGGTCCAAGCCCTGGGCCGGCGCCAAGGATGGCGAGCCGGTGAACTACCTTTCCTATGGCGTGCGTGAATTCGGCATGGCCGCCATGATGAGCGGTATGTCACTGCACGGCGGCTTCCTGCCCTATGGTGGGACCTTTTTGATGTTTTCCGACTACTCGCGCAACGCGGTGCGCATGAGCGCGCTGATGAAACAGCGCGTGGTGCACGTCTTCTCGCACGACTCGATTGGCCTTGGCGAGGACGGTCCCACGCACCAGGCCATCGAGCAGGCGCCGAGTCTTCGGCTGATCCCCAACCTGGATGTCTGGCGTCCGGCTGACGTGCTGGAAACGGCAGTCGCCTGGAAATGCGCAGTGGAGCGCAAGACCGGGCCGAGCGCCCTGCTCCTATCGCGTCAGAATCTGGTGGCGTCGCAGCATCCCGAGGGCGCCGAAGCCCAGATTGCGCGCGGCGCTTACGTGCTGTCGGAGGCGGCTGGCGGCCAGCCCCAGGTGGTGTTGATTGGCACCGGTTCCGAGGTCGAAATCGCGCTCAAGGCGCAAAAACTGCTGGCCGAGGCCGGCGTGGCCGCGCGCGTTGTCTCCATGCCCTGTACGAATGTGTTTGACCGGCAAGACGAGGCCTTCCGCAATACCGTGCTACCGCTGTATGTGCCACGCGTGGCAGTCGAAGCCGCGCAGCCCGATTTCTGGCGTAAGTATGTGGGATTGTCGGGCGGCGTTGTCGGTATTGCCGCGTTTGGCGAATCGGCGCCCGCCATCGATCTCTACAAGCATTTCAAGATCACCCCCGAGCATACGGCCGAGGTCGCCCAGGCCGTGTTGCGCATGCATGTTTCGCGTCACGAGTCCGAGGACAGCAACGTCGTGCGTTCGATGAATTGAGGCTTGGAGTGAGTGCGTTGACTATGTTCGACCTGGTCATGTTCGACCTCGATGGCACGCTGGTGGAAACCGCCCCGGAAATCACCGATGCGGTCAACGACCTGCTGCGCGAGAAGGGCCTGCCCGGTGTGGGCGAGAGTCTGGTTGCCAACTGGATCGGCCACGGCACGCGCGAGCTTATGACCCAGGCCTACGCCCATGCCGCGCAGATCCATGTCGACGCCGTGCGGCGTGCCGGCACCATGGACGAAATGATGCCGCGCTTTTCACATTTCTACATGCAGCGTTGCGGCACGCGAAGCCGTTTGTATCCGCAGGTTCTGGAGACCTTGCGCCTGCTGCGCCAAGCCCGGGTGCGCATGGCCGTGGTCACGAACAAGGAGCAGCGCTACACCGCGGCCGTGCTGATGGCCCACCAGATCCGCCATTTCTTCGACCTTGTGATTTCGGGCGACACGCTCCCGGCAAAGAAGCCCGATGCGCTGCCGGTGCGACACTGCCTTGACGCGCTGAAGGTCGAACGCACGCGCGCACTGTTCATCGGCGACTCGCAGATTGACGTGGACACGGCGCGTGCCGCCGGTGTGCCCATTTGGGCCGTGCCCTACGGTTACAACCTCGGGAACCCGATCGCACAGGCCGAACCCGATCGCATCATTCCCACGATCCGTGCGGTTGCGGAGGCCCTGGAGAGCGTCGCGCCTGGGGACCCCTGTGCGGCCTGCCATCGCGCCGCCTGACGCGCCCGCGTTCTCGCATTTGCATTGCGTATCCACAATTCACCATCAAGCAAGGAGTAATTCCATGACCATCCGTGTAGCCATCAATGGTTTTGGCCGTATCGGCCGAATGGCGTTCCGCGCCGCGGCGAAAGAGGCTGAGTTCGCCGATGTGGAAATCGTCGGCATCAATGATCTGCTGGAACCTGAATACCTGGCCTACATGCTGCAGTACGACTCGGTGCATGGTCGTTTTCAAGGCGATATCGCCGTTGAGGGAAACCATCTGGTGGTCAATGGCAAGAAGATCCGTTTGACTGCCGAGCGCGACCCGGCGAACCTGAAGTGGAACGAGGTGGGGGCCGACGTGGTCATCGAAGCCACAGGATTTTTCCTCACCCTCGACACCTGCCAGAAGCACATTGACGCCGGCGCCAAGAAGGTGGTGCAGTCCGCACCTTCGAAAGACGAAACGCCGATGTTTGTCTATGGCGTCAACCACGCGAAGTACGCAGGCGAGCGCATCGTCTCGGCTGCATCGTGCACCACCAACTGCCTTGCGCCGGTCGCGAAGGTCTTGAACGACAGCTTCGGCATCAAGCGTGGCCTCATGAGCACCGTGCACGCCGCAACCGCCACGCAAAAGACCGTGGACGGTCCCTCAAGCAAGGACTGGCGTGGAGGGCGTGGCATCCTGGAAAACATCATTCCTTCCAGCACCGGCGCGGCCAAGGCCGTCGGCAGGGTTATCCCCGAGCTCAACAAGAAGCTCACGGGCATGGCCTTTCGGGTACCAACCTCTGACGTGTCGGTCGTGGACCTGACGGTGGAGCTGAACAAGGAAGCCAGCTATGACGCGATCTGCGCCGCGATGAAAGCGGCGTCGGAAGGCCCACTCAAGGGCGTTCTCGGCTACACGGACGAGAAAGTGGTCTCAACGGATTTCCGCGGCTGCTCGATGCCGTCCATTTTCGACGCCGAGGCCGGCATTGCGCTGGACTCCACCTTCGTCAAGGTCGTGTCCTGGTACGACAACGAGTACGGCTACACGTGCAACATGATGCGGTTTGTCAAACACGTCGCCTCCAACTGATTCTGTTGAACAGCCGCGTACCGCGCTTTCTGCGCGTTGCGGCACGCGCCTTCAGCAGTCCGCCTGAATTGAAAAGAGCTCCATGCATATCCTGACCTTCGAAGAAGTCTGCAAACGCGGGTTCGCGCAGGACAAGCGCGTCTTCATACGTGCCGACCTGAACGTACCGCTCAGCGCCACAGGTGAAATTACCGAGGACACGCGGGTTCGGGCCTCGGTGCCCGCCATTCAGATGGCCCTCAATGCCGGCGCCGCCGTCATGGTCACGTCGCACCTTGGGCGGCCCACCGAGGGCGAATTCAAGCCCGAAGATTCCCTCGCCCCGGTTGCTCGCCGCCTGTCCGAGTTGCTCGGACGCCCGGTGCCGCTGGTGAGCAACTGGGTGGATGGTGGCTTTCAGGTCTATCCCGGCGACGTCGTGTTGCTTGAAAACTGCAGGCTCAACAAGGGCGAGAAGAAGAACGATGATGCGCTCGCGCAGAAGATGGCCAAGCTCTGCGACATCTTCGTGCACGACGCCTTCGGCACTGCGCATCGTGCCGAGGCCAGCACATACGGGATCGCGAAGTACGCGCCCATCGCCTGCGCGGGCCCGCTTCTGGCCGCTGAAATCGACGCTGTCAATCGCGCGCTGGCCAATCCCGCGCGCCCGCTGATGGCCATCGTGGCCGGCTCCAAGGTGTCGACCAAGCTCACGATCCTGCAGAGCCTGGCTGACAAGGTCGATGGTCTGATCGTTGGCGGCGGCATCGCCAATACGTTCATGCTCGCATGTGGCCTGCCCATCGGCAAGAGCCTGGCCGAGCCTGACCTGCTGAGCGAGGCCCGCCAAGTCATCGACAAGATGAAGGCGCGCGGAGCCGAAGTGCCGATTCCCGAGGACGTTGTCGTGGCCAAGCAGTTCAGCGCCACTGCGGAAGCCACCGTGAAGGCCTCGCACGACGTCGCTGCCGATGATCTGATCCTGGATATCGGCCCGAAGACAGCCGCCAAGCTTGCCCACAAGCTCACGGCTGCGGGCACGATCGTCTGGAACGGTCCGGTAGGTGTGTTTGAGTTTGATGCATTCTCCAACGGTACCAAAACGCTGGCCCAAGCTGTTGCAACGAGCAAGGGCTTTTCCATCGCCGGCGGCGGCGATACGTTGGCCGCGATTGCCAAGTACGACATTGCCGACAAGATCGGCTACATCTCCACCGGAGGCGGCGCGTTCCTGGAGGTTCTGGAGGGCAAGACACTGCCCGCCTTCGAGATCCTTCAGCAGCGCTCGCGCACGCCCCTGTCCTGATTCACGCAACCCATCCGAACCGGAGTACCACCATGGCCCTCATTTCCCTTCGTCAACTGCTCGACCACGCGGCCGAGCACAGCTACGGCGTCCCCGCCTTCAACGTGAACAACCTCGAGCAGATGCGCGCCATCATGGAAGCCGCTGCCGAGACCGACTCCCCGGTGATCGTCCAGGCTTCCGCAGGCGCACGCAAGTACGCCGGAGCCCCCTTTCTGCGCCACCTCATCCTGGCCGCGATCGAAGAGTTCCCCGATATTCCCGTGTGCATGCATCAGGATCACGGGACGAGCCCGGCCGTGTGCCAACGCTCGATCCAGCTCGGTTTTTCTTCCGTGATGATGGATGGTTCGCTGGGCGAGGACGGGAAAACGCCCACGAGCTATGAGTACAACATCGACGTCACGCGCCGCACGGTCGAAATGGCGCACGCCTGTGGCGTGTCCGTCGAAGGCGAGCTCGGTTGCCTTGGCTCGCTGGAAACGGGAACCGCTGGTGAGGAGGATGGCATCGGCGCCGAAGGCGTGCTCGATCACAGCCAGCTGCTGACCGACCCCGAGGAGGCAGCCGACTTCGTCAAGAAGACCCGCGTGGATGCGCTGGCCATCGCGATTGGCACCAGTCATGGGGCATACAAGTTCACCCGCCCCCCCACTGGTGACATTCTGGCGATTGGCCGCATCAAGGAAATTCACGCGCGCATTCCCAACACCCATCTGGTGATGCATGGCTCATCCTCCGTGCCGCAGGAATGGCTCAAGGTCATCAACTCTTTCGGCGGCGACATGGGCGAGACGTACGGGGTGCCCGTCGAAGAGATCGTCGAGGGCATCAAACACGGCGTGCGCAAGGTCAATATCGACACCGATCTGCGCATGGCATCGACCGGGGCTACCCGCCAGTACCTGGCCCAGCATCCCAAGGAGTTCGATCCACGCAAATTCCTGATTGCCTCGACCAAGGCCATGAAGGACATCTGCAAGGCGCGTTATGAAGCCTTCGGCACGGCAGGCAACGCCTCGAAAATCAAGCCACTGAGCCTGGAAGCCATGGTCAAGCGCTACGACAAGGGCGAACTCGACCCCAAGGTGAAATGACTTTGTAGCACCGCGTCAGCGGATTCCGGCGGCAGCCCCGCCGGGTCTTCACACGTGGTCCCGTCAAGACGGCGCTCCGCCACCTGCCAAGACGAGAAATGCATGGCTGCAACTGCCGATCCTTTGCAGCGCGGGTTTCCCGCGCCCGACTTCGCGCTTCCCGGCATCGACGGCCGCACCTGGAGCGTAAGCGAACTGCGGGGCCCGAAGGGCCTGCTTGTGATGTTCATCTGCAACCACTGTCCTTACGTGAAGGCAGTGGCGGCGCGCATCAAACGCGATAGCGATGCGTTGCGTGCCCTGGGCGTGCACGCGGTGGCGATCAACAGCAACGACACCATTGCTTACCCCGAGGACTCGTTCGACAACATGAAGCTGTTCGCCGCGCAGCATGGCTTTGGCTTCCCGTATTTGTTCGACGAAACGCAGGGCGTGGCCCGCGCTTTTGGTGCAGTGTGCACTCCGGATTTTTTTGGGTTCAACGCTGATCTCAAACTGGAGTACCGAGGCCATCTTGATGCATCGCGCAGACAGGCCGCTGCGCCCGATGCGCGGCGCGATCTGTTTGAGGCGATGAAGCTGATCGCTGCAACCGGGCATGGACCCGAGGAGCAGTACCCCAGCATCGGCTGTTCCATTAAATGGAAGGATGCAGGCTGAATGGGCAAGACTTGCAAGCGCCACGCGCTGATCTTTGACGTCGACGGCACGCTGGCCGAGACGGAGCGTGATGGTCACCGGGTTGCCTTCAATCAGGCCTTTGCAGAAGCGGGGCTGCCATGGCATTGGGACGTGGAGACGTATGGGCAGTTGCTTGCGATTACCGGTGGCAAGGAGCGCATCCTGCACTACTGGCAGAGCATCGATCCTCAAGGCGCCCGGGATCCGCAGGCGATCACGACGGTGGCCGAATTGCACCGCCGCAAGACCGCGCATTATGTGCACCTTGTCGGCGAGGGCGCCATCAGCCTGCGCCCTGGCGTTCGGCGCCTCCTCAACGAAGCGCGCGACGCGGGCTTGCGGCTGGCCATCGCCACGACGACCACACCCGAGAACGTCGTGGCCTTGCTCGGCGCGACCCTGGGTCGGGATGCGCCTTCGCTGTTTGAGGTCATTGGCGCGGGCGATATCGTCCCGCGCAAGAAGCCGGACCCAGCGATTTACAGCTGGGTTCTGGAGCAGATGCGCCTCGAGCCAGGCCAATGCCTGGCCTTCGAAGACTCGCGCAATGGCTGGCTGGCAGCACGCGCGGCAGGGTTGGACACGATTGTGACCACGGGCGCCTACACGGCAGAGGAGTCCTTTGAAGGGGCGCTGGCGCAACTGGACGGTCTGGGTGAGCCCGGGGAACCCGCGAGCGGCCGTGCGCGCGAGGCTGCATGGAGCGGCGTGGTCGACCTTGATGCGTTGAGCGCCTGGGTTCAAACCCAAGCCTGACGGCCAGCGCAGCCTCGCCGAGGGGCGCGGCGCATGATGCGGCCGCTGGAGCGCGCAGGCAGCGCCTGGTGCAGCCATGTCGAATTGATCCGCCGGCGGGCCTAGCTGCGTGGCTGGCGTAGCCGGCAGGCAGGCAGGGGTCAGTCCCGCGCGGCGCGGATGCGCTGCACGAGATTGGTTGTGGAGCGCCCCGCCACCAAGGGAATGGCCAGAGCCTTTCCGCCCCAGGTACGCACCAGCGCCGTCTCAGCCAGGCTCTCAATGGCATAGTCGCCACCCTTGACGTACACATCGGGGCGCACCTGCTCCAGAAGCGCAAGCGGAGTGCTTTCGTCAAAGAGCGTAACCAGGTTCACACTTTCCAGCGCCGCCAGCACGACCGCACGATCGTCTTGCGGGTTTAGCGGTCGCTCCGAGCCCTTATTCAGCGTGCGCACCGAACCATCAGAATTAAGGCCCACCATCAAGCTGGCCCCCAGCGCCCGAGCCTGCGCCAAATAGGTCACATGTCCACGGTGCAGGATGTCGAAGACGCCGTTGGTGAACACCAGCGGACGCGGCAGGGCCGCCACGGCTTCAAGCAGCAGCGCCCTGGGGCAGACCTTCCGCAAGAAGGGTGGATCCACGAGCGCATTGGATACTGGGTGACGGGGCATGCCGCACATTGTCGCAAAGCCGCAGCCGCGCGCCGTTGCGCGCCGCAGCAAACCGGGATGCGCGTGCGCCGGCGCTGCGGTCATTCACCAATTTTCACGGTCTTCCGCCACGCGAGCCGATACCATTTGCGCTGGCTGATTGCCTCGCCGCGATGGCCGCGCGCAACCTACCCGACACGCCATGTCTGACTCCTCCTTCTCGGACCGCCTGCACGCACTGCTCGCCCAAATGCGATTTGGGCTTGACCCGATGGTGCCCATGATGCTGATCGCCGCTGCCGTCGGGTTCGTCAGCTCGGTGGCGGTGGAGGGATTTCGCCAGACGATGTATGCGGTCATCCGGATATACAGCACGCACGAGCACCTGGTGGCGGCAGCAGCGGGATTGCCGCTATGGAAGCGGGCGCTCATTCCACCAATCGCCGCCGTGATCGGTGGTCTCGTCATGTGGGCTGGACACCGCTGGATCAAGCGCCCGCGCGGCCCGGAGTACATGGAGGCAGTGCGTGTCGGCGATGGGCGGCTGCCACTGGTTCCCAACCTCGTGCGCACGGGCTCCTCTCTGGTGGCCGTGAGCGGAGGCATCACCATCGGCCGCGAAGGCACGATGATTCAGTTTGCCTCGGTGATCTCATCCATCATCGGGCGGATTGGCCGCGCAGATGCGGCGCACCAACGGCTGATTGTGGCCTGCGGCGCAGCGGCGGGTTTCGCCGGCGCCTACCATGCACCCATCGCAGGAACGCTGTTCGTCGCCGAAATCATCCTCGGAGGATTGCCGCTGCGTGAGATTGCCGCCGTGCTGGTGGCAGCTGTGATGGGTGAGCTGACCACGCAAAGTCTTTTCGCCACGGGTCCACTGTACTTGGCGCACGCGGTGCCGCCCGTGAGCTTCATCGATCTCGTGGATGCCTCGCTTCTGGGCCTTCTGGCGGGCTTCGTCGGCCCGATGTTCCTCTGGCTCCTCGACAGCTCGCGGCGCAAATACCAGTCACTTGTCACGTTCCTGCCGCTGCGCATGGGACTGGCCGGCCTCGTTATCGGGCTGCTGTCATTGCTCATGCCGGAGGTGTGGGGCAACGGTTACAGCGTCGTTCAGTCGTTCCTCGTTGAGCATTGGGCACTGTCCACCGTGGCGGCGGTATTCCTGCTTCGCACGATCGCTGTCACCGCAGCAAGCGCCGCAGGCATCCCTGGCGGCGTGCTCACGCCCACGTTGGCCCTGGGAGGGGCATTGGGTCTGATGGTGTCCCATCTTTTTCTCGTGCCCGAGGCGAGCCACTCGCAGGCGCTGTGGACGCTCGTGGGCATGGGCAGCCTGTTGGCCGCGACCACCCACGCCCCGGCCATGTCCGCCATCATGGTTTTCGAGATCACCCGCAACTACAACGTGGTGATGGCCGCGATGCCCGCGTGCGTGATTGCCTCTGTGATTGGCAGCCTGCTGCGCCATCGCTCCGTCTACGCCGAGGCGCTGGGTCTCAAAGAGGGCGAGCACGGTGCGTTTGGATCTGCTTCAGATGGCGCCTTTCCAAGCGCCGTCACTCTGGATCCGAAGTCACTGGCGACACGCAACGGCACCGCGGAATGAGCGCGAGGCGACAAAGCCTCCGGGCCGAGGAGCGCGGTCGAGGGTCAGTGCCTGGCAGCCGGAACGGTCGCGCTGGAGCGCCGATACGGCTGGCCGCCCATGCGGCATGGCTTGCACCTCGCGTGTTCTGCTCAAGGATCTCGCGGCACGCTTGAGCGATTGCGCCACGGCCCATCAGTCGGGCGCAGGCGCATGGCTGGCGCGCCACTCGGCGACCGCCTCGGTCAAAGACGCGAGTGCACGCACCACACGCACCCCGGCCGGCGCGCGTTTGAGTGCGGGCGCCGAACCGCCTGCCCAGAGTTCGACGCCGGCCGGAAGCTTTTCGCGCAACTCCGTCAGCGCATCCAGGACCTGCGCCTGCGTGGGCACGCTGGAGAAACTCAGGACCAGCACATCGCTGCGGTGGGCCTGGGCAGCCAGAAGCATGTTCCACACCGGTGTCTGCACGCCCAATGACACGCATTGGCACCCCTCCAGCACCAGCATGGCCTCGGCCATGAGAAGGCCCAGCCCATGCGGCTCATTCGGGATCGTGGTGAGCAATACGCGCGGCCGCGCTGCGGCTGGCACGTCCGTGCTCGGCACGCCAGAGATTCCCGCGCGCAGTACGCGGTGAACGGTTTCGGAAAATTGATGTTCCTCGAAGATCTCGAGATCACCACGCATCCACGCTTCACCCACTTCAGTTGCGAGCGGGGCAACGACTTCGGCGACGAAGCGCCCTAGACCCAGGCGCATCTGACTTTGCAGCAGCTCGCGGCGCAGACGCTCGGCGTCGTGCTGTTTGAGCAATTGCAGGTAGAAGCGCGCCGTGGGAACTTCCCCTCCCGTTGCGCTCGCAGGTACTGCACCGCGGTGCGCTCCGGCTTGCTCTCGCACGAGGGCCTCAAGCTGCTCCACGGGCAACTTCACGATACGCCCAGGCCGATGCCCTGCGCTCATTAATCGCTTGATCAGGCGCAGCTTCTCGAGCTGCTCTGGCGGATACAGGCGCTCGTCCAACGCCCCGCGCAGTGGCATGGGGAAACCGTAGCGACGTTCCCAGACACGCAACGTGTCCTTCGGGATCCCTGTATCGCGCTCTACCGCGGCAATGCTCACGGTCAACGCAATGGAATGCGAGCGGTCATTCATCGACGAGGCAGCAAAGGCAATGGCATGAATCCAAAAGGTCGGGATTGACGTTGATCGGCTTGGGGTAGAGCGCGAAGTTGCGCGTTTGACTGGCAGCATCCTAGGTGCGGTTGGACAATCGTGGATAAAACCCCTTTGTTGTCCAGGACAAATCCAGCCGCGTTTGTGTTTTGTCTAGGACATCCTGCATCATCCATCCCACGTCACCAAGCCTCGTCCACCCTAAACCGGAATATCGTGATGCGCCAACTCATAGCGTTCGCAGCCACCGTGCTGCTGAGCTGTTTCGGACTTGACCCGTGCGCCCATGCAGCAGGCGCTCCGGCGTCGCCCCCCCTGCACACTGCCGCAACGATGGCATCTGGCACCTGCCCGTCCCTGCTCGACCAAACCGTTCGACGTTTGCAGGATGACAAGCCCATCGACTTGTGCCAGTACGCCGGAAAGGTCATCCTGGTCGTCAACACCGCGAGTTATTGCGGCTTCACGCCGCAATACAAAGGACTGGAGGCGCTTTACAGCAAGTATGGACCGCAAGGGTTGGTGGTGCTCGGCTTCCCGTCCAACGACTTCAACCAGGAAATGAACGATCCAGGCAAGATCGCTGCGTTCTGCAAGGACACCTACAACGTTCAGTTCCCCATGTTTGCACCCTCGCATGTGACGCAACCCAATCCGAATGACTTCTTCAAGAAGCTCATCGCCGCCTCCGGCGACCAGCCAAAGTGGAACTTCTACAAGTATCTGATTAGCCGCGAAGGCAAGGTCGTGGCGGTTTATTCCAGCCTGACGACGCCGGAAAACACAGCGTTCATCAGCAAGATTGAAGCCCTCCTCAAGCAAAAAGGCTGAGGTCTGCAGGCTCACGCGACGCTTTTCGCAGCGGTCGCCGCGTCGGCCCAGCCCCCGCACTCCCGTCTTTGCAACGTGCCGATTTGCTCCATGCATTTTGGCACAACCATTCGAAAGGACAGCAGATGAACGCTCCAGAAAAGATTTTCCAAAGCGCCATACCCTTGCCCGACATCCAGTCCACCGTTGACCGCCGAAACCTGCCCATTCAGCAAGTGGGCGTCAAAGGCGTTCGTTACCCGGTGCTCATCCGCACCAGGGACGGCTCGGCCCAGCCAAGCATTGCGACGTTTGATCTGTACGTTGGCCTGCCCTCCGACACGAAGGGCACCCACATGTCACGCTTCGTCGAGCTCCTCGAAGCCCACGCCGGCGAGGCCCTCCATCCTGGCAGCCTGCGCACCATGTTTGCGCGGATGCTTGAGCGCCTCGAGGCCGGGGAGGGCGAAATCACGCTCAGCTTCACCTACTTCATGCAGAAAAAGGCACCCGTGTCCGGTGTGAGCAGCCTGCTGGATTACGAGGTGAAGCTGCACATCGCTGGCCGAGCGGGTGAGGCCGCGAAGGTGCAACAGACCGTCCAGGTGCCGGTGACGAGCCTTTGCCCGTGCTCACGCGAGATTTCCAATTACGGCGCGCACAACCAGCGCTCGCACCTCACACTCGCAGTTGAGCTCAACGCCGACATGCACTTGGAGGAGCTGATCCGGATTGCGGAGACCTCAGCGTCATGCGAACTCTGGGGCCTGCTCAAGCGCCCGGATGAAAAGCATGTCACGGAGCGCGCCTACGACAACCCCAAATTCGTCGAGGATCTCGTCCGCGATGTGGCGCTCACCCTTCGGTCAGACATGCGCGTTGACGCCTTCAGCGTGGCTTCGGAGAACTTCGAGTCGATCCACAACCATTCGGCCTACGCGCGCATCGCGTTCACGCGTGCACCATGAAGCCACACGCCACGGCTTGCCGTATCGGCACATCAAGGCGTTTGCTCAGGGCTGCCCTGAGCGACGTCGTCCATCCCCCACGCCATCACGCGTGCACAGCGCCATGACCCATCACCTCGCCGAACGCTTCGATGCCCGAGGTCAAGCAACCCCCGCTCCTTTGCCGCAGCGGATCGTGGTTGCGCCAAAGCCCAGCGTTTGCCGGCGCCCCGTGCCGCGCCTGGGCGGCATTCCGGCCTCGCCCTTGCACCGTGGCGCCTCCACCGTGCCCCGTCAGCACGTGCCGACGCAGCGTTCGACCTCCGCACCCGCCAGGCCATGATGCGCGTGGCAATTGTCGGCTCCGGGATCTCGGGCCTTGCAGCAGCGTGGCAGCTACGCGGGCACGCGCGAGTCACCGTGTTCGAGGCTGGGAGTCATTTCGGTGGGCATGCGCAAACCGTCGATGCCACGGTGGGCGGCATCACCTACCCCGTCGACACCGGCTTTCTCGTCCTGAACCGCCGCACCTATCCGGGCCTGCTTGGGTTGTTCGCGCAACTTGACGTCTCCATTGCGGAGTCCGACATGTCGTTCTCTGTGCAGCGGGCGCTTCCCGGAGGGGGTCAGCTCGAATGGAAC
Source organism: Betaproteobacteria bacterium (assembly GCA_028870715.1). Taxonomy (GTDB): domain Bacteria; phylum Pseudomonadota; class Gammaproteobacteria; order Burkholderiales; family Burkholderiaceae_C; genus Thiomonas_A. The sequence goes on along the minus strand of JAGWOZ010000002.1, from coordinate 13,752 downwards.
GGCGCAAGCCTCAACACGGTTTTCGCGCAGCGCTCGAATGTCCTGCGCCCGCGCTTTTGGGGCATGCTCCGGGACATCCTCCGCTTTAACCGCGAGGCCACTGCCCTTGCCAAGGCGCATGAGGGCCTCAGCCGCGAAACACGCAGCGTTGGCGAGTTCCTGAGAGACGGTCGCTACAGCGACGAATTTGCACACTCATACTTCCTGCCGATGGCCGCCTGCATCTGGTCCTGCCCCACGAAGCAGATTCTGGACTTTCCCGTGTCGACCATGGTGCGCTTTTGTCATAGCCACGGTCTTCTGCAGGTGGGAGACAGACCCCAATGGCTCACCGTGCGTGGCGGCTCGAGGCAATATGTGCAGCGCATCGTTGGACACCTTGCCGATGCCCGGTTGCAAACGCCGGTCCGGCGCATCAAGCGCTTCGATGTGGGTGTTGAGGTCAGCACCGACGCGGGCACCGAATGGTTTGACCATGTGGTACTCGCCTGTCACAGCGACCAAGCCCTGCGCCTGCTCGCCGACCCGAGCGACGCCGAGCGAACGGTGCTCGCGGCCATCACGTATCAGCCAAACCGCGCCGTGCTCCACACCGATAGCCGCGTGCTGCCCCGAAGCCGCAAGGCGTGGGCGGCATGGAACTACGAAAGCGCGCAGGCAAGCGCAAGCATTGAGAGTCCCACAGTGTGCCTGCATTACCTCATCAACAAACTGCAGCCTGTGCCCTTCAAGCAACCCGTCATCGTCTCCCTCAATCCCCTGCGCGAGCTTGATCCGCGCTGTGTCTTGAGGGATATCAGCTACGCGCACCCAGTGTTCGATGCCGCCGCGATCGCCGCCCAGAGGCATGTGGGCGCACTGCAGGGGCTGCGCCGCACGTATTACTGCGGCGCATGGTGTGGCTACGGGTTCCACGAAGATGGCTTGCAAGCGGGCTACGCTGCGGCGGACGCACTGCTGACGCAAATTCGGCGCCACCCCGCGCCATTCGTGCGTGAAGCCGTGCCGGCGGGGGCGCAATGAACCCGATGAGTTTCCTGCAACCCGGCGCCCCGCTCGGAGGTGGCGGCGCCGCGACGCGGCGGCAGGCGCGTGCCGTCCATGCAGAGCGCGCGAGCGCTTCCGCGACTCCCATGATCGCGCACGGCGTGGTTCACCACCAGCGCCTGCGTCCCGCGCTCCATCGTTTTACCCATCGCGTGTTCTTCCTGATGTTGCCCATGCGCACCCTGGCTACCAGTCCGGAGCTTTTGTGCATCCCTCGCAACCGGCGCGGGCTTGTCAGCTTTCACGACTGCGACCATGGCGACGGTGGCGCTGACTCTCAGGCCTGGCTGCTCAGCTTGTTACATGAGCAAGGGATCAAGGATGCCGACGGTGAGATTTGGTTGCAGACATTCCCCCGAGTGCTTGGCTACGTCTTCAATCCAGTGAGCTTTTGGTACTGCCACAGGGCCGACGGTACGCTGTGCGCCATCCTTGCCGAGGTCAACAACACCTTCGGCGAGCGCCATTGCTACCTGCTCACCTCGGCATCGCCGGACGGCGCGCTGGGAACTGTGGCCTGGGGACAGCAACTGCATGCCTCCAAGGTATTCCACGTCTCGCCGTTTTGCGCCGTGGAAGGCACCTACCGATTTCGGTTCCTGCGCCGGCGTCGCGTCGCGCCTCACGGCCACAGCGAGCTCGAACTCGAGCGCATGGTGGCGCGCATCGACCACGACGATGCCCAAGGGCCCCTTGTCTTGACAAGCATCAGCGGAGTGCTGCGCCCACTCACGGCGGCGAGCGCACGCGCCGCAGTGCTCGCTCACCCCTTCATGACGGTGGGGGTCATGGCAGGCATTCACTGGCAGGCGCTCAAGCTGTGGCGCAAGCGCGTGCCCCTCTTTTCCAAGCCGGCGCCGCCTCGAAGCGGGGTGACGCGATGAACACACGTTTGTCCACGGCCTCCGCAACGACTGACCGACCGGCGCTTGCGCAGCCGCGTCCAGGCGCCGGCATGCCACTTGCCGCGCGCACGGTCCTGGCCTTGTTGAAACGCCTGGATCGGGGTCGCCTGGAAGTGCGCCTTCCCGATGCACGCGTCTTGCGCTTCGGCGGCCATGACACCGGCGCGCCGCCCGCCTGCATGCATGTGCATGATTGGTCCGTGTTCGCCAACGTGCTGCGGCGAGGCGATATCGGCTTTGCCGAAGGCTTCTTCCGAGGCCAGTGGAGCACGTCGGATCTGCCCGGCCTACTCAAGCTGCTGCTGGCCAATCGCCTGGCGGTCGAGCGCGCGCTGCACGGCAGCGCTTGGGGCACCTTGTTTTCGCGCATTCGCCATCTGTTCAACCGCAATTCGCGCAGCGGCAGCCGTCACAACATCCACAAGCATTACGACATCGGCAACGCCTTCTACGAACTCTGGCTCGACCCCGGCATGACGTATTCCAGCGCGCTATTCAGCGCGCCCGGGCAAAGCCTGCACGCCGCGCAAGACGCCAAGCTCGAACGCGTGCTGCGCCAACTCGACCTGCCAGCAGGCAGCCGTGTGCTGGAAATCGGCTGCGGCTGGGGCAGCTTTGCCGAGGCGGCCGCGCGCAGCGGCCTGCGGGTGGACGGGCTCACACTATCAACCGAGCAACTCGGCTATGCGCAGCACCGCTTGCAGACCGCCGGCCTGGCCGAGCAGGTGCGACTGGAATTGCGCGACTACCGCGATGTGGGCGCCATCGCCCCGACCGGTGGGTATGACGGCATTGCCTCCATCGAGATGTTCGAGGCTGTGGGCGAAACCTACTGGCCGATCTTTTTTAAGACCGTTGCCAGCCAACTCAAACCCGGCGGGCGCGCCTGCATCCAGACCATCACCATTTCCGAAGCCATTTTTCCACAGTACCGCCGCGGAACCGACTTCATTCAGCAATACATCTTCCCGGGCGGCATGTTGCCCAGCAAAACCGCTTTTGCCGAGCAGGCCAGGCGTGTCGGTCTTGAAGTCGTCGACACCCGGGCCTTTGGGCAGGATTACGCCACCACCCTGGCGCTATGGCGCGAGCGCTATCTGGCGCAGCTCGACGCGGTCCACGGCCAGGGCTTCGACAAACGCTTCACCTTGCTCTGGGAGTTCTACCTGGCCTACTGTGAAGCTGGTTTCGCGCAGCAAACCATTGACGTGGTGCAGTTCACGCTGCGGCATATCCGCAGCGCTTAAGCGGGCGCACCAAACCCACGCGTCAATCTGACCTGAACCCCAACCCTGCCATGCTGCATTCAGGCCACATGCCTAACGCCACCTTCTCCCGACGCGGTTTCTGGCGCGGTGCCGTCGCGATGGCATGGGCGGCGGGAGCTGCGCCTGGCTTGGCGCATGCAGCGGCGGCAGTGGGAGCACCGCCCGAACTCGTTGCCAGCACCCTTGCACACGTGCGCCTGGCCGGCAGCGGCGTGTTTCGCTGGTGGGGCTTTACGGTGTACTCTGCGGCACTCTGGGTCGGCCCACAGGGTCTTGATACTGCGCGCCTGACCGCGGCACCGTTCGCGCTGGAGCTGCGTTATGCGCGCGGTCTGAAAGGCGCGGCCATTGCCGGTAAATCCATCGAAGAGATCCGCAAACTGGGCTTTGGCAGCGCTGCGCAGCAGGACAGCTGGTTGGCGCAGATGCGCGCCATTTTCCCAAATGTCAGCGATGGCGATGCGCTGTGCGGTCTATTCGAACCCACGGCCGCAGGCGGCCCGCGCACGGTGTTTTTGTTCAACGGCAAAGCAGTTGGTACGGTGCCAGGCAATGGCTTTGCGCTGGGGTTTTTTTCCATCTGGCTTTCGGCTCAAACCATTGCGCCCGATTTGCGCACAGCGCTGCTGGCCCAGGCGGCGCCATGAACCCTGCATCGGCGCTCCAAGCTCAAGCCTTGGCTGCAGCACCCTTGGCTCCGCCGGTTTTGGTGAACCCTCCGCTAGGTGCGGCCCCCGTCCCCCACACCGCCGGCGAGCTGGCGCGCTATGGCGCACCGCAGTTTGCGCTGAGCTTCGTCGCACTGCCGTTGTACGTTTTTCTGCCCGAGCATTTCGCCACGCGCTACGCCGTTCCGCTCGGCTTTCTCGGCGCCGTGCTGTTGCTGGCGCGCATGGCCGACGCCGTGCTCGATCCCATCATCGGCAGGCTTGCCGATCGCATGATGGGCACAGGTCACGGCTGGCGATTCATGGCCTCCAGCGGTGTGGTGCTGGTGTTCGGCTTCGCATTGCTGCTGAGCTTTCCCGCTGCCTTGCCTTACGCGCCACAGCCCGGCGCCTTCGCCGCCGTTATGGGCCTGGCTTTGCTGCTGACCTACGCCGGCTACAGCGCCGTGGGGGTGACGCATCAAGCGTGGGGCGCAGGCCTGGGGCATAACGAACCCGAACGTGCCCGTACGTTCGCCTGGCGCGAATCCTTGGGACTCGCCGGCGTTCTGGTGGCCGCAACCGTGACACAACTCGGCGGCGCCGCTGGCTTCACCGTGGTGTTCACCATCAGTCTGGTGCTCGGGCTGTGGCTGGTGAAGTCCGCGCCCATGCCGCGCCACGCCCTCGGTCAGCAAACGTTACAAGGGCTGCGCGCGGCGCTGGAGCCATTGCACCATGTGGCCTTCCGTCGCCTCCTGCTGGTGTATCTGACCAGTGGCGTGGCTGCCTCAGTGCCGGCCACGCTGGTGCTGTTTTTCATCCGCGACCGCATCGAGGCGGCGGATCTCTCAGGGCTGTATTTATTCATCTACTTCGCCTTTGGCGCCGCCTGCGTGCCACTCTGGTTGCGCGCGGTGCGGCGTTACGGTGCGGCGGCGAGTTGGCTGCTGGGCATGGCGCTGACCGTCGCCGTTTTTCTATGGGCGGCGCTGCTGCAACCCGGCGACCGCTGGGCCTATGCCGCCGTGTGCGCCGCCTCCGGGCTGGCGCTTGGGTCCGACCTGGTGCTGCCGCCGGCGCTGCTTGCCGGGTTGATCCGCAGCCTGGGTCACGGTGGCCGGCTGGAGGGGTCTTACTTTGGCATCTGGGGCATGGCGACCAAGCTGACCTTGGCGCTGGCGGCAGGCATTGCCCTGCCGCTGCTGGCCGATCTGGGCTATACCCCGGGCACCCCTGCAATAGGAACCCTGCCACCACTGGTGATGGCGTATTGCCTGTTGCCTTGCGCACTCAAGCTGCTGGCGGGCGCCCTGCTTTGGTTCGGCTGGATGCGGCTCGCGGGCAACCCCGAATTTTGTCAACAACAACCGAGAACCTTGCCATGAACGCATTCTGGGCGCATCTGAGACTGGGCGGCATCGCCTTGTTGTTTGCCGCACTACTGGGCGGGTGCGCCAGCGTCACACCGATGGACTATCGCGGTGAGAGACCGACGCTGGAGCTGGAGAACTATTTCAGCGGGCCATTGAGCGCCGACGGCGTGGTGTTCAACCGCTCGGGCAAGGTGATCAAGCGATTCCATGTCGACGTCACCGGCACCTGGAAGGGGAGCGACGGTACCCTTGTTGAACATTTCGTCTACGGCGACGGCACCAAGCAGGAACGCATCTGGAAGCTCACGCGCCTGCCCGGCAAAGACGGCGAGCGACGCTATGAGGGGACCGCCGGCGATGTCGTCGGCACCGCCCATGGCTACGCCGAAGGCAATGCCTTTAACTGGCACTACACCCTGGCTTTGCCGGTGGATGGCACGGTCTACAACGTGCAGATGGACGACTGGATGTACCAGATGAGCGACCATGTCCTGCTCAACCACACGGTGATGACCAAGTTCGGTTTCCGTGTGGCCAGCATCTTCATCGCCTTCCACAAGCCCTGATGCGCGTCGTCCAAGCCATCATGATTTTCGCTCCATGGCGCTGAACCCTCCCATCACGAACTGGCCCGCGCAGCGGGTTTGGATCGTCGGCGCCTCCAGCGGCATTGGCGCCGCACTGGCGCGTGATCTGCTCGAGCGCGGCGCGCGTGTGGCCGTATCGGCACGCAGCGCGGACAAGCTCGCCGCCATCACTGGCGCCCTGGCGCTGCCGCTGGACGTGCGCGCCGCCGCCGCCTTGCACGTTGCGATGCAGCGGATACAAGCGGAGTTTGGCGGGCTGGACCTGCTGGTGTATTGCGCCGGCACGTACGCGCCCCAGCGCGCGACGGCCTTCGATCTGGCCTCGGCGCTGGCGCACGACGACATCAACTACCGTGGCGCCTTGCACACGCTGGCAGCTGTGCTGCCTGTGCTGCAGGCGCAAGGCAGCGGCCATGTTGCGCTGGTCAGCAGCGTGGCGGGCTGGCGCGGTTTGCCGCAGGCGCTGGCCTATGGGCCCACCAAGGCCGCACTCATCAATCTGGCCGAGGTGCTGCACACCGATTTGCGCGAGGCCGGCATTGCCGTGAGTGTGATCAATCCCGGTTTCGTCGAAACCCCGCTCACGGCGCAAAACAGCTTCGCCATGCCTGCGCTGCTGACTTCGACCCAAGCGGCTTCGGCCATCGTGCGCGGTCTGGAGCGGGGGCGCTTCGACATTCACTTTCCCAAGCGCTTCACCCTCTGGCTGCGCTTGTTGCGTCTCTTGCCGGACCGGCTGTATTTCGCAGCTGTGAGCCGCTTCACAGGGCTGTGAGTCAATGCTCGCATCGCAGGGTTCTGCCTCCCGCAACGCCACGCCGCTGGCTCGCTTTCAAGCCTATTTCGAAAGCCTCACACCGCTGACGCTCACCGAAATCGGCCGGATCTACGCGGCGGACGCGCGCTTCAGGGACCCATTCAACGCAGTGCAAGGGCTGGACGCGGTCCGGAGCATTTTTGCGCATATGTTCGTCACAACTGAGCAGCCGCGCTTCGTCGTGTTGCACGCATTGGGCGATGCGACGCAGGGTTACGTCACTTGGGACTTTCACTTTCGAAGCAAGGGGCGAGGCGGGCGCAACTGGACGATTCACGGTGCGAGTCGCCTGGAGTTCAATGCGCAGGGTCTGGTGGCGCTGCACCGCGATTACTGGGACGCAGCCGAGGAGCTGTACGAGCACCTCCCTCTCCTTGGTGCGCTCTTACGCACGGTCAAGAGTCATCTGCGCGCGATCTGACCCTGCCAGCTATTTGAGCCACCCCTTGCGGCGGAAGACATAGAAGGGCACCGCAACCGAAGCGGCCATCAAGCCCAGAGCAAAGGGATAGCCCATGCCCCAGTCCAGTTCCGGCATGAACTTGAAATTCATGCCGTAAATGCTGGCGATGAGCGTCGGCGGCAGCAGCGCGACGGAGGCCACCGAGAACAACTTGATGATCTTGTTCTGGTTGATGTTGATGAAGCCCACCGTTGCACTCATCAGGAAGTTGATCTTGTCGAAAAGAAAAGCTGTGTGGCCATCAAGGGAGTCAATGTCGCGCGTGATCTGGCTGGCTTCACGAATCTGCTCCGCGCTCAGGCGGCGCGATCGCATGAGAAAGCTCACGGCGCGGCGCGTATCCATGACGTTGCGCCGGATACGGCCGTTGAGGTCCTCCTGCAGCGCGATGCCAGCCAGCGCTTCGGCAGCATTGGCATCGGTGGCACCCGGGTGCACGATCGTCTGGCTGATATTTTCCAGCGCCAGGTAAACCCCCTCGAGGGCGTCGGCGGAATATTCCGCATCGGTCATCAACAAGGCGAGCAGGGCGTCCAGCCCGTCCTCCACCAGGCCGGGCATCCGGCGCGCGCGCAGCCGCAGCAGCCGAAAGACGGCCGAATCGGCTCGGTGCACCGAAATCAGTCGCTTGCCATGCAAGATAAACGCGACCCGCATGGTCTGCGCACCTGCGTCGTCCATCACCAGGAAGTCCGTGCGCAAGTGCAGACCGCCGTCCTCCGCCTCGTAAAAGCGGGCCGACTCCTCCAGATCCTCGCCCAGCGCGTCGGCAGGCACGGTCACACCCAAACGCTCCTCCACCCAAGCCAGTTCCCAACTTTCGGGCTCATCCAGGTCGACCCACACGGGATCAAGCTCCGCCAGGCTATTGGCGTTGTCGATTTCATGCTGGACCAGACGGCCACCTTGCAGATTGAACACGTTGAGCATGGTGACAAGCATATTGCAGCGGCGGATCAACCGGTAGCAGGCATCCTTCCTTGGCGGGTATGGCATCACCACCTCGTCGGGGGACAGGAGCCTCGGGGCCCGCGTCCCCATCGTGGGTTGCGGGTGTGCCCGGCGGCTTGGGCAAAATCACCGCACACTTCTCGGCGACGCCGCGTTGCGCTAGGTCGCGAGGGTATTCACCGGGCCCCCAATGCGTGGTTCCGGGTGGCGAACCGTGGTCCGCGCGCGCCGACGCGGCCTTCACTTGCCTGCGCGCAAATGCCCGCGCCCTATCCGATTGCCGGGCCGGCCATGGGTCGCGCGCTCACGACGCAGCGCTGGGGCCGCATGCAAGCCACGATTTGCCCATGCAAATCGCCTCGACAGACGCCACGCAACCAGAAATAGACGTTTGACAACTTTGCAAAAGATCGCTGTAAGTAGAGGAACGAAACACGATAGGCGATGATAGGACATTTTAGGGACATTAACGCGTCATGCATCGCGAGGCCGGGTGGCCTGATGACGCGTTGGCCTTGATTTTGGCCAACGGCGGGCGCACACTGCAATCGCCATGGTTGCGTTGCCGCGAAACGCAAGAAAGTTGCAGGCGCCGCGTACCCTGGCCCGTGTTTTCCTTCAACCATTTTGCTTAACCGTGTACCAGGAGGGATTTATGAACCTGACCATCAGCGGCCACCATGTGGACGTCACCCCCGCCTTGCGCAGCTATGTCGAATCCAAGCTGCACCGGGTGGCGCGCCATTTCGATCAGCTGATAAGTGTCAACGTGCTTCTCTCTGTGGAGAAACAAAAGGAAAAGGAGCGCCGCCAAAAGGCCGAATGCAATCTTCAATTAAAGGGCAAGAACATCTTTGCGGAATGCCAAGACCAGGACCTTTACGCCGCCATTGATGAACTGGTCGACAAGCTCGACCGCCAAGTCGTGGAGCACAAGAATCGCACGCGCTCCCACCAAGCTGTGCCGGGCAAGCATCTCGATCTTGCCTCTTGAAACGGCGCATTGCTGCGTCCGATCGCGCAAAGCCGGTCGGGCGTAGCATGCCGTGAGTCTTGGAGCCGGCGACGACGCAAGCACGGCGACGCTTGCCCCGGTGTCAGCGCAAGCCGATACACTCGCGAATTTTCCTCACCCCATACCATGCCATGAATCAATTGGCCCAGATTCTGCCGCTTGCGCATGTTCAGCTCAACGTGGAGGCCAGCAGCAAAAAGCGCGCGTTCGAGTTTGCGGGTCTGCTTTTCGAAAACCAACTGGGGCTGGCGCGCGCCGTCGTCACCGACAACTTGTTTGCGCGCGAACGCCTTGGTTCCACCGGACTCGGTCAGGGCGTGGCCATTCCGCACGGCCGCATCAAAGGTCTGAAGCACCCCAGCGCCGCCCTCGTGCGCTTGGCGACCCCGGTGCCGTTCGAGGCGCCCGACAACCAGCCCGTGCAGCTGCTGGTGTTCCTGCTTGTTCCCGAGGCTGCATCAGGCAAGCACCTGGAAATCCTCTCCACCATCGCTGAGATGCTTTCGGACGATGGCTTCCGCCAGCGCTTGTTGGATGCACCGGACGCGCCAACCATGCACCGCCTGGTCCATGACTGGGCCAGCCTCCAACATGCAGCTTGATGAGGTCGGACCCCGCTCGGGATCGCGCTCCACGCCTTGAAAGCCGCCACCCTCTCCGCTGACAGCCTTTTCGAGGCGAACGCTGCCCTGCTCAAATGGAAGTGGCTGGCCGGTCAGAGTAACCCTGAACGCCGTTTTGACGACGCCGCCGTGGAAGGCGCGAGCTCGGGCGCCGATCTCGTGGGCTACCTGAATTACATCCACCCGTACCGGGTGCAGATCCTCGGCTGGCGCGAGGTGCACTATCTCGTGCACGCCGAGGAAGCCGACAGCAGCCGCCGCGTGCGCCGCGTGGTCGGATTGGAACCGCCCGCGCTGGTCATCGCAGACAACCAGGTCCCGCCCGAAGCGCTCGTGAAAGCCGCGGACGATGCGGCCATTCCGCTGTTCATTACGGAGGAGCCTGCCGCCTTCGTCATCGATGTGCTGCGCGCCTACCTGTCCAAGCTTTTTGCCAATCGCACCACGCTTCACGGTGTGTTCATGGACATCCTGGGCTTGGGCGTGCTCATCACCGGCGAGTCGGGGCTTGGCAAGAGCGAACTGGGGCTGGAACTCATCTCGCGCGGTCATGGCTTGGTCGCCGACGACTGCGTGGAGTTCATGCGCACGTCACAAATCACCATTGAGGGGCATTGCCCCCCTCTGCTTCAAAATCTGCTCGAGGTGCGTGGCATCGGCATTCTCGACATCAAAACCATCTTCGGCGAAACGGCCGTGCGCCGCAAACTGCGCCTGCGGCTGATCGTGCATCTGGTGCGACGCGACACCCAGGATCAGGACTTCGAGCGCCTGCCCACGGGCAATGTGCGACAGGACGTGCTCGGTGTCGCCATTCGCAAGGTGCTCATTCCGGTGGAGGCCGGGCGCAATTTGGCCGTGCTGGTGGAGGCGGCTGTGCGCAATACGATCCTGCAGTTGCGCGGCATTGATACCTTCAAGGAATTCCAGGACCGCCAGCGCCTCGCGATGCTTGAGGGCGGCGACGACTGAAGCCCGGTCCGAGACCGATGCGCTCAGGCCAATGCTGGATGGCCTCCCTGTCCTGTCTACGTCCCCTCGAATGCACTGGGCTGGGCCGGCCGGTGGGGGCAGCCCTCGCGCGTGCACGTGGCGTAAAGCGCCAGTGAGTGCTCCTGCAATGCGAAACCATGCTCGGCCGCGATCTTCTTCTGACGGCGCTCGATCTCAGGATCCACGAATTCTTCCACGCGGCCACAGTCCAGGCACAGCAGGTGGTCGTGGTGCTTGCCTTCGTTGATCTCGAAAATGGCCTTGCCCGACTCAAAGTGCGTGCGCGACAGGATGCCCGCCTGCTCAAACTGGGTCAGCACGCGGTACACGGTGGCCAAGCCAACGTCGCGCGAATTGTCATTGAGCAACTCACGGTAGACATCTTCAGCCGTCATGTGGCGCATGGCGCTCTTCTGGAAAATTTCCAGAATTTTCAGGCGCGGCTGCGTGACCTTCAACCCTGTGCTGCGCAAACCCTGAGCGTTGGAAACCGGCATGGCGATGATGGATGTTTAGAATGAACATCATAGTTCACCCACTCGACGGGAATCCCCCGCCAAACCCTTGATGCAAGTCCTGCGTACCTGTTCCGCTCGCCGCGCAACGCCCTCCTTGCACGCGTGGCTGCTGGTCGTGGCGCTGCCATGCGCCCTCGCCCTGGGCGCATGTAGCAACCTCACACAACAACGCGACCTCACCAATGCTCTAAAGCCCTATCGGATTGACGTGATCCAAGGCAATTTCGTGTCGAAGGAAATGGCCGACGAGCTCAAACCGGGGATGAGCAAGGAACAGGTGCGTGACATCCTCGGCACCCCGCTGCTTCAGGATATCTTCCACGCCAACCGCTGGGAATACGTGTTCAGCCTGCGCCAGGGGTACCACGCACCCATCGTGCGGCGCTTCACCGTGTTCTTTGACAAGGACGGCAAAATGATCCGCACCGAAGGCGATCCGCTGCCCTCTGAAAACCAATTTGTTGCCCAGATCAGCGCCCTGCGCGAAAGGGGCACCAAACCCAAAATCATGACCGAAGCTCAGCTTCAGGCCGAGATCGCTGCCGCGCAAAAGAAGTTGAGCGAGCGCAAGCCTGAGGCGATGGCTTCCGCACCCGAGGGTCCGCTGATCATGGTGGCTCCCCCATCGGAAATCAGCAAGCTTGAGGCGCTGGCCACACCCGCACCGGCGCCCGACGCGGCCTCGGCGCCAGCGGCCCCCGCCAGCACTGCCGCACCCTGATGCATGAACCAACGGACCCACCGCGCCAAACTCGCATGATGCACGACGTCGGCACAGCCCCCCTGCGGATCGCGGTCGCGGGCAGCAGCGGCCGCATGGGCCGCATGTTGATCGAAGCAATCGCTGCCACAAGCGACTGCCGACTTGCGGCGGCATTCGACCACGCGGAGTCCCCGGCAATCGGGCAGGACGCCGGTTCCCCTCTGGGGTTGACCACTGGCGTGACCGTGAGCAGCGACCTCGACGCAGGCTTGCAAGACGCCCAGTGCCTAATCGACTTCACACGCCCCGAGGGCACGCTCAATCACGTGGATATGTGCCTGCGCCACAGCGTGGCGATGGTCATCGGCACCACCGGATTCGACGCGTCGGGGCTTCAGCGCATCCGTGCGGCGTCGGAACGGATTCCGATCGTCATGGCTCCCAATATGAGCATCGGCGTGAATGTCGTACTCAAGCTGCTCGAGCAGGCCGGCCGCGCTCTGGCCGACGGCTACGACATTGAGATTATCGAAGCGCATCACCGCCACAAGGTGGATGCGCCGTCGGGCACGGCCCTGAAGATGGGCGAGGTGGTGGCGCAGGCGACAGGTCGCAATCTGGAGCGCGATGCCGTTTGGACTCGCCACGGTCACACTGGCGAGCGCCAAGCCGGTTCCATCGGCTTTTCCGTCATTCGCGGGGGTGACATCGTGGGCGACCACACGGTTCTCTTCGCAGGAAGCGGCGAGCGCATCGAAATCACCCACAAGTCGAGCAGCCGCGCCACGTACGCCGCCGGTAGCCTGCGCGCTGCGCGTTTTCTGGCCGGCAAGCGCAGTGGCCTGTTTGACATGCAGGCCGTGCTCGGCCTGACATCGTGAGGCGGGGGTCGCACGATGAATGGCAGTGTCGGCGGTTTGGCAGCGTTCTGGGCGGGCGGCGATGCACTGATTCACACCGTCGCAGTGCTGCTCTTGGCGATGTCCATGGCGAGTTGGTTCGTCATTTTGTGGAAGTCGGCCATGCTGACTTCCGCCACGCGCCGGGTGCCACGCGCCATAGCCGCATTTTGGGCGGCGCCGGTCCGCCGCGAGGCCCCCGCCGCCGCTCTCGCTGCCGATCCCCAAGGACTCGCAGCACTGCTGGCTGACGTGGCCGCACGCCTGCCCACAAGTCCCGATGCGGCTGGCTGGCAAAGCTACCCCGACCGCGTGCGTCGCGAGCTTCGCAGCGCCTTGAATGCGGCCAGCCGCCAGCTACACGCAGGGCATGTGCTGCTCGCCAGCGTGGGCAGCACAGCTCCCTTCGTGGGCCTGTTCGGCACCGTCTGGGGCATCTACCATGCACTCACCACGATCGCGGCCACCCAGCAAGTCAGCATCGACAAGGTGGCCGGTCCTGTGGGCGAGACGCTGATCATGACGGCCGCCGGCCTGGCGGTGGCCATACCGGCTGTGCTGGCCTACAACGCACTGGGCAAGCGTGCACGCGCCCTCGACGCCGAACTGGAGGGCTACGCTCTGGACCTGCAGCACCTGCTCACGGGGGCGACCGGTCCGGAGCGCGGCAACACGCCGCCATGAGCTTCGGCCGATTCGATCGCGGGGCCGACGATACCCCGATGAGCGATATCAACATGACGCCCCTGATCGACGTCATGCTTGTCTTGCTGGTGATCTTCATTATTACTGCACCGCTCCTGAGCGGACGCATTGCGGTGGATCTGCCCAAGATCGATACCCCCCCGGCGCACCAGACACCCAAGAGCCTTTCAGTGTCCATTCAGAAAGACCAGCAAATCTTCCTGGGTGCGCAACCCGTCACGCTTGCTCAGCTCAC
>JAGWOZ010000074.1 GCA_028870715.1 Betaproteobacteria bacterium | reverse complement strand
GGTTCGACCTGCGCGTTTATCGAGCACATCCTTCTGGCTGCGGGTTACCGTGTCGGTGTCTATGGCTCGCCGCACTTGGTTCACTTCGAAGAACGCTGCCGCATCGGCGGGCTCATGGTTGAAGAAGCCGCGCTTGTGCCACACTTTCTTGCCGTCGAGCAAGCCAGGGTCAGCTTGCAACCAGCCGTAGATCTGACCTATTTCGAATTCACCACATTGGCGATCCTGCACTTGCTTGCTGAGTCGGGGCTTGACGCCGTGGTGCTGGAAGTCGGGATGGGTGGTCGCCTCGACGCGGTCAACGTGGTGGACGCGGATTGCGCCATTGTCACCAGCATTGCGCTGGACCACACCCAGTTCCTCGGTCCGGATCGTGAGGCGATCGGTTTTGAGAAGGCGGGGATCATGCGTCCAGGCCGTGCGGCGATCATCGCGGACCCGGATCCTCCCCAATCCGTGTTGCGCCATGCACGCGACATCGGAGCCGACCTGCGGCGCATGGGGCACGAGTTTGGCTACACGGCCGCTGGGCAGCAGCAGTGGAGCTATAAGGGGCCCACGCTGAAGCGCTCAGGCTTGGCCTACCCAGTCATGCGCGGCGTCAACCAGTTGCTGAATGCCAGCGCGGCGCTGGCAGCGCTGGAAGCGCTCCATGAACGCCTGCCCACCAGCGCGCAAGATGTTCGCCAGGGACTGGCGCAGGCTGAATTGCCCGGGCGCTTTCAGATTCTTCCCGGCCAGCCGACTGTGGTCTTGGACGTCGCGCACAACCCCCATGCCGTCGCGGTATTGGCCGAGAATCTCGATGCCATGGGCTTCGCCCCTTGTACCCATGCCGTGTTCGGCGCGATGGCAGATAAGGACATGGCGCAAATGATCGAACGCATCGCACCGTTGGTGGACCGTTGGTATCTGTGCGACCTACCTACGGCGCGTGCTGCGCGCGCCACGCATCTCGCCCAGGTGCTTGGGCCACGCTTACCCCGAACGGCAAGGGTTGTCGGGTCTTACGCTGATCCATCTGCCGCGCTCGCCGAGGCCATCTCGGTTGCCGAGGCGGCCGATAGAATTGTGGTTTTCGGCTCGTTCTATACAGTCGGTGGCGTGTTGGCACAAGGTGTGCCGCGCATTGACGGTCCCCACTTGACGCATTCATCCTCATGAAACTCCCTGGAAAGCGCGGCAAGGATGCCAGCCGAGCGCCCAATGCCGCGGCGGCCGGCGCCCAGGCGCAAAGCGAAGAGACGTTGCGCATACGCGCACGGCGCCGCCTCATCGGCGCCGTGGTCCTCGTGCTCACCGGTGTGGTTGTGTTCCCTCTGATTTTTGAGACGCAGCCTAAACCTGTGGTGTCGAATATGTCGCTGGTCATTCCGTCGCAAAGTCAGGCGAGCATCGCGCCGGCGTCCGCGCCCCGGGTACCAGCTGTCGACGCTCGTGCAGCCGCCGCCATTGCCGAATCATCGGCCGAAATGGCCAGCACGCCGCAACACCTGAAGACTCCGGCGCCCGGGTCTGAGGCGGGCGCGACCTCAAGCCCGTCGCAAGAGACGCCTGCTGCCACCCCTTCAGCAGCGGACAAGCAGGCGCCCGTGCGAGCGCAGCCTGCTGCTGCGCCCGCCAAGCATCAGCAAACGCAACGCCAGATTGCCAGCGCCCGGGTTGCGCTGGCAGCGTTGGAGGGTAAACAACCCGATCAGATCTCGACGCAGCAAGCGGAGGCGGCATTGGCCAAATCGGCCGAACCCGTGGCGGCACCCAATTCCACCCGGTACGTCATTCAGGCGGGGGCTTATGCCGATACGCGTGTCGCGCACCAAGTGCGGCAGAAGATCGAGCACGCCGGGTTCAAGACCTACACCCAAGTCGTGGATACGGCTGGCGGCAAGCGTATCCGCGTGCGTGTCGGGCCCTTTGCCAGCCGCCAAGAGGCCGACAAGGCGCTGGCTCGTATCAAGGCTCTGGGCTTGGCCGCTGTCGTGCTAACCCTGTGAGTACGCTGGACTGGCTCGTGATCGCCGGCCTGGGGCTGTCGGCGTTGGTGGGCATGCTGCGTGGCGCAGCCTACGAACTGATTACCTTGGCCGGTTGGCTGGTGGCGTTTGTCGTTGCCCGCCAGTTCTCGCCTTGGCTGGCTGACAGATATCTGCATGGCATTGCGGCACTATCCTTGCGCAACGGTGTGGCATGGGTCGCCTGTTTCGTCCTCGCGGTTCTTGGGGCGGGACTCATGGCCACGGTGATGCGGTTGTTGTTGCGCTCCACAGGTCTGGGTCTCCTTGACCGAAGCATGGGTGCAGTGTTCGGACTGGTGCGCGGCGTCGTACTCTTGATGCTCGCGGTGCTGGCGGCGCGCTATACCACCTTGCCCCAGAGCCCGATGTGGAAGACCTCTTTACTCATCCCGCCGGCCACGGCAGCCGTTGCCGAGTTGCTCCCGTTGCTGCCCATGGCGGCCACCCAGGCGTTGCCACAACGATAGCCCCGGATTCATCTATTCAGCGTTTCAGTCTTGGAGTGCACGCATCATGTGTGGAGTTGTTGGCATCGTTTCCAAACAGCCGGTTAATCAGCTGATTTACGACGCGCTGTTATTGCTGCAGCATCGCGGACAGGACGCGGCGGGCATCATCACCGGTCACGGTGGCAAGTTGTACATGCAAAAGGCCCGAGGCATGGTGCGAGACGTGTTCCGCACGCGCAATATGCGCGGATTGCCTGGGAATTACGGGCTGGGCCAGGTGCGGTACCCGACCGCAGGCAGCGCTGACAGCGAAGAAGAGGCTCAGCCGTTCTACGTCAACGCGCCGTTTGGCCTGGCGCTTGCGCACAACGGGAACCTGACCAACACGGACGTGCTGCGCGATGAGTTGACCACCCGGGACCACCGGCACATCAATACCGGCTCGGATTCGGAGGTTCTGCTCAATGTGCTCGCACGTGAGCTGGATCTTGCCTCGGATGGCTTGCCGCTGAAGGCAGCCGACCTGTTTCGGGCCGTGCGCGCAGTGCACCGGCGCGTTCGCGGCTCATATGCCGTGGTTGCGCTCATCGCCGGGCACGGGCTTTTGGCTTTTCGCGACCCGTATGGCATTCGTCCCTTATGCCTCGGCATGAACGAGGCTGACGGCGACATCATGGTGGCGAGCGAGTCCGTCGCGCTGGAAGGCAACGGATTCAAGTTGGTGCGCGACATCGCACCGGGTGAGGCCCTGTTTGTGGACCTCCAGGGGCGGATGCACGGTGAGCAATGCGCAGAGCATCCCACGTTAAACCCATGCATCTTCGAGTTTGTCTACCTCGCCAGGCCCGACTCGGTGCTTGATGGCATCTCTGTTTACCAAGCGCGGCTAAACATGGGCGAGACCCTTGCTCAGCGGGTGATCTCCACGATGCCGCCCAGCGAAATCGACGTGGTGATCCCGGTTCCCGAATCCAGCCGGCCTTCGGCCATGCAGTTGGCGTGGAAGCTCGGGCGACCGTACCGCGAGGGCTTCGTCAAGAACCGCTATGTCGGGCGCACCTTCATCATGCCGGGGCAGGCCGTGCGCAAGAAGTCCGTGCGGCAGAAACTCAACGCCATTTCGCAGGAGTTTGCAGGCCGTAACGTCCTGTTGGTGGATGATTCGATCGTGCGCGGCACGACCTCGCGTGAAATTGTCCAAATGGCGCGTGAGGCTGGTGCGCGCAAGGTGTATCTGGCATCAGCAGCGCCTCCCGTGCGGTATCCGAATGTCTATGGCATCGACATGCCCACCGGCGGCGAATTGGTTGCGCACGGGCGCGACATTGAGCAGGTGCGGAGCATCATTGGCGCCGATGCACTCATCTACCAGGACCTTGAGGCCATGAAGCGTGCCGTGCGCCGTGTGCGTGAGGACATCACCACGTTCGAGGCGTCCTGCTTTGACGGTGTTTACATCACCGGGGACGTGGACGCCGCGCTCAAAGCGGGGCTCGCGGCAGCTCCCGGTGAGGTGCCAAGCAGCCGGTTGAACCTGCAAAACGCCGAACAAGAGGAGCCACAGTCGTGAGTGCCGATGAGCCACGCGCTTGCAGCGAAGCGCCTCCTTGGCATCCGGAGACCTTGGCTGTGCGAGAGGCCGTCGAACGCACGGCGTACGGGGAACACAGTGAAGCGTTGTTCCTGACCAGCAGTTTTGTTCAGCCAAGCGCGCAAGCAGCCGCATCCCGTTTTGCGGGAGAGGAAGAGGGCTACATCTACTCGCGCTTTTCCAATCCAACTGTGGACAGCATGGAGCGCCGGTTGGCTGCTCTCGAAGGCACTGAGGATGCGATCGGCACGGCAAGTGGCATGGGTGCCATCCTGCTGCTGTTGTTCGGTTTGCTCAAGGCCGGCGACCATATCGTGTGTTCCCAGTCGGTGTTTGGCGCAACCATCAAGCTCATCGCCGGCGAGTTCGGAAAATTCGGGGTGGCCAGCAGTTTCGTGCCACAGACGGATCTGGACGCCTGGAGGGGCGCAATCCGTCCCGGCGTAACCAAGCTGTTGTTTGCCGAGACACCCACCAACCCCCTCACGGAGGTGTGCGATATCCGCGCATTGGCCGATCTCGCGCGCAGCTCGGGAGCCTTGCTGGCGGTGGATAACTGCTTTTGCTCACCAGCACTGCAGCGGCCGGTGATGTTCGGCGCCGATCTGGTCGTGCATTCGGGAACGAAATACCTGGACGGCCAAGGCCGTGTCATTGCTGGAGCCGTGTGCGGGACACGCGATCTCATTGAGGGCAAACTGCTGCCGGCGCAGCGCAGTGCCGGCATCAGCCTGTCGCCTTTCAATGCCTGGGTGGTGCTCAAGGGTATGGAAACGCTTTCCTTGCGCATGCATGAGCACAGCAGGCGCGCATTGCTGCTGGCGCAATGGTTGCAGGCGCAGCCAGCCGTGCGAAAGGTGCATTACCCCGGCTTGATTTCCCATCCCCAGCACGCGTTGGCCATGGCTCAGCAATCCGGGCACGGCGGTGCCGTGCTGTCGTTTGACGTGCAAGCGGCCACGCCCGAGCAGGCACGTGAGCGTGCCTTTCATATCATCGACCAGACCCGGCTGTGTTCGATTACGGCGAATTTGGGCGACACGAAGACCACGATCACCCACCCGGCCAGTACCTCGCATGGCCGTCTGAGTGAACAGCAGCGGCAGGCGGCGGGCATCAGCCAGGGGCTGATCCGCATTGCCGTCGGGCTTGAGCACCCGGACGACATCCAAGCTGACCTTGCGCGCGGGCTCGGCACCCTGCGTTGAGCCTTTTCCACACTCCGAATCCATGTCAGCATGAGCGCAACCTTTGCACCCATTCGCACCCGCTTCGCGCCCAGCCCCACGGGCTTTATCCACTTGGGAAATATCCGGTCGGCTCTCTATCCGTGGGCTTTTGCTCGGCATCATGGCGGAACTTTTATCCTGCGTGTCGAAGATACCGACACGGAGCGCTCCACGCAGGAGGCGGTTAAGGTCATCATTGACAGCATGGACTGGATGGGGCTGCATTACGACGAAGGCCCGTATTACCAAATGCAGCGCATGGAGCGCTACCGCGCAGTGCTGGATCAACTCGTGCGGGGCGGCCATGCCTACCCCTGCTACATGAGCACCTCGGAGCTGGACGCGTTGCGCGAGCGGCAGATGGCAGGGGGACTCAAGCCGCGCTACGACGGCACGTGGCGGCCAGAGCCGGGCAAGGTTTTGCCGGATGTGCCCGCAGGCGTGCAGCCTGTGCTGCGGTTTCGCACGCCTGCGCAGGGCAGCGTGGGTTGGGATGACAAAGTCAAGGGTCGCGTTGAGTTCGCGAACGACGAACTCGACGACTTGGTCATTGCGCGTCCCGACGGCACACCAACCTACAACTTCTGTGTCGTGGTCGATGACATTGACATGCGCATTTCGCATGTGATCCGTGGAGACGACCATGTCAACAACACCCCGCGGCAAATCCACATCTTCCGTGCGCTCGGTCATGAGCCCCCTGTTTACGCGCATCTGCCGACCGTGCTCAACGAGCAGGGGGAGAAGTTGTCCAAGCGTAACGGCGCCAAGAGTGTGCTGCAGTACCGAGATGAAGGGTATCTCGCAGATGCAATGGTGAATTACCTTGCCCGCTTGGGCTGGTCGCACGGTGACTCGGAAATCTTCACGCGCGAAGAGTTCGTGCAGTGGTTCGATCTCGAGCACCTCGGTCGTTCCGCCGCGCAGTTCGACGGCGAGAAGCTTAAATGGGTAAACGCCCATTACCTGCGCACACTGGCACCGGCGGAGCTGGCGCAACGGGTGCGCCCCTTCCTGCAACGCCTGGGGCTGCGTGAGCAGGGGGTCGACCTGGCGGCCGCTGCGACGTTGTTGCGCGAGCGTGCGCATACGCTCTTGGAAGTGGCCGAACTCTGCGGCATGTTTTATGCTGAGCCCAAGCCGGACGCTGACGCGTTACTGCAGCATCTCACCCCTGCGGCACGCGCCGCGCTGGTGGATCTGCGCCCGCTTCTTCAGGCTTTGCCGGTCTGGGAGGCGCCAGCCATCGCAGCGGCGATGAAGCAGATTCTTGTCGCCCACCAACTCAAGATGCCGCAGTTGGCCGTGCCTTTGCGCCTGCTCGTCACAGGGCGGTTGCATACGCCTTCCGTAGATGCGGTTCTGGCGCTGTTCGCACGCGACACCGTGATGCAAAGGCTGGCAAGCCTCGCCTGAGGGAGGGCGAACTGTAGGGCAAATAGGTCGCTTAAGCACGCTTGATGTTGTGCCTTCGCGACGTTTTGGGTTACAATTGCCTGTGTTGATCAAGCGGGTCGGTTCGACTTGAACCCGCTAATCATTGTTTCGATGACCCAAGTTCCGTTAGAGGGCGAGCCGTGGCGAAAACGACTACTACGCGCAAAACCGTGGACTCCGATACCGATGTTCTGGCCAACAAGCCGCAGGCATCCAAGGAAGCCAATCCCTGGGATCTCATGATGGAAAACGCTGCCGAAGTGGCTTCGACATTTCGCAAGCGCCCCCAAGTCAAGGTCTCCTCACCTTGGCGCGAAGGTTTCGGCCGGCCACTGTCCCAGCGCTCCCGCGAAATCTACGAGCACATTACCGCAAACAAGACGCGGCTCAAACAGAAATAAGCTTTGGTATTTTGCCCGACTTGGGCTGGTGAGGCAGCGGCGTGTTGACGCTGCCCCTGAGCAAGGCAGGCACGCCGTGCCTGCAGGGCTGCCCCTGAGGCCATGCCAGCGCGCAGTGATTCGTGGCGCTTGCGTGGCAAAGGCATGTTTCTGTGTGCATTCATGCCGTCGCCGCAAGGTTTCAGGTTTGTCACAATCCGGAAGGCGCCGGTTTTTCCAAGCGCCCTGGGACTATGGCCGCGGGATCGGCCGCACTCACTGAACGGCTGTGCAAGAAGGTGGGCTTAGGCGAGTCTGGCCAGCGCGCTGGCGCAGCCTTGAACGAGCCTTGGCCCATAGTAGATGAGCCCCGTGTAGATTTGCACAAGATTGGCGCCGGCCTCAATCTTTTCCACGGCGTCGGCGGGGGCCATGATGCCTCCCACACCGATAATCGGATAGGTCGGGCCAAGGCGCGCGCGCAGTTGTGCGATCACACGCGAGGATTGTGCACGTAATGGCGCTCCGCTGAGGCCACCGGCTTCATCCGCGTGCCGAAGACCGGCGACAGCTTCGCGCGCAGTGGTCGTATTGGTGGCAATCACACCGTCGATCCCATGGCGTACCAGCGCATCGGCCAAGGCGATGATTTGCTCGGACTGCAAGTCAGGCGCCACTTTCACGAGTAGCGGAACGCGCTTGCCGTGCAATTGTGCGAGTTTTTCACGTTCGCTCGCCAAGCCGGCAAGCAAACCCTCCAGCGCCTCATCGGTCTGCAATTGTCGCAAGCCTCGGGTATTGGGGGAGGAAACGTTGATCGTCACGTAATCGGCATGGGCATAGACGCCGCGCAGGCAGGCCACGTAATCGGCGAGGGCGTCCTCAATGGGCGTGGCTGCATTTTTGCCAATGTTCAGGCCCAGTGGGACCTCTCGGCGGCTGTGCCGGACGTGATTCAGAAACGCGTGCAGTCCCGCGTTGTTGAAACCCATGCGATTGATCAGTGCCTGCGCCTCGGGTATTCGGAACATGCGCGGCTTGGGGTTACCGGGCTGCGGTCGAGGCGTCACAGTCCCGACCTCAACAAAACCGAAACCCAGGGTCGCCAGGGCATCGATGGCTTCGCCGTTTTTATCCAGTCCCGCGGCTAGACCCACGCGATTGGGAAATCGCATCCCAAGCAGCTCCACTGGGTCGTGCACGCGCGTGTGTGCATACAGCAGTGCTAACCCCGACTCATGAAGCAGACGCAGGCTGCGCAGCGTCAACCCATGGGCCACCTCGGGGTCAAGGAGAAACAGCAGCGGACGGACCAGCGCGTAGGGAAGGGGCATGTGGAGGGAGGCAGCAGTATGTCTTCGGATCACCGTGCATGGCGAGGCGAGCGGCGATAATACGGCCACCCCTTTCACAATCAAGAACATGACACAGGACGAACTCAAACAAGCCGTGGCGCGAGCCGCGCTACGCCACGTGCCAAATGACGCAATCATCGGCGTGGGGACTGGATCGACGGTCAATTTTTTTATCGACGCCTTGGCTACGCTCAAAGACCGGGTGCGTGGCGCGGTGTCAAGCTCCGAGCGCAGTACAGAGCGCCTCAAGGCCTACGGTATCCCTGTGCTCGACTTGAATGCGGTGGATGACCTCCCCGTGTACGTGGACGGCGCGGACGAGATCGACCCGAACGGTGCCATGATCAAGGGCGGCGGCGGAGCGCTCACACGCGAGAAGATCATCGCTGAAGTGGCAGTGCAGTTCGTGTGCATTGTTGATGCCAGCAAGCTGGTCCCGGTGCTGGGCAAGTTCCCGCTCCCGGTTGAGGTGGTGCCGATGGCGCGGGAACTCGTGGTGAGGCGATTGCGGGCGCTGGGCGGCGAGCCCAAGCTTCGTGAAGGCTACGTTACCGACAATGGCAACGTCATTGTCGATGTGCACGGCTTGACCATCACCGAACCGCGCCAACTCGAGAACACAATCAACCAGATCCCTGGCGTCGTGACTGTGGGCCTGTTCGCGCGCCGGGGTGCCAACCTGGCGCTGGTGGGCACGCCCAGCGGTGTCGAGGAGCGCTCATTCCGCTAATGGCGCTTGCCGCAGGTCAGAATTGGAAGCCGGGCGGCGCTTTGGGGTTCGGCGGAGGTTGAACCGGTGAGGCAGGCAATCCGTCTGCGTTGCCTGCTTGGTCGGCGCCCGGGCGCGATGCGGCAGCGGTCGGCACCAGTGGTTCGGGTGTGGCGAACGTGAAGTCGTTGGGCAGGATGGATCGCTGCGGATAGCCTGCAACTGTGAGCGCTTGGCCCCAGGCTGCGGGGTCGAAGCCCACGCGCACTTGCACACCGGCCACGGTCAAGAGCGGCAGTGTTTCGGAGCCATGGCTCACGCGCTTGTATGCCGTGACATCGGCTGGGGTGGTGATGGACTTGTCGGTGTAGGGCACGCCCCGCGCGCGTAAGAACTTGATGCCGTCGTCACAGGCGGGGCATTGGGGTGTCGTGTAGATCACAACCGGGTATTGGCGCACGACGGGTGCAAGTTCCGTCGGGATCAAGCTTGCGCCCTGACCGCGTTGTGCCTGAGCGGGGATCGCCAGATGCTGGACCTGTTCTCCGGCGCGGCTCGGTGGGATATCGGTAAACGTCACGTGTCCGTCCGGGCCGACCACCTTGTACACGGCCCATGCTGAAGGTGCCAGCAGCAAGGCGAGAACCATGGCGAGAGGAATGGTGCGTGGATGCATGGGCAGCGAGTCTCCAGGGGGTCGGGTTGGGGTCAGGCCGGTTCGATCATGCCTTGGTGGCGCAGCAGGGCCTCGATGTTGGGATCGCGCCCGCGAAAGGCGCGGAAGGACTCAAGCGCTGGGCGACTGCTTCCGCGGGCGAGGATCTCGTCACGAAAGCGCGCGCCGATGCTGGCGTCGAGTACGCCTTGCTCCTCGAATTGTGCATACGCATCGGCCGAGAGGACTTCAGCCCATTTGTAGCTGTAGTAGCCCGCTGCATAGCCGCCTGCGAAGATATGCGAAAAGCTATGCTGGAAACGGTAGAAGTCGGGCGGGAACACGACCGACACCTCTTGCCGCAAGGCGGCGGCAACGTCTGCCACGGCCTGTGGTGTAAAGTTTGAAAGGCCATGGTGCAGTCTCAGGTCAAACAGCGAGAATTCAACTTGGCGAAGGGTCTGAAGACCCGCCTGAAAATTGCGCGCCGCCAGCATGCGGTTGTAGAGCGCGCGCGGCAATGGCGCGCCGCTGTCAATGTGGCAGGTGAGCTTGTGCAGGACATCCCATTCCCAGCAAAAATTCTCCATGAACTGACTGGGCAATTCCACTGCATCCCATTCGACGCCAGAAATACCTGAGGCGGCAATATCGTCCACCTGCGTCAGAAGGTGGTGCAGTCCATGCCCAAACTCGTGGAACAGGGTTTGCACGTCGTCGTGCGTAAGCAAGGCAGGATTGCCGCCGACGCCAGCGGCGAAGTTGCATGTCAGCAACGCAACAGGTGACTGAATTTGCCCGCTAGGGCGTAGCCAGCGAGCCCGCGCATCGTCCATCCAGGCACCTGAACGCTTGCCCGGTCGTGCATGCAGATCGGTGTAGAACTGCCCGACCAGGTGGCCGTGCGGTGTTTCCACGCGCCAGAGCTGAACGTCAGGGTGCCACGCCGTGCCGCGCCCAGTGACGTCTTCCTGAATGCGCACGCCAAATAGGGTCTGCACCAATTCGAACAGCCCGCTGAGCACCTGCGGTTCCGTGAAGTACTGCTTGACCTCCTGTTCGG
Organism: Betaproteobacteria bacterium; assembly: GCA_028870715.1. GTDB lineage: Bacteria > Pseudomonadota > Gammaproteobacteria > Burkholderiales > Burkholderiaceae_C > Thiomonas_A. The sequence goes on along the minus strand of JAGWOZ010000074.1, from coordinate 2,600 downwards.
AGTAGGCATAGCGGGCTTCACGCAAGCGCTCGGATGCATACGTAATGTCCCATGGCGCCAACTCGGGCAAGTCCAGATGCTCCGCGGCGAAAGCACGCAAATCCGCCAACTCTTGCTGCGCGTAAGGGCGTGCCCGGCGTGCCAGATCAAGGAGGAATTCCTCGACTTGGGCAGGGCTGTCCGCCATTTTGGGCTCAAGCGAAAGTTCGGCGTATGTGGTGTAACCCAGAAGCCGCGCCTCCTCATGTCGCAATGCGAGCAATTCGGCCATCACATGAGAGTTATCGAGCAAGGGGTCGCCCAGATCACTCGCTCGGGTGACGTAGGCGCGGTACATGTGCTCGCGAAGCCCGCGGTCACGGGCGTATTGCATCACCGGAAAGTAGCTTGGTTGGTGCAGCGTGAACACATAGCCATTCTTTCCGCCCTTGGCAGCTGCGTCGCGCGCGGTATGCAGGACGTCATCAGGAATGCCAGCAACCTCATCCTCGCTCACTGACAACGTGAATGCGTTGGTGGCATCCAGGAGATGTTCGGAGAAGGTTTGTGCGAGTTCGGCACTGCGTTCCTGGATGCGAGCATAGCGCGTGCGGATATCGCCCTGGAGCTCTGCTCCGCCCAAACGGAAATCACGCAACGCGTGCTCGATGATGCGTTGGCGCGTCGCGCCTAGCCCGGCAAAAGCCTCGCTTGCGCGCAATTGCTTGTATTGGGCGTAAAGCCGCTCGTCGGCGCCCAGTTCTGTCCAGAACTGCGTGACCTCGGGCAGCATGGCAGTGAAGGCCTCGCGCAGCTCGGGCGTGTCCGCGACAGCATTGAGATGGCCCACCATGCCCCAGGCGCGGCTGAGTCGCTCGGTACCCAGGTTCAGCGGGTCGACGACCGCATCCCACGTGGGCGGCGTCGAAGGGTCGGTGACTTGCTTCAGGGCGGCACGTGCCTGCGCAATGAGTGCCGTGATGGCGGGCTCCACGTGCTCGGGCCGCACCTCAGCGTAGGCAGGCAGCCCGGAGAAGTCGAGGAGAGGATTGTCTCGGGGATGAGGATTCGCCGTCATGGTGCGTCTTCAGTACTGTTCGCAGGCTTGAACGGTGTTGGCGAGCAGCATGGCGATGGTCATCGGCCCCACGCCACCCGGCACTGGGGTGATCCAATCGGCCACGCCTTCAGCCGAGTCGAAGTCGACGTCTCCGCACAGGGTCCCGTCGGGAAGGCGGTTGATGCCGACGTCAATGACGACGGCACCCGGCTTGATCATGCTGCCTGTGATCATCCGCGGCTTGCCGGCGGCCGCCACCAACACGTCGGCTTGCCGGCAGGTGGCGGCCAGATCCCGAGTGCCACTGTGGGCGATCGTGACCGTGGCGTCAGCTCCCAGCAGCATAAGCGCCATGGGTTTGCCAACGATGTTGGAACGGCCCACGACCACAGCATGCTTGCCGCGAAGATTGCTCATTCCGACATGCTCAAGCATGCGCATGCAGCCCAGCGGCGTGCAGGGTCGGAAGCCCGGTTGCCCCACCAACAGGGCGCCGGCGTTGGCCACGTGAAAGCCATCGACGTCCTTTCGCGGCGAGATTGCCTCGATCACGCGTTGGGCATTGATATGCGGGGGCAGGGGAAGTTGCACGAGAATGCCGTGCACTCCATCGTCCTGATTCAGCGCGTGAATGCGCGCCAGAAGTTCGCCTTCGCGCAGTTCGGCGCCGTACGTTTCATGGATGGATCGGATGCCGGCCTGCTTGCAGGCGGCAATCTTGTTGCGAACGTAGACTTGGCTCGCCGGATCGCCGCCCACCAAAATCACCGCCAATGCGGGCTGGTGCCCAGCTGCAGTCAGCGCAGCGGCGCGTGCGGCCACTTCGGTGCGAACTTGGACGGACAGGGTCTTGCCATCAATGCGTCGAGCGGTCATGAAATTCGTATCCAAGGGGACGGGACGCCGCAACGCCAAGCGATGCAGAGGCGGCGGGATCTACTTGCTGGCGCCCAGGGCAATCTTCAGGAGATCAGCCACGGTATTGGCGCCAAGCTTCTCCATGATGTTGGCGCGATGCGCTTCCACGGTCTTGATGCTGATGTTGAGATCATCGGCGATCTGCTTGTTCAGGCGCCCGGCGACAATACGCTCGAGCACCTGCGATTCCCGGCTGGTCAGCTTCGCCAGCAGCGCTTCGCGGCTTGCGCTCTGGGCATGTTCCTCGAGGTCGACACGCGCCTTTTGGAGCATGCGGTCGACAAGGTCGCGAAGCTGGTTTTCATTGAACGGTTTTTCGATGAAGTCGATCGCGCCTTTTTTCATCGTCGCCACAGCCATGGGAACGTCTCCATGCCCGGTGATGAAAGCCAGCGGCATGTTTACGCCGCGCTGGATCAGCCGGTCCTGCAACTCCAGCCCGCTCATGCCGGGCATGCGCACGTCCACGATCAGACAGGCAACTTCGCGCGGATCAAACCGTGTCAGAAAGGCCTCGGCAGAATCGAAACAACGCACCCGGTAGTCGTTGCCTTCGAGCAGCCATTGCAATGAGTCGCGCACGGCCTCATCGTCGTCAATGACGTAAACCGTCCCTTTGCTTGCAGGTTTCATGGGCTCGTGT
>JAGWOZ010000330.1 GCA_028870715.1 Betaproteobacteria bacterium | reverse complement strand
ATGCCATGGGTTCCCGGACTGATTGAGCGCCTTGGGAACGAGTTCCAAGCATGCCGTGCAGCGTCGCGACGGTTGGAGCTGGCGTGCATCGCGCAGGTCCAATCGCGTCCGCACCTTTAGTTGCCTGGTGTTGGGGTCGCGCTTGAGCGCGACTTTGCGACGCTGCATTGCTGCGCGTCGATCTGACCAAACCCGGCGGAACAAGCGAAACCCGCCCGCTTGACCCCCTCCTGCACGGATGGCTCGCCTTAGCGACGCGGTGCGCCGGCCGGGCGAAGAGGGGGAATGCGCGGGCACATGTTCAGTTGTGCAGCAACAGCACTGCCAACAGCCCCGCCGACGCGCCTCTCAAGAATCACTATGCGCAGCCTTGAGCGCGCTCCCCCCTGAGATCGCAAAAGCATCCCAACCGTCTTCCCGCCATCACGCCTACCACGAAAAAATGGCGCGCGCGTCTCGGCAGTCCGAACCATGCGCATTGATCAGCCGATAAGGAAGTCTTCCCTACGCTTGCCAGCGCTCACTTCGCTTTGCAGCCACCTAGGCATCTTGCCACGACCCGTCCAAGTATCGCCCGTAATTGGGTTGCGATATTTCGCAGCCACCCTCGCACCCTTGCTGCGTGAACCCCGCCCGGCCAATCCCAGATCGCTCAGGTTGATGCCATAGTGCTGCATCTTTGCACGAATATCCTCGACAACATTCGCAATCTCCGCCTTGCGCTGAGATTCAGCTTGCTGTCTCAGCATTTCAATGTGTGAGAGCAACTCTTTATAGGACGACATAGCGCGACCTCATTGGGTGACGAACAGGAACAACAAAATACGCATGCATCCATGTTAATGGAAAACGCCGCCAATAAAAAAAGCCGCCCAATGGCGGCCTTTTTCCGGAGCCCGGGCGCTATTCGATAGCCTTGGTAATGTCTTCAATGACTTTTTTGGCATCACCAAACACCATCATTGTTTTATCCAGATAAAACAGGTCATTATCCAGGCCGGCGTAACCCGTAGCCATGGATCGCTTGTTGACGATCACCGTCTTGGCCTTGTAGGCCTCAAGAATCGGCATGCCGGCGATCGGGGACTTGGGATCATTCTTCGCCGCCGGGTTCACCACGTCGTTGGCTCCAAGCACCACGGCGACATCGGCTTGGGCAAACTCGGGATTGATGTCATCCATCTCGAAGACCTGGTCATATGGCACCTCGGCCTCCGCCAGCAGCACATTCATGTGCCCCGGCATGCGCCCCGCCACGGGGTGGATCGCGTACTTCACGTTCACGCCCCGCTCGACCAACCTCTGCGCCAACTCCTTGAGCGCGTGCTGTGCACGGGCAACAGCCAGACCGTACCCGGGCACGATGATCACGCTCTCGGCGTTGGACAGCAAGAACGCCGCGTCGTCGGGGCTTCCCGACTTGACGGAACGCTGGGCCCCGCCGCTCCCCTGTGCCACGCTCACCTCGCCGCCAAAGCCACCGAGGATGACGTTGAAGAACGAGCGGTTCATTGCCTTGCACATAATGTAGGACAGGATCGCTCCGGAGGAGCCGACCAGGGATCCGGCGATGATGAGCATGCTGTTTTCCAGCGAGAATCCGATGCCTGCGGCCGCCCACCCTGAGTAGCTATTGAGCATGGACACGACGACGGGCATGTCGGCACCGCCGATTGGAATGATGATGAGCACACCAAGGGCAAAGGCCAGCACCAGCATCAGCACAAATGGCGTCCATTGGGCTGTCGCCCAAAATCCGACTCCCAAGCCTACCGTCGCAAGCGCGATGAGCAGATTGATCCAATGCTGCCCGGCAAAGCGCACCGGGGCCCCCTGAAACAGGCGAAACTTGTATTTGCCTGAGAGCTTGCCGAATGCGATGACGGAGCCGCTGAACGTGATGGCGCCAACGATCGCTCCGATGAACAGCTCGACGCGGTTGCCTAGGGGAAGGGCGTCACCGGCGGCCGCGACAATGCCAAATGCGTGTGGCTCGGCGACTTCTGCCACCGCAATGCACACCGCCGCCAGACCGATCATGCTGTGCATGAAGGCGACGAGTTCGGGCATCTTCGTCATCTCCACGCGCTTTGCCATCGTCGCACCGATTGCACCGCCGACAACGAGTGCGACCAGCACATAGGCCAGCCCGGCGGCTCCGGCTTCCCCACCAATCTTGACGATGAGGGCCACAGTGGTGAGCACGGCAATTGCCATGCCCGTCATGCCGAAGAGGTTGCCCCGCCGACTTGTTGCCGGGTGCGATAGCCCCTTCAGTGCCTGAATGAAAAAAACCGAGGCGACAAGGTAAAGGAGGGTGACCAGGTTCATGCTTAGGGTCATGACAAATCCTTGGGCGTGCTCTTGATGTGTGGGGTCGTCATCCGTGTCTCAGGCATTGTTCATTCCGCCTTCTTGACCGGAGCACGCTCTTTCTTC
>JAGWOZ010000329.1 GCA_028870715.1 Betaproteobacteria bacterium | reverse complement strand
GCTGCGCACGCTTGAGGCCGTATTGCGCTTGGCCCACCCGTTCATGCCCTTCATGACCGAGGAGCTCTGGCAAACTGTAGCCCCGCTCGCCGGGCGTGGTGGTCCTTCACTCTGCATTGCTTCTTACCCGCAGGCCCAACCCGAGAAAATCGATGCTGTGGCGGAGGCGGAAATTGCAGCACTCAAGCAAGTGGTTGATGCGTGCCGCAATCTGCGCGGGGAACTGGGCGTGTCCCCAGCGAAAAAGCTTCCCCTTTTGGCTTGTGGCGACACCTCGCTCATTGAACGCCACCGTGCTGCGGTCATGGCCCTTGGCAAGCTTTCGGAGCTTCGCCTTTTCACCGATGAAAACTCTTGGGCCGAAGCGGTGCAGGCGGCGCCGACCACGGTCGTAGGCCAAAGCAGGTTGGCCCTGTTCGTCGAAGTCGACATGGCGGCCGAGCGTGAACGTCTGTCCAAGGAAGTGTTGCGATTGCAAACCGAAATTGCCAAGGCACAGAGCAAGCTCGGCAATGCCAGCTTTGTCGAACGCGCGCCGACGGCGGTTGTCGAACAAGAGCGCAGGCGTTTGAGCGACTTTCATGACCTTCTTGCCAAAGTGCAGGAACAACTCGACCGCGTGCCGCTGGCCGCGGCCTGAGCCGCTGGGAATCTTGAGCTTCACATGCCGGAGCTATCCTTCGGCCATCCCTCTCAACCCATCTGACCATGTCACAAGCCATCACCAAAGCTGTCTTCCCTGTTGCGGGTCTCGGCACTCGCTTCCTGCCCGCCACGAAAGCCACGCCGAAGGAAATGATGCCTGTCGTGGATAAGCCGCTCATCCAGTACGCAGTCGAGGAAGCCTACGCGGCCGGGATCACGGAGATGATTTTCGTCACGGGGCGCCACAAGCGGGCAATCGAGGATCATTTCGATACAGCGTATGAGTTGGAAAACGAACTCGCTGCGGCGAACAAACAGACACTTCTGGACCTGGTGCGCAGCGTCAAGCCGGCAGACGTGCAATGCGTGTTCGTACGACAGCCCGTGGCCAATGGCTTGGGGGCGGCGGTGCTATGCGCCGAGCGCCTCGTGGGCAACGAGCCGTTCGCTGTGCTCCTGGCTGATGATCTCTTGGTGGGGAGCCCGCCTGTAATGGCCCAGATGGTTGAGGTTCATGGCCGCCACGGACGAAGCATCTTGGCCACCGAGGACGTCCCTCGCGAACAGACACGTCGCTACGGTATCGTCAGCGGACAGGAAATCCTTCCCGGACTGACCTCGATGACCGGAATCGTGGAGAAGCCTGCGCCCGAGGTTGCACCAACCACCCAGGCGGTCGTGGGCCGCTACGTTCTGAGCCCGCGCGTGTTTCACCACTTGCGCCATGCCCAACCCGGAGCGGGTGGCGAAATCCAGCTCACCGACGGCATTGCCGCGTTGCTTGCTGAAGAGGCGGTCTATGCCTATCGATACGTCGGTCGCCGTTTCGACTGCGGCAGCAAGGCGGGTTATCTCGAGGCGACGGTTCAGCTTGGACTCGACCACCCAGAGACTGGCCCGGCCTTCGCCGCCTTTCTCAAAGGCTTGAATTTGTGCGTCTGAACTTTAGCGACGGCGCGCCGAGCACCTAAGGCGGCCAGGCCGCTGTTTACCGTCGACGCATCACGTGGGCAAAGGTTCCCGGCCCTTGGCTCTGTTCCACGAGTTCGTTGCCTGTTTGCCTCGCGAAAGCCTGGAAGTCTCGCACCGACCCGGGGTCGGTGGCCAGCACGCGAAGCAACTGGCCACTTTGCATGCCAGCCAACGCCTTCTTCGCCTTCAGTATGGGCAATGGGCAATTTAAGCCGCGCGCGTCGACCTCCACGTCCACCTTGTCCACAGCCGCGCCGTTGCTCATGGGAATCCTTCGTAAATGTCTCGTTCCATTCGTAATTGTAAAAGCTCAATCCAACGGCGTGGCCAAGAGGCAATCGCCACCCATGCGTAGCGCTGCTCGTGCCGTGACGTGCATTGCTTCACTCGCGGCGTCGTCCGTATGAGCGCACCAACGCGGTCCTCACCTTCCGGAATGGCACCCGAAGCACACAAATGGCGGGCCACGCTGGTGACGGACCGTCGCCATTTCATCCGCCGCTCCGAGAAACCTCCCCGTTCAGGGGGAGGAGGAAAGGAGTGCCGACCCACCGTCGGCAGGGGTTGCATAGATGGCTGTTGTTTTGTACAGTTTTTCCATGCAGGTTAAGCGCGCCTACCGCTTTCGCTTCGACCCAACGCCCGAGCAGGCACACATCCTGGCTCGCACGTTTGGATGCGCGCGGTTTGCGTACAACCACATGCTGCGGCTGCGCAGCGACGCCTGGATGCAGCGCCAGGAAAGGGTTGGCTATCACGAGACCTCGGCGGCGCTCACCGCGCTCAAGAAGACGCCCGAGCACGCCTGGCTGAACGAGGTGAGCA
>JAGWOZ010000328.1 GCA_028870715.1 Betaproteobacteria bacterium | reverse complement strand
CCCCTGATCGTCGAACCCGATGAGCTCCAGCAGTCGCCGCGGATCGTGGCAGTGGCGCCGGGTCACGTCATGCTCTCACCAGGGGATCGTGCCTACGTGCGCGGCCCTCTGGGCGCGACCGAACGCTTCGATGTCTACCGCCCCGGGCGGCCGCTGCATGACCCCGCCACCAAGAAAATCATCGCTTACGAGTCCGACTATCTGGGCTCTGTCGAGTTGATTCATCCGCCACAGGGCAAAGATGCCGTGGCGACGGTGCGCGTGCTGTCGACCATCCGCGAAATGGGCGTCGGCGACCGGCTCATCGCCACGCCTCCGCGTCAATACCTCAACTTCACGCCGCATGCGCCCGCCAAGCCCATGGACGCGCAGATAGTTTCCATCTACGGCGATTTGCAGCTGGCGGGCAAAAACAGCGTGGTGGCGCTCAACCGCGGCGCCGAGGATGGATTGGAGCGGGGCGATGTGCTTGCCATCCTGCAAGCGCCGCGCGAAGTGCAGGACACCACCGTCGAAGGTAAACCGATGATCGAAATCCCCGCGCGGCGTATTGGCCTTTTGATGATCTTTCGTACCTTCCATCACGTGGCGTATGGCTTGGTGCTGGCGTCGAATGAGCCCGTGGCTGTCGCCGACCACGTCACGTCACCCTGACGCAACCAGCCATCCGGCAATTAGTTGGCGGGCTGCGCACGCGTATTGATTGCCGGCGCGGCACATGGCGGCAGGGCGGCAGCGCACGCTTGCACGGCCATTGGGACCACGGCTTGCGCCGGAAGGACGGGGATTGCTGCGGCGCTGCGCATGCGCGACCTCGGGCGCAGTTGCTTCGGTGGGTTCCGGCTTCGCAACGGTGCCTGACGGCGAACCGGATCACGTCTCTGCGCGGGAGAGCCCGGCAGGGCCACCGGTCGCTTCCCCATTTCCGTGCATTGCGCGTTCACGACCGGCAGGCATCACCCTCCAGGCGCGCAGAAAACGCACGGCCTTCCCGGTCCGAGCCACGGGGCGCGCGCTTGGGTGCTCCGGCCCCGAAGGACGCACGGTTTGGCCTGCTTGCATCACGGGGCAATGCGTTGCGGATCAGCTGCGGATCCGGCCCAATTGGTCCGGTTGGCGCGCCGGGCACAGTCTTGTGCATAAAATGAAACCATGTTCGATATTCTCATGTACGTGTACGAAACTTATTGGCATCCGGAGGCCTGCCCGGAGCTTGGCCAGCTCTCGCGCAAGTTGAGTGCCGCTGGCTTTGAAACCGAGGAGATCAGTGATGCCCTCGATTGGCTGCGTGGCTTGGAGCAATCAGTGGCGGGAAGCTACACGGTCGGCACCCCCAGTGAAAACTCCATCCGCCTGTATGCGGCGCAGGAGCTGGACTGCCTTGGCGTGGATGCGGTGGGATATTTGAATTTCCTGGAGTCCGCTGGCACGCTCAAGCCTCATCTTCGCGAGATCGTGGTGGAGCGTGCGCTGGCCACCGGGATCAAGCAATTGCCTCTGGAGCAGCTTAAGACCATCGTCCTGATGGTCTTTTGGCGCCTCGACGAAGAACCCGATGCGCTCATTCTCGATGAACTCTTCGTCGAGGCCGACGACCGCGTGGTTCACTGACTCGCACCCGTACGCGCAAGGACCGGCTTAGCTCACGGCCTTGCGTACATCTCAGCTGCCCCTGGAGAAATACCTCATGCCCCGGAAATACAGCCGCGCTGCCTTGGGCGCGGCGCTTGCCCTAACCCTCCTGCTCGCCGCTTGCGGCGGGGGTGGGACCAGCACCAGCTACGAGGGGTCCATCCTGAGCGGCCATGTGATGATGGGCGCGGGCCAGCCCGTGAACGGCAATGGTGCGGGTAACGTTTGTCTCTATGCCGTCACAGGCGGACTGGGCAATCCTCTGAACACCACCATTTCGCCGGCGACCAACACGGGGACCCTGTTGACGAGCAGTTGCATTCCCACGGATGCGAACGGCAATTTTTCCGTCAATCTGACGAGTTTCTACGGCCCTGTACTGATCCAGGTCACAGGCGGAACCTATACGAATGTGGCGAGTGGCACGGCATCGCTGGCCAACCTCACCAGCACCAACGCGAGTCTGCAAGCCCTGGTCAACATTGGTGGTGGCGGTACGGTCGACGCGGTGGTCACGCCGCTGACGACCATAGCCACGGCCATGATCACGCCCAATAGCGGGCTTACGCTGACCAACTATGCCGCGGCGTCCACCAAGGTTGCGGCCGAATTTCAGCTCGGCGGGTTGAACATCAACGCCGCCCCGGTTGCGGGTGACGCGTACGACAAGGCGCTGAAGGGTGTGCAAGAGTACCTTGTCGCTGCGCCGGGGTCGACTGACGACCCGAATGCCAACAACCTGTTGACGTGGAACCTTACGGCCTCGAATGTGCAAGGCGATTACACCAGCGCCTACAACGTCATCAACAACGCTTCACTGACGTTCACGTTCTACTGACGCACGCGTGATGTTTGCTGC
>JAGWOZ010000327.1 GCA_028870715.1 Betaproteobacteria bacterium | reverse complement strand
GGCAGTGGATTCACCGCCAATTCGGCGCGCACACGCACCCATCCAGCACACAGTTTTCCGTCAAGCAGAGAATGGCACAAAAACCGCTCGCCCTCGGCTGCGGCTTTGAGAAAATCCATCTGCGTCTGCAGGCACCCATTGGGCACCGAGCCAGGCCTGCACGCACAGGTAGTGCACATCTCGTCGCGCAGGCCAGGGCCCTTCACATAGGCGAGACCAAGCTCCTTCAGGCGCTCTCGTCCCAGTTCGGCGAGCCGTGCGGTGGTTTTGCCCATAGCTTGGCCTTGAGGTGTCATTCTGGGGTGGGTCACTTGTCGGCCTCCATTGCGGCGCGGATCATGTCGGCACATTCGCGCGCATGACTCCATGTTAGATAGCCACTTCCGCGCAGGATTTGCGTCAATTGCTCGGCGCTAGGAATCCCCGCCTTGCGCCCTGCGGCGTAGGCGCATCGAGCGAAATGAGGAAGGTCAAGCACCTTCGTCCCCATCGTTGCGTCGTCGTGCCACGCCTCAATCTGTTCCTGCGTTGGTTCAGTCACGGCTTGGGCTCCTGCATGGCGGCGTCCACCGCTTCATCAGATTCACGACCTCGGCACGGAGTAGTCACATGCACACGCTGGCCACTGTCCGTCGTAACCCACACATGATGATCGAGGCTCAAATCAGCATGGTCGCGTACATACCTCCACCGCTCCGCATCGCGCGTCACTTCCGGCGCGGGATCGGCATTCAGCCGGGCTTCGAGTTCTGCGTCCGTCAGGACGCGCAAGATCGGATTCATGGCAGTCTCCGTGCAAAGTCTTTTGCTTTAGCCAAGCGCAACGCGTCTATCGCATATTGTCGGCTTCGGTATTGAGGATGCCCCCACCCCATCTCGCAGAGAGAGCAGCGGAACAGCCAGTCGCAGCCAATTCCAAGATATCCAGTCTTACCGCAATCTGGACAGCGGGCATCGTCGGCTTTCGCGCGCTCAGTCATGGCTTTTGCTCCTGCGCATCAAGTTCTGTGACGTCGTACATATCCGCATCGAAGCACGGTATTTCGTGGTCAATAATCGTGATGCCGATTTCATCTCGCGGCCATCCCTCCTGTTCACTCAGTTGCATAACGGCCTCAGTCGGGCTGTATCCGTCCATGAGAAATCCAAGGAGTGGCCCCGCTGCGCGCCGAGCAACCGCCTGGAAAACGCAGCCGTCTGAAGCGCGGAGCACATAATCTGCATAGCTCCAAAAGTCGTTAACTTCCTTTGCGAGTTCCGACGTCATCTTGTCAGTATCGATCTCAAGCACGATGCTGATTTCCATTCCGTTATCAATTTTGAATTTCTTTTTCATGGCTTTTGCTCCTGTAGGGCGGCGTCGATTGCGGCGTCTAGACCGTCGGCACGCAACGTGTCGCCGATCCCGTTGACGACGGACCAGCGTTGCCCGCGGCGCAGTGTGCGATACCGCGCCGCATCCCGTGCATCGTCCGCAGCGGGACGCGCCGTCTTCTCCACCTCATCAGCAATTTCGCTCTGGCTCTGCGTGCCGCGTCGAAGGCTGTTGAGCGCCAACGTCAACGCCCCCCTATTTTGTTTGGCATCTAGCAGTACGAGTGTGACGAGGCTCATGGCGCTCTCCGGTTAAATGCTCTCCATGCCTCAAGCGTCTGCTGAGCCTCCGCCCACCACTTCGTGGCTGCCGGGTTGTCGGTGCTCAGGAGCAGGCATTCGAGATCGAGCGCCAGGCGGTGCGCATAACTGCGCAGGTTTTCGTTGTCGGCCTTCAATTGGCGTATCTCGATTTCAAAGGCGGTCGCTTCGCACATCCGCGCACACGGAGCAGGATGTTTGCCTTGTGCCTGCAATGCGTGTCGGGTCGATACGGTCTTTGTGGTGTCAGTCATGCCGCCATCCCCTCTCTGATCCAGTCCTCCACGCGCCCCGTCTGCATCTGCAGGTTGGTCGCCACAATCAACTCATCGCGCACGCCGCGGCTGGTTTCCCAGCCGGGCAGCAGGGCCACGCCGGCGCAGGCCATGAGCATGCTGTAGTCGCGGCGCATCTGGTGGTGCCAGGGGGCGGTGTGCGGCAGGCCGTTGAGGGCCGGGTTCATGCACACGAAGCCCGCGCGCTGCAGCTCGGCATGGGCGGCGTGGAAGGCGGGGCGGTTTTCGTCCGGGTGGCCGGTCATCGGCCCGGCGATGTAGAGCCACCGCGCCTGCGGCGCCGCGGCGTTGTGCACCACGGACCGCGCCAGCGCCCGGAATTCGGTGCTCACGGCATGGCCGAGGTCGTCCGGGTTGAGCGCGCGGGCGAGCAGGGCGAGGGCGGGGTGGGTGGTCATGCTGCTCTCCTGCTCAGTAATTGCCCTTGCTGCTGCCCACGTACACCTGCATGTCGGTGCCCAGCGCCTCGCGCACGCGCTGCTCGACCTCCAGCGCGAGCTGGGCGACGTGTTGTTCCCAGTTGATGATGCGCAAGGTGAAGATGGGCGCCTTGTCGTTCAGCAC
>JAGWOZ010000073.1 GCA_028870715.1 Betaproteobacteria bacterium | reverse complement strand
GGGGCCGATACCCGGCAAGCTCTGCAGATGGGCGTAGTCCATGTTCTCGCACAGTACAGTCTGTGCCCGTCGTTCGAGGTCGGCGCGCAGTTCAGTCAGATGCTGAAAGTGCCGCAGCGTCAGGCGAAACGTCTCGACCGCCAGGCTCTCAATGTCGTGCGGCAGCGCTGCCGAGCGCGCCGCGGTTTCCCAGATTTCTCCTAACTTGGCGTGCTTGTTGACCTTGCGCCCCGCCAAGTGCCAAGCGGCGGCGATGAACTCGTCGCAGGTCAGGCGGCGGATATGCTGCGGCGTTGGAAATGCCAGCATGAAACGGATCCACCAGTCCGATCGCGTGCTATTCCAGTACCTGGCCATCTCCGGGAAATACAACGGCACATGGTGATTGAGGATGGAGTGCTGGACCTTCGTCCTGGCGTGCGACACCTGGTAATAGGTCTTGGAGAGCTCCTGAAGATCGTGGTGGCCGGCAATCATCGGGTCGATGAAGCGCTGCACGTGTCCCTGCTTGAGCATGGCCAGGATCACCGCCGCATCCTTGGGGTCGTTCTTGTCCCAGGAGTTGAACATTGCTTCCCGGTAGCGTGCCTGAGCAACCGAGGAAACGCTCACCACCTCAACGCCAGCGTTGAGAAGACGATGCGCAACGGCGCGATGGTAATCGCCCGTGGGCTCAAGCGCAGCTCGCATACGCCCTCCCAGGTTCCGTGCAAACGCGACCAGACGATCCAGGTCCTCGGCGCTATTGGCCATCTTGAATCGATGGCGCTCACCGGTAGCCGTCTCGATCAACACAGCGTTCCAGTAGCGGCCAACGTCAATCGCCAGCCAGTGCAGTGGGGACGTAGCATCAGTTGTGTCAGCCATGATGGCGATCTCCTTGGGTCATGAAGAAACCACAGGATGCCTCCACGATCTACGTCTGACACCTATTCTGCATTTACTATGGCCCGGAGATGACAGCCGAGGCCTTTACCGACTGGGCGCAACAGCGCGGCATCCGGCTGCTGTACATCCAACCCGGCAAGCCCAATCAGAACGCGTTCATCGAGCGCTTCAACAAGAGCTTCCGCGACGAGGTGCTCGACGCCAACCTGTTCAACTCGCTCAGCGAGGTGCAGGAGGCTGCCGACGACTGGCTGCTGGATTACAACGCATGCCGCCCGCATGAATCGCTCGGCAATGTGCCGCCGATCGCGTTCCGGGCAAGAATCTTTAACCAGGAAATCTCTAGTTTCGATCTGTCCACTTGACGGGGAAGTCTACGACTAGATCGCATAGCACCGAGGCGTCATCTTGTTTGATCAGTTGCGCGCCACCAGCCGTTGATGGGGATGTCCACTGCTTCCTCAATCCCGGCTCATCAGCCGATCAACCGCGAATTTGCCCCCTCCCGTCAGGTACAGCAGAAGGAACCCGCCCATGATGCTGATATTTTTGTAGAAATTAATCAAGGCTTCGAATCGGTCCATGCCGTTCATGCTCCAGTAATGATGGCCGATCAATGCGGTGTCGAAGGTATACAGCACCACCAGAATCGCCAGGGGCCGGAGCGCCGACCTGGGCCAAATAGGCCTCGGTGCCACTGAAGCCGGTGAGCTCTTGCCAGCTGAAGACCAGGAAGAGCAGCACGAGAAGAATGCGGGCGATAAGAAGCTCGCCGTCGGAGCGACGTTTGCTACCGGGAGTTGTCATGATCGAAGAGTTCTTTGCTGTTTGATGATTTGCGCGGCACCCCTGTTGTGCCCAGGGGTTCGCCTCGCTGGCCCGGCTCGACAATTTTGCTGAGTCGTAGCGTCATCCCCGATCGGGCCTTGCATGTGTCTTGTTGCGCCGCTGCGTTTCCCGGGCATTCCGAATATCGCTTCGGTGGGTGCGCCGTCTGCCCGAAGCTGACGGAACCTCCACAATCTTGTGGTGTCCGCCAGCACCTCCGCGTGGTCAGTCGATGGGGGGGCTTTCCCCGGGGATGCCGCGCAACGTTCGCGCGCCTTGGCTGGTGTTCATCCGGCAGCGTCCACAAGGACCAACTCACTGTCCATCACGGCGGTGACACAAATGCGATCCTCATCCGTGATGGCAACGCCATCGCGAGCCTGCAGCACAATGCCATTGACCTCCACCTGCCCCGTTGCAGGAACGAGATATCCATGGCGATTTCTGTCGGAAAACTGGTACTCGGCGGTCTCCCCCGCCTTCAAGGTCACGCCCAGAACCCTGGCGTTGGCACGAATGGGCAAGGCATCCTCATCGCCCTCGATCCCGCTAGCCAAGGGGACGAACCGACCGGAGCGGTCGTCCTTCGGGAACGGCTTGGTACCCCAGCAAGGCGGATCACCCTGCCCGTCCGGGAGAATCCATATCTGGAAGATGCGTGTAATGCCGGGCTCGAGGTTGTACTCGGAATGACGAATCCCCGTACCGGCACTCATCACCTGCACGTCGCCGGCTTTTGTGCGCCCTTTGTTACCCAAATTATCCTGGTGCGTGATCGCTCCCTCGCGCACATAGGTGATGATTTCCATGTTTGCGTGCGGGTGGGGCGGAAACCCCGTACCCGGCTGGATCGTGTCGTCGTTCCATACGCGTAGCGCGCCCCAATGCACACGCTTTGGATCGTGATATTCGGCGAATGAAAAATGGTGCTTGGCATTAAGCCAACCGTGGTTAGCTCCACCCAGGCTGTCAAAAGGTCGGCGTTCAATCATGGTGACCCCGCTTGTTAAGCATTGATGAAATGACTATAGGCCCAGTCATTCATCTCAACAATAGAACCTATCGAATATCATCGTTTCCATTTTTGACATGCTTATGTCATTGCACAGGAGCTTTACCGTCATGAACAAGCTGCCGGACCTGGAAGGTTGGGCGATCTTTGCCAAAGTTGCCGCCGAAGGCTCCTTCGCCCGCGCCGCAGAAGAACTCTCCCTGTCGCAAGCCACGGTCTCCAAAGCGATCACCCGTCTTGAAAAGCGCATGAAAACCGGCCTGCTCCACCGAACATCGCGTCGCATGTCCCTGACCGAAAGCGGTCAGGCCGCATTAGAGCGCGCCTCAAAAATTCTCGAAGAGGCTGAAGCGCTCGAAGCGGAACTGGCCGATCAAGCCGCCAGCCTGTGCGGCATCGTGCGGCTGAGCGCCCCGATGTCCTTCGGACTTTCGCACCTGGCGCCGGCGCTTCCAGCCTTTATGACGCAGCACCCGGAGGTCTCACTCGACATCGAGTTCAGCGACGAGTTGATTGACCTGGTCGCCAACCGTTTTGACATGGCCCTGCGCATCTCCAGCCTGGCCGATTCCAGCCTGCTTGCACGTCGCCTATGTGCCGTGCGGGTGCTTTTGGTGGGGGCGCCAGCATACTTCGAGCGTTACGGGCGTCCCAGCCACCCTCGCGATCTGTCGAGTCATCGCGCCTTGCAATACGCCTATTCCCGCAACGGCGCGAGTTGGCGCTTCCGGCACGCGCGCCATGGCGAATTTACCCAGGCGATGAGCACGCCACTACGGGTCAATAACGCCGAGGGCCTCGTCCCCGCCTTGCGCGCTGGTCTGGGTCTCGCCCTTCAGCCGGAATTCCTCGCGTGGCAGGACCTGCAATCGGGCGCTCTGGAAACGGTGATGGATGACTGGCACGTCGAGCCAATCGCACTGCACATCGTGACACCTCCCGGGCGACGCCGTCCGGCCCGCGTTCAGGCCCTGATGGGGTACCTGGCCGAGCACTTTACCAACGTGCCTTGGGCACGACCAACCGACCCGTAAAACCACACCCTGGGGCGCTCAGCCCGCGTCTTACTGCTCTTCCTGCCAATGATGGCCGCGAAACGAATGGTGTCTTTATGCGGTGCACACGAAGACCAGTCGTTTGCCCACGAATGCAACCGCCGCCCCGTGCCTTGCGGTATGAGCTGCGATCTTCTCGTCCCCAAACCCAGTGCACGCAGTGACGCTCGCGACGCCAATGGCCACCAGGACGGAGTTGGCAGCGATGCCCGCGATCCCGGCTCGCTTTGGCATGGCGTCGAACTCGTTTTGGCCGGACCTCGGAATTCGACCTTTGCCCGAGCATCAATCAGCGGGGCACGCCTTCCCGCGCAAGCGCAGGACAGGGAGTCCTTATGGCGCCAAGTAGACGAGGTTACAGATCTGGCAAAAGCGCCGGGCAGAACCCGCGCTCGACTTTACGCCTCGATTGGTTGGTGAGCCTGCCCGCGCTCACGTAAGAACACGCCGAGGGCGTGGGCCGTGTGCCCAACACTTCCGGCTTCGATGTATTCAGCTGGCGGACCCTGCCTGACCAACGCGCCGCCACCCGAACCTCCCTCAGGGCCAAGATCGACGATCCAATCGCTCGACGCCATCACGTCCAGATTGTGTTCGACCACAACCACCGTGTGACCGGCTTCAGCGAGGCGCAGAAGCACACGGATCAGCTTCTCCACGTCCGCCATATGAAGGCCCACGGTGGGCTCATCCAGTACATATAAAGTGGGCCGGGAAGCGGCGGTCGCCAGTTCAGTGACGAGTTTCAACCGCTGCGCCTCGCCGCCCGAGAGCTGGGGGCTCGGTTGGCCCAGTCGAAGATAACCCAACCCGACATCCTGGAGAAGTTGCAATGGGCGGGTGATACGCGGGTGCGCAGCAAAAAAACCTAGGGCGGCGTCCACGCTCAAATTCAGTACCTCGCCCGCCGAGAGCCCTCGCAGTTTGACGCTCAAAGACTCGGGGTTGAAGCGCAGCCCGCCGCAATCCTCACACGCTTGGATCACGTCTGGCAGGAAGTTCATTTCCACGCGCACTGCTCCCTGCCCCTCGCAGCTCGGGCAGCGCCCCGGGCCCGTATTGAAAGAAAATCGCCCGGCATTGAAACCGCGCACCCGCGCTTCCAGCGTGTCTGCGAACAAACGCCGGATCGCATCCCAGATGCCCACGTATGTGGCCGGGCAGGAGCGTGGCGTCTTGCCGATAGGCGTCTGGTCCACCTCCAGAACGCGCTCTATCGCCCCCATGCCCGAAACGGCCGTGCAGCCTACAGCATGCCCTTCGCCCCCCAACAACGATTTGGCGCTGGCGAAGAGCACGCCACGCGCCAAGCTCGACTTACCCGATCCCGAGACCCCTGTCACCACGGATAGTCTCCCAACCGGAAACCGCACATCAACATTGCGCAGATTGTGCAGATGCGCTCCGAGCACATCCAAGGCTGGGGTTTGAAGGCTCGTGTCAGGGCGCGGCACCAGCGGGTGATGAAGTGGCTCGCGCAGATAGCGGGCCGTGATTGAATCCGGGTGTTGCATCAATTCTTCGAGCGTGCCTTGGGCAACTACACGACCGCCCTGGCTCCCGGCGCCGGGTCCAATGTCAAGAATGTTGTCTGCGCGTCGAATGGTGTCCTCGTCGTGTTCGACCACCACGAGAGTGTTGCCGCGCGCACGCAGATCATCCAGCGCGCTGAGCAGCCGCTGGTTGTCACGCGGGTGAAGTCCGATGGTCGGCTCATCGAGCACATAGGCAACACCACGCAGATTGCTACCGAGTTGGGCTGCGAGCCGAATGCGCTGTGCCTCTCCGCCTGACAGCGTCGGCGCGGCCCGATCAAGCCCCAAATAGCCAAGGCCCACGCGCTGCAAAAACTGCAGGCGTGTTTGGATTTCGTCAAGCAAATCACGGGCAATCGCCTGCTCGCGGGGGTCCAGCAGCAACTGCTGTAGCCAGGCATGCGCAGCATCCACAGCCTGGGCTGAAAGATCAGCGATGGACCGGTTGCGGAACCGTACGGCCAGCGACACGCGGTTAAGGCGCGATCCATGGCACTGCGTGCAAGGCTGTGCCTCGTCCCGGTCCTTCCACGCACCCTCCTCGCCCGTCTGTTCGGCATCAAAGCCCGGCAGTTGCGCTCCAGTGCCGAAGCAGGTCGGACACCAGCCAGCTGATGAGTTGTAGGAGAACTGGCGAGGATCAAGTTCGGGGAAGCTGCGCGCACACACCGGACAGGCGCGGCGCGTACTGAATTGGCGCAGATCCAAGCCAGCGTGAGCACCGACGACATCGCCGGCCGCCATTGCCACACGAAGCTTGGGCAGCGGCCATACCACTTGCACCATGCCCTTGCCGAGTTGGACGGCCTCGTGCACGAGCGCACGCAAGCCTGCCTCATTCTCGGGCTCCACCGCCAACTCACCCAACGGCAGAGAAATGTCGTGCTCACGGAAGCGATCAGGCCGTGGCCAGGGGTCCGTTGGAAGAAACAGACCATCCACCCATAAATGGCTGTGGCCGCGCTTGGAAGCCCATTGCGCGAGCTCGACATAGATCCCTTTGCGCTGCACCACAAGGGGCGCCATGACGCCCACCGTTTGACCGCGAAGTTCGCGCAGCAATTGCCCAACGATCATCTCTTCGCTCTGCGGCGCAATGGGCACTTGGCAGTCGGGACAATACTGCGTGCCAAGCTTGGCGTAGATCAAGCGGAGAAAGGGATGAACCTCAGTGAGCGTTCCCACCGTGCTCTTGCGCCCGCCGCGGCTGGTGCGCTGGGCGATCGCGACAGTGGGAGGAATGCCGAATATGGCGTCGACATCGGGTCGCGGCGGCGGTTGCACAAACTGCCGGGCGTACGCGTTGATCGATTCCAGATAGCGCCGCTGCCCTTCGCTAAACAGCACGTCAAAGGCAAGGGAACTCTTCCCCGAACCGGATACACCGGTGATTACTGTCATGCTGCCTCGCGGTAGATCCACGTCAAGATTGCACAGGTTGTGTTCGCGCGCGTGGCGGATCGCGATAAACCCTTCGCGCGCCCGCCGCACTGCCTGCGCCAAATAGGCGCCCTGCTCGTTCTCAACGTGCTGAAAATCGAAGTCACCGGCGCCGCCTCGACTCCGGCCAGACGTCTCCAGGGCCTGCGCATCGTGCCGCTCCTGCGCTGGCACGACGGTTGAGCGAGGCGCCTCCGGCGCGCGCATTGATCCTGAGCGACTCCCTACCTGTAATCGATAGGCCGCTAGGGCTCGCCCAGTGCTTGAGGCGGCGCAAGACTTGACTGCGTCTGGCGGGCCTGCGACGACGATTGTCCCGCCTGCATCGCCACCATCCGGACCGAGGTCGATCACCCAGTCGCTTGCGGCAA
The DNA here is from genome assembly GCA_028870715.1 of Betaproteobacteria bacterium. Classification (GTDB taxonomy): domain Bacteria; phylum Pseudomonadota; class Gammaproteobacteria; order Burkholderiales; family Burkholderiaceae_C; genus Thiomonas_A. The sequence goes on along the minus strand of JAGWOZ010000073.1, from coordinate 6,900 downwards.
CCATATCCAGATTGTGCTCGATCAGCACAACGCTGTGCCCAGCGTCAACGAGTTCATGCAAAGCGCGCAGCAACTTGGCTATGTCATCGAAATGCAAGCCCGTCGTTGGCTCGTCGAGCAAAAATAAACTGCCCTTGCGCGCACCGCGTCCCGCCGTTTTTCGGGCCTCGGCGAGAAACGCGGCAAGCTTGAGCCGTTGCGCCTCGCCGCCAGATAGCGTGGGCGTTGGTTGGCCCAGCCGCAGGTAATCCAACCCGACCGCGGACAACGCCTTCAACCCAAACTGCAGGTCACGATCGCCGGTGAATGCGCCCAATGCGTCGGCAACGGTGAGTTCCAGCACATCGGCAATGCTCAGGCTACGGCCGTCACTGAGGTCGATCTTGATCTCAAGCACTTCTGCACGATAGCGCCGGCCATCACAATCCGCACACCGCAAGTAAACGTCAGAAAGGAATTGCATCTCGACGTGCTCGAATCCCGAGCCCCCACAGGTGGGGCATCGACCATCCCCGCTGTTGAAACTGAAGGTTCCCGCCGTATAACCACGCCGCTTCGACTCGGGCAAAGCAGCGAAGCGCTTACGCAAGGCATCGAAAGCGCCCACAAAACTCACTGGGTTGGATCGTGCCGTCTTGCCCATGGATGACTGGTCCACCAACACGACATCGGCGACCTGCTCGGCACCCAGCAGACGGTCATGCGCGCCGGGCTCGGGCGCTGTCTTGCCCAGCGCGCGTGCAAGCGCGGGGTAAAGCACATCGCCCACCAATGTCGATTTTCCGCAGCCGGACACCCCAGTGACCGCCACGAGCGCACGCAATGGGAATTCTGCCGTGACTGCACGCAGGTTGTGCTCGCGCGCGCCTTCCAAAATGAGGCGGGGCACGGTGAGCCCCCCAGTTGCATCAACGCCGAGACGGCGCGGGGTACGATCGGGCTGCACCCGTCGCTCACCCCGGAGATAGGCACCCGTGAGGGTGGGCGCCCGCCGCAGACCGTCGAGGTCCCCTTGGTAAACCAGCTCACCGCCGCGTTCACCCGCACCAGGGCCCAATTCAAGGAGGTGATCGGCAGCCAACATGACCTGTGGGTCATGCTCGACGATCAGCAAGGAATTGCCGGCTTCCTTTAAGCCATTCAGGACGGTGTTCAAGCGGTGGAGATCGCGCGGGTGCAGGCCAATGGATGGCTCGTCGAGCACGAATAGAGTCTGGGTGAGCGACGTACCCAGCCCGGTGGTGAGATTGATGCGCTGGACCTCGCCGCCTGAAAGCGTGCGAGACTGCCGATCAAGCGTGAGATAGCCGAGCCCTACGTCGAGCAGGTAGCGCAGGCGAGCACGGATTTCATCCAGGAGCAAGCGGGTGGCGGCGTCTGCTCCGAACTCGCTTTCCATTGCCGCGAAGAACGCATGGGCCCGTTCAACCGGCAGTTGCATCACATCGTGCAAACACAACCCGGGGATCTGCCTGAGCACCGCGTCGGTCCAGCCGATGCCATGCGGCCGAAACCGCTGGCCGTCGCCCAGCGCCGTATCCGCCATCTCGCGACTGCCAACACGCCAGAGCAGACCGTCGAGCTTGAGACGCGCGCCCCCACAGGTCGGACAGGTGCTGCTACTGCGGTATTTCGAAAGCAGCACGCGCACGTGCATCTTGTAGGTTCTGGTCTCCAGCCAGTCAAAGAACCGGCGAATGCCGTAGTACTGCTTTTCCCATTGACCCCTCCAGTGCGGGTCACCCTCAATCACCCAATGGCGCTCTTCCTCAGTCAGTTCGGCCCAGGGCACATTGAGGCGCACACCAGCGGCTTGCGCATATTGCTCTAGGTCCTTCTGCGCATCCTTGAAACTGGCGGTTTGCCAAGGTTTGACCGCGCCTTGTTTTAGGCTTTTGCGTGGATCCGGAATTACCAATCCCCAGTCCACTTCCAGAGTACGCCCAAAGCCGCGACAGGTCTCGCAGGCACCGACTGGCGAGTTGAAGCTGAACTGGCCGGGGCTCGGATCACGGTAAGCGATGTCGCAATGCGCGCAGTGCAGGTCCGAGGAGTAGCGCCAAGCGTGAGCACAACCGAGAGCATCCGGCACGCCAGGCTCGGCAAGAATCCATGCCGCAATCCGGCCCTGTCCCAGGCGTAGACCCGCCTCCACTGCCTCCATCAGCCGCACACGCTCGACCGTACTGCAGCGGAAGCGGTCTTGGACGATATGCAAGATGCGCCCTTCCCGCTGCTGAATACGCGTGTAGCCCTGCGCCGCCAGACCCCGCAAAATCTCCTCCTCCGTCAACCTGTCGGGGATCGGCACTGGAAAGGTGAGCGCCAAGCGCGGGTCGGCTGCTCCTGCCGCACGCGCGTACAGGTCAGCTGCGATACTCGCCGGGTTATCGCGGCGCACTTCATTGCCGCACTGGCGGCAAAACAACCGGCTGGAGCGGGCGAACAGGAGTTTGAGGTGATCGGCCAGTTCGGTCATCGTCCCGACGGTCGATCGCGAGGTGCGCACCGGATTCGTCTGATCGATGGCGATAGCGGGCAGAATGCCGCGGATGCGGTCGACCCGCGGCCGATCCATGCGGTCCAGGAACTGGCGCGCGTAAGGCGAGAAGGTTTCGACATAGCGCCTCTGCCCCTCGGCGTAGATGGTGTCGAACACCAGCGAGCTTTTACCTGAGCCCGATACCCCCGTGACAACAACGATTTGCCCCGTGGGGATGTCCAGATTGAGGTCCTTCAGATTATTCTGGCGCGCACCCTCGATGTGGATGGCAGGGGTTGGCATGAGAGAAGCAATGGAATCGCGCGTGGTCATCACGTGACTATACGCAGACCCCGGGTTCGTCTGCCGGTGCGGGGAATTGGCGGCGCTTACCCATTCGTGGCATCTGGCACCGGCTAGGATGGAGCATGGTTGTTTCCACATCGCCCCCCGCCCTAGCCGCCACGCGCAATATCGGCCCGCTGCGACAACTGCTGCCCTTTATACGCCCGTACCGCGGACGCGTTGTCCTGGCATTGCTGTTCCTTCTGCTGGCGGCATGCAGCACGTTGAGTTTCCCGCTTGCCCTTCGTTGGCTGATCGACGGCGGGCTGACCAGTCCGGCCAGGATTGCCAGCGGGGGTGGGCTGGCGGTCCACTTTGCCGGGCTTTTTGGCCTGGCGCTGTTGCTCGGCGTGTTCTCCGCTGCGCGTTACTACATGGTCAGCTGGCTAGGCGAGCGCGTGACATGCGACCTGCGCAACCGTGTCTACAGTCATGTGCTCGCCCAATCTCCCCAGTTCTTCGAGCATACGCAGACGGGCGAAGTGCTCTCGCGCCTGACCACGGATACAACGCTTGTGCAGACCGTGGTGGGATCGAGCCTGTCGATGGGGCTGCGCAATACCCTTGTCTTGCTCGGTGGCATGGCGATGTTGGTTGCCACCAGCCCGCGTCTGATGCTCACCGTGATCGTTGTCATGCTTCTCGTGGTGCTGCCGGCGGTCACCATCGGCCGACGCGTGCGCCGACTGTCGCGCGCAAGCCAGGACCGCGTCGCGGATTCCAGCGCCATTGCCGCCGAGGTGCTTAATGCCATCCCCGCGGTTCAGAGCTACGTGCGCGAAGCCGACGAGGCGCGCCGCTTTGGGCAGGCCTCCGAAAGCGCTTTTGCCACGGCGGTTCGCCGCAGCCGCATGCGCGCTTTGCTCACAGCCTTCATCATCGTCGCACTGTTTGGCGCATTGATCTACGGACTGTACTTGGGCACGGTCGCGGTCGTCGAGGGCCGAATGAGCGCTGGCGTACTGGGACAGACGGTCCTGTACATCGGCTTGGTGGCAGGAGCCGCGGCAACGCTAGCCGAGGTGTTTGGCGACCTCCTGCGCGCGGCTGGCGCCACAGAGAGACTGATGGAACTGCTGGCCGAACGCTCGTCGGTCGCCAATCCTGTCCAACCACAGGCCTTCCCCGCCGCGCGTGGCGGTTCAAGCCTGCAATTCGCGCACGTACGCTTCAACTACCCCTCCCGTCCGGAGCAGCCCGCTCTCGACGATTTTTCGTTGGTCGTTGAACCTGGCGAAACCGTTGCCCTGGTTGGCCCTAGCGGCGCCGGCAAGACCACCGTGTTTCAACTATTGCTGCGCTTCTACGACGTGCAGCATGGGGCGGTGAGCGTGGATGACGTGCGGGTGGACCACGCAGACCTGAGTGCACTGCGCGAACGCATCGGACTGGTGCCACAGGACGCCGTCATATTTTCCGCGAGCGCCTTGTCCAACATCCGCTATGGACGTCCTGATGCCAGCGAACATGAGGTCATCGAAGCCGCGCGCGCGGCACAGGCTGACGGCTTCATTCGAGAACTGCCGCAGGGGTACCACACTTATCTTGGCGAACGCGGCGTACGTCTCTCAGGTGGTCAGCGCCAGCGCATCAGCATAGCCCGCGCCATTCTTAAAAATGCGCCGCTGCTCCTCCTCGATGAGGCAACGAGCGCACTGGACGCGCAAAGCGAGCGTGCCGTACAGGCGGCTCTGGATCATGCAATGCAGGGCCGCACGGCCCTCATCATCGCCCACCGTCTGGCCACGGTCCAGCGCGCAGACCGCATTGTGGTGATGGAGCGCGGGCGCATTATCGACACCGGCACGCATTCTGATCTGATGAGGCGTGGCGGCCTGTATGCCCATCTTGCCTCCTTGCAATTCATGCACTAGCCAGGCAAAACTTGTCGACTTGGGAGCAACGCAGTTACATTTGATTTGTTCGCACCGATTTCAGCCGTTCGTAGCCGGTTCAGCACGATTTGGTGCCTTTGCCCGTCAACCTTTCATCCCCGCTATGCAACAAGACAAACCCAAGAAGATCCTGGTTGTCGACGACGATGCCCGTATTCGTGACCTTCTGCGCCGCTACCTGGCTCAGGAGAATTATGAGGTATTCGTTGCCGAGGACGCGAAAGCGATGCAGCGCGTGATGGTCAAGGAACGATTTGACCTGATCGTGCTCGATCTGATGCTCCCTGGCGAGGACGGATTGACCGTATGCAAGCGCATGCGGGCCTCCAAGGATTTCACACCCATCATCATGCTCACCGCAAAGGGAGAAGATGTTGACCGGATCATCGGCTTGGAGGTGGGCGCCGACGACTACCTGCCCAAACCGTTCAATCCCCGCGAACTGCTCGCACGCATCAGCGCCGTGCTGCGTCGGCAGCCCAACCCTGAGCTGCCGGGAGCACCGGCACGGGATGACGAAACCGTCCTGTTTGGCCCCTTCAGCCTTGATTTGGCGCGGCGCGAGCTTTCACGCGATGGCGAACTCATCAGCCTCACCACTGGCGAGTTCGCCATGCTTAAAGCCCTTGTCCGCCATCCGCGGCAGCCTCTCTCGCGGGACCGCCTGGCCGAACTGGCGCGCGGGCGGGACTACGAAGCGTTCGACCGCAGCTTGGATGTCGCAATCTCTCGCCTGCGGAAAATCGTCGAGGTGGACCCCGCTCATCCCCGCTACATCCAAACGGTCTGGGGAGTGGGCTATGTGTTTGTGCCCGACACAAAGGACGTTTGAGGTCCGGTATTGAACCGCGTGGTGGATATCACGTCCTCTTCAACCGCTCAGGCAACCCAGACCACGCCAAGGCTTAGCTTAGCGCGGCGCGTCTTCGGTGGCCTGTCGGGTCGGCTGTACTGGCGGACCTTCTTCCTTATCGTGTTGCTGGTTTCAGCCAGCCTTGCGGTCTGGTTCCAGAGCTTTCGCGTCTTGCAGCTGGGACCGCAGGTCGAGCAGACATCGCGCCAGATCACGAGCTTGATCGATCTGACCCGTATCGCATTGGTCCACTCTGCCCCCGAGTACCGCACCGCCCTACTGGACGAACTGGTCAAGCGCGAAGATATCTATATTTATCCGCGCCAATCCGCCGATCAATGGACCCCGATGGCCTACACAGCGTTCACGCGCCGGCTGGCCCAATCGGTGGATCGGCGCCTGCGAGAAAAGCTTGATTTCGCCGATGCCGTGAACGGGCGTCCTGGCCTGTGGATTGGCTTTCGCATCGATGGCGACGATTATTGGCTTCTGCTTGACCGCTCGCGTATTGACACGTCGCTGGGCGAGGCTTGGATCATCTGGGGCGTGCTGGCCACGTTACTCGCGCTGATCGGCGCGGCCATCATTGCCAGCTTTGTCAATCGCCCATTGCGTGATCTGAGCATAGCCACTGCCCAGGTGCGCGAAGGCAACTTCTCGCACCAGCTTGACGAATCTTCGGGCACTCAGGAAATCCGCGAGGTCAACCGGGGGTTCAACCGCATGGCCCGAGCCTTGCAGGAAATCGAACAAGACCGGGCGCTAATGCTGGCCGGCATTTCACATGACATTCGCACGCCCCTTGCAAGGCTGCGCCTCGAAGCTGAACTCAGCGTGCCGGATGCGCAAGCGCGGCACGACATCATCGCTGACATTGAGCAAGCTGACTCCATCATCAGCAAGTTCATGGAATATGCCCGCGCCACAAGCCCGACGCGCGAACGCGTGCAGCTACCCGAGTTGGTTGCCAAGATTGTGGCCGACTCGACCAAGGTGGCTGACATGACGATCCGCATGCCCCGAAATGCGGAAGCCGCTGCACTCGGCGATCCACTGGAATTGCAGCGCATCGTCGTTAATCTCATCGAGAATGCCCGGCGCTACGGTCGATCGCCCGGTACCGATCGTGTGGAATTGGACATTGGATTCGCGAAGCGCGGGTCTGAAATATGTCTGAGCGTGCGCGATCATGGGCCGGGTGTGCCCGCCGACCAACTGCCGCTTCTCACCCAGCCATTTTTTCGTGGTGATGAGGCACGCACGGCCGCCAAGGGCACGGGTCTGGGACTGGCTATCGTGGACAAAACCATCGCCCGCATGGGCGG
>JAGWOZ010000326.1 GCA_028870715.1 Betaproteobacteria bacterium | reverse complement strand
GGCGCTTGTACAGGGCCGCCATCAGCGGCCGGCGCTGCGGCAGCGACAAATCGGCGGCGAAGGCCTCGAAATCGGCGGCAAACAGCGACGACGTGGTCATGATCCACAGCGGCGGCAGCCCCCAGCGGTAATACAGATCGCCGATCTCGATCATGCGGTGCTGCAGTTGCAGGGTGTATTGCGGCGCGAGCAATTCCCGATAGTGCTCCGCATGCATCTCGATGAGCTGGACACACTGGTCCATGCTCAGGGCGCTGAGCATGCCCCCCTGGGTGCTCAAGATCTCGACCTGCTCCTGAAAGGCCAACGTCGGCACCTGCGCGCGGTTCAACAGCTCCGGCGCGAATTCGGCCAGGGCCTGGGCCTCGGCGTCCGTCAACTGCAAGAAGTCCATCAGGATCTGCATGCTTGGCTCCATTTGTGAACGCTCGAGGACATCATTCGCAGACCCCGGACGAATGCCCGGCCTCCAGCCAGGCGCGGCTGAGCACGTCGATCAACTGTCGACGTGTCTCGATATACCCCGGGCTGCTTATCCCCTGCAAGGCATGCGCGTGGTTGCGCGCCAACAGCGCCGCCAAAGCCCCGTGCGGCGCGGCGCACTGCGCCAGATAGCGTTGAACCAGGCAGGGAGCGCGCACGAAGTCCGCCACCAGTTCGGGCCAACGGGCCAAGGCCGCAAGCTGTTCGTCCCACAACAGATAGCCCGCCAGGGCGCCGAGCGCCGTACGCGGCTGCTGCGGATCGACGCCATGGCAGAAATCCCGGGCCCAATCGCCCAGCGCCTGCGCCGGCATCGGCCGGGCAATGCCATACCCCTGCCCATGGTCGGCGCCGAGGATCGCCGCGGCCTCGATCAACCCCTCGTTCTCGAGCCCCTCCACCGTCACCGGGATGTTGAAGGCGTGCGCCAGGCGGGTGAGGTGGTAGATGAATTCGAGCGCGCGCATCGGCCTGTCCAACGCGCTGCGGACCAGGCCCTGGTCGATTTTGACGGCATCGAAGGCCATGTGGTCCATGCGCAGCAGCGAGCTGTAGCCCGAGCCCAGATCGTCCTGCACGATCCGGATGCCCGCCTGCTGGAATTCCGCGACGCGCGCATCGCGTTTCCGGATGTCGATGGGATCTTGCGTCTCCAGGATCTCGAGTTGCAAGACGCTCGCCGGCAGCCCCCAGCGAAACAAGGACTCGAACACGCTGTCCCGATAGGTGTCCTGCGTCAGCCCCTCCGGAGGGATGTTGATCGCCACGGGGAACTCCCAGCCCTGCGCGCGCCACATGCGCACATCCTGACAAACGTGATCCAGGCCCAGTTGAAACAGGCGCAGCAGACCGGCTTTGCCCAGCGCCGGCAAAAATGCGGCGGGCGCGATGCTCTGCCCATCGCTGCCCTGCAAGCGCGCCAGGGCTTCGACATGCTGCAAGCGTCCTTGCCGCATGTCGATGACCGGCTGGTACACCATGCCGATCGCCCCCAATTCGATGCGCTGCCGATACACCTGGCGCGAATTGGACACGATCACCGTGCTTTGCTCCCAGCGCAGCACGGCATGGCTCAAGGCCTGCTGAACATGCTGCAGCAAGACCCTGCGCGCCGTCGTGCTGAAAAATCCCGGCCAGCGGCTGTAAATCCCGAGGATGGCGAATGCGTGCCCGGCCTCGTCGAGCAGCGGCACCGCCGCCGAGGAGCGGAACCCGAGCCGCAGCCCCTCGGCCTGCCAGGGGCGCAGCGTCGGGTCCAGGCCGAAAGTTTCGCTGACTTCGATCTGCGCACTGCGCCAGGCCCGCCCCGCCGGACCTTGGCCCGCAGCGGTGTCGGCGGTGGTTTGGATCATGGGCGCATGGTGGCTTTGCAGGGCCTCGGCGTAGGCCTGGCCATCCTCGCCGCCCACCGCTTCGATCTGCAGCAGACCCAATGCGTCGGGTCTGGCGAACAAACAAGCCAGCACCCCGTCGAGCGTGGACAGGGACTCCACCGTGCCATGCAGCAGATCCGACAGGTTGCCAGCCTCCCGAATCGCCTTGTCGACGGCCACCACGACCGCCGCCGTTTCGATATCCACGCGGTAGTGGCTGACGATCTGGGCTTCGATGTCCAGCATCAGCCGCCGCTGCACCGCTTGTCCGAGGCGCTCCTGTTGTTGCGCATCCAGACCGCTGGTCGGCAGCAGCCGGCGGATCTCCTGGTGATAGAAGTGGTACGCCTCCAACAGCGACGGCAGATCGACCCCCACCATCTCGTGCACGCGCCCCACACGCAGGGCTTGCTCGAAGTGCGCCTGCGCCGTCAGCTCCGCCGACATCAGCAGGTCCCAATGCCAGGCTTGTTTGCGCTGGAGTTGGTCCAGCTCTTGCGCATTCAGCCGCGCCAGGATGGCGGCGTTCGAGGGCCGGTGCGTCAGTTGACCACGAAAAAAACGTTCGGCAAAGATTAAATTGGATTTATCAACTAAATCCTTTATTTTTAAGAGCAATAACCCAATATCATTGCCGTATGCTGACGAAAATTCGGAGAAAAACTCC
>JAGWOZ010000325.1 GCA_028870715.1 Betaproteobacteria bacterium | reverse complement strand
AGAGGCCCAGAACGGCCAGCGCCAAGGCCACGGCGAGACCCTGGGCACAACCGATCAGCGTGGTGAGAAGCAGCACAGACCAAGCCGGACGCATGCTCAGCCCCCCGCGAAGAGGCTGGATGACGCCAATCCTGCCGTAGTTACGGGGGGCTGGGGCGGGGTGCCAAGTTCCGGGCCTGCAGCCTTCGCGCCGCCACAGCCGCACTGCCCTGCACCACACGCGCTGGCTGCACTGCCCCGTGTGGCCGATGTGCGCCTGCCGGTCACGCCGCCTGTCATCCGCCCAAAGATGCGTGACAGCAGGCTTTCGCTTTCACGAACCAGTTCGTTGGCGGCGGCACACGTGCCCATGTCGGTCGTTACAGACTGGATACCGGCTTGCGATTGCGCATGGGGCTGGCCAGCGAGCGGTCCGCCAGCTGGCCCGTCCTGCAGGCCAGCGGCCACCATTGCCCGGCGCGGCAGGTATTGGTTGGCGGGGCGGGTGCCGAGTTCGGGCATCAGAGCGTAGCCACCTCTGCTGCGAATGGCACGCGACACCTCGGACTCGGGGTCGTGCACATCGCCGAACAGCCGAGCATGGGTCGGGCAGGCGTTGACACACGCGGGGTTGCGGCGCTCGGGTGGCGTTGTTTCATCGTAAATGCGATCTACGCACAGGGTGCATTTGGTCATGATGCCGCGGTCCTCATCGAACTCGCGGGCGCCATAGGGGCAGGCCCAGGCGCAGTATTTGCAGCCAATGCATTTGTCAGCATCCACCAGCACGATGCCGTCTTCCTTGCGCTTGTAGGAGGCGCCCGTCGGGCACACTGGCACGCAGGGGGGCTCCTCGCAGTGCAGGCAGCTCTTGGGGAAATGCACCACCTGCGTGTTTGGAAACTGACCGACCTCAAAGGTCTGTACACGGTTGAAGAAAACACCCGAGGTTTCACTGCCGTAAGGATCGATGTCGCTGAGGGGGCCAGCAGCGCCCGACGTGTTCCATTGTTTGCAGGACGTGACACAGGCGTGGCAGCCGACGCAGACATCCAGGTCGATGACCAGGGCGAGTTGGGTCATGAGCGGGCCTTCGGTTGAGGAGTCGTGGCTTTGTCTTTGTGCATGCGCCCTGCGTGGTACTGCAGCACCTGCGCGTGGGATTGCAGCCCGGCATGCTGGCCGGGGGTGCGCGGCTGCGCAGCATGGCGAGGCCAGCTGGCGTTGGCATCGACAGCGTGCAACACGTCGGTCCCTGCCGGCAGGGGCTCGCCGTGAACCTCCGCGTACGCATCATCGCCGGCAGCCATCTCGGGAGCGTCGGCCGGGCGCAGGCGCACCCGCACGTCGTACCAGCCGGCTTGGCCAGTGATCGGGTCGCTGTTGGACACCGGACCGTTGCCGCCCGGCAGCTCGTCCGTGATCAGGTGGTTGAGCAGGAAGCCACGGTGCGACTCGGCCGCGCCTGGCCGCAGGCCCCAAGCGCCGCTGGCCTTGCCGATTGCGTTCCAGGTCCACACCGTGCCGGGCTCCACCGCCTCGGAATACTGCGCGACGCAGCGCACCCTGCCCCAGGCAGACTCAACCCACAGCCAGGCGCCATCATCGACCCCGGCGGCGCGAGCGGTTTGCGGGTGCACGAACAAGGGGTGATGGCCATGAATCTGCCGTAGCCAAGCGTTTTGCGCATCCCAGGCGTGGTACATGGCCATTGGCCGCTGCGTGACCGCTGCCAGCGGGAAGGTGGCAGCGTCGGTCTGTGCCTGCTCCAGCGGCGGCTCCCAGAACGGCAAGGGGTCGAAATGGTGGGCGATGCGCGCGCGTAAATGCGCTGGCGGCTGCCGGCCCTGGCTCACCGTGGTCGCCGCGACCGCCTCCTCGGCACGGTCGCTCGCCGCCAGGCGAAACTTCTGCAACACCTCGGAATAGATGGCAATGACCACCGGATCATCGCGCCGGCGCCAGCCCATGTCCTTCGCGTAGCTCAGGTAGTCACGGTTGACACCGCGCATGTAGCGCAGGTTCTCCGGCAGCGGGGTGTAGTGCACGCAATCGTTCGCGGCGTAGCGCTCCCACTGCTCGGGGTTGGGCTCGCCCTTGAGCGACTTGCTTCCATCCTTGCCGCGCCAGCCCGAGAGGAAGCCTACGCCGGAGCCGGGTGCCGTTTCGTAGTTGACGATGAAGTCGGTGTATCCCTTGTACTTGCGGGTGCCGTCGGCAGCGGTGAATGCCGGAAAGCCAAGACGCGAGGCCAACTCGATCAGCACCTCCTGGAACGGCCGGCAAGCGCCCAAGGTCGGCACCACGGGCACGCGCACCGAGTCCATCGCGCCGTCGAATTCCGAAATCGGGCGGTCGAGCATCGACATCGCATCGAACCTCTCCAGATAGCTGGTGTCAGGCAGCACGAGATCGGCGAAAGCCACCATCTCGGACTGGAAGGCATCGCACACCACCAGGAAGGGAATCTTGTGCTCGCCGTCGGCACGCTTATCGGTGAGCATGCGACGCACGCGCTGCGTGTTCATGGCCGAATTCCACGCCATGTTG
>JAGWOZ010000324.1 GCA_028870715.1 Betaproteobacteria bacterium | reverse complement strand
GCCTGCGCGCAATTTTCTCAACTCCACATTCGTCAATGTGCCTTCGCTGCAGGCCAGCGAAAGCGAGCCGATCATGCTGCTGCACCCGCAGGACGCCGCGTCGCGCGGCATCGTCGACGGGCAGATGGCGCGCGCATTCAATGATCGCGGCAGCTACGCCTGCCGCGTGCGGGTAAGTCCACGCACACGACCCGGGCAAGTGGTGGCCTTCGGCATCTGGTGGCGCAAGCTTTCGCCTGGAGCTGTCAACGTCAATGCACTGACCCACCAGCGCCTCACGGATCTCGGCGCTGGACCCTGTTTCTACGATTGCCTCGTTGAGGTTTCCTAACGCCCCGGCGGCGGACTTACGGGCGTCCGCCGCTGGCGATGCCCCGGCACGCATCCGTTCCACCGTTCAGCGGTTGAGAAGTGATCTCGGCTGGATCTGATGCGCCAGTCGATCCTTTCGGAATCGCCCGGGCGCGGCGCCGAGCGCTAAACGCCCGCCCTTTGGAGCGAGGCGAGAAACGTCTTTGCGTCCTCAAACCCTACCACGCGGCCCACCTCCTTGCCGCCACTGAAAAAGATGATCCCCGGCGGGCCAAACAGCTCAAAACGCTTGAGCAACGCCTTGTCATCCGCATTATTTGCTGTCACGTCGGCCTGGACAAGGGTCACGGTCTGGAGCTTTCGCATCACCGCAGGATCCGTGAAGGTGAAATGTTCCATTTCTTTGCACGAAACACACCAGTCAGCGTAAAAGTCGAGCATGACGGGCCTGCTGCTCTGTGCAACGGTGCGGTCAAGCTCGGTGACGGTTTTGACGCGAGAAAATCGCAGCGCCGTGACTTGTGCGGCCGCTGCGCCACCGCGCTCGAGTCCGCCCAGTGGCTGCAGGATGTCGCGGCTTCCTGCAGCCAAACCGGCAACGAGTACGGCGCCAAGCATGGCCAGAACGACCCCAAAACCCTTGAACAGCCGGGCCCAGCCCGAGGCGTCATCCGGCAGGCGATCGAATGCGCGCAAGTACGTGGCGCTGACGATGAGCAGCGCTGCCCATGCCAGCATGAGCAGCCAAGATGGCAGTACCGGTGTGATCATGTACAGCGCCGTTGCGATGAGCAGCACGCCGAAGAAACTCTTCACACCGTCCATCCAGCGGCCTGCCCTGGGCAAAAGCGTGCCAGCGCCCAGACCGACGATGAGCAGGGGCACACTCATGCCGGCGGCGAGCGAAAACAACGCAACACCGCCGATGAAGGCGTTTCCCGTCTGACTGATGTACAGGAGGGCACCCGCCAAGGGAGCGGCGACGCAGGGGCCGACAATCAGTGCCGACAGGCCGCCCATGATGAAGACCCCGGCGAAATGCCCGCCTTGAAGCTTGCCCGACGTGTTCGACAGCCGGCTCTGCAGTTGGCTGGGTAACTGCAACTCATAAAAGCCGAACATTGACAGCGACAGCAGGACCAACAGCGCGGCGAACGCCGACAACACAGTTGGATCCTGTAGCGCAGCGGCCAAACCCTGCCCAAGGAGGCCCGCCGCGATGCCGAACGCCGTATAGACCAAGGCCATGCCCAACGAATACACGACAGCTAGGGCAAATCCGCGCCCTCTCGATACCCTCGCTCCATGGCCGACAATGATGCTCGACAGAATGGGAATCATCGGGAGCACACAAGGTGTAAACGCCAGCAGCAACCCAAAGAGCAGAAACATGGGAACGATCGACAGCAGCCTTCCGGTGGCCAGCGCGGCTCCGATGCGTGATGTCTCGCCGGTCCCGACTTGGCCCGGCGTTGCGCCCGTCGCCGTCCTTGATGCGCTGGCCACGGCCCCTGCGGGAGTTGCCGCAAGGCCGCTCGCCGCCGTCTTCCCCGGCGAGGAGGCAGTGCCCGCCCCGCCAAACAATCCACGCAGAAGACCGCCCGCAGCAGCTGTGGCAGTGCTCTGGCCAGTATCGCCCTCGATGCTGGCCGTGCCCTGGCCTCCAAAGCCCTTCAGGCTGACGTCGACGGTCTTGTCGATCGGTGGGTAGCACAGCCCCTGATCTGAGCACCCCTGGTAGGTGACCTGCAACTTGAAGGCGCCCGGCGCCGTGTCCACGGGCAGCGGAATCACGACCTGAGTGCGGTAATGCGCAACCTCATGGCCGAGATTCGTGTCGAACTTCTTGTGCGCAGGCGGAAACGCCGGTTTACCCAGAACCACACCGGGAGTTTGCGCCTCGAAATGGAAGCGTTCCTGATAGAGGTAGTAGCCCTTGGCGATGTTGAAGGTGAGCAAAAGTGCCTTGGGATCCTGCGCGGCAGCCGTAAAGCGGAAGGCTTCATCCGGCGGCAAAAACTTGCCTTCCTGCGCATGCACGATGGGCATCAGGCAGAGTTGCAGGACAAACAACAGGCCCATCACGCCTGCGAGCACGCTGCGCAGCGTCGATTGCGGGGGCTGGGGCAACCCGGGCCGCGCGGCACTTGAAAGGGACATCATCGATTCGTCTCCTGGCGGATTGGCAGCCAGCCGGGTGCGGAGCCCGTGGCCCGGCGGCATGCTG
>JAGWOZ010000323.1 GCA_028870715.1 Betaproteobacteria bacterium | reverse complement strand
GTCGAGTCCGTCGAAACTGCCGTCCCATTCTTCGGGAAAGGCACCCAACTCCCAGTACCAGTAGCCCACGTTGTAAGCGGTTCGGTAGGTTGGCCCCAACGCCGCCTGTACGAGAGGAGCCTGATCGGCGTTGGCGAAGAACACACTGATCGGGAAGATCGGCTTGTTGGTGATGCTTTGCGCCAAGCGCGTGTCAGCCTGCCGCGCCGTGCCACTCGCGTCAATGCTTGTCAGAGCCAGTTCCACTCCGGCCCGCTGCGCTGCGGCAACGAAAAGCCTGGCGTTCTCGGCCACGCCGAACTCTCCGGTGAGGTAACCGATGAAATTGGCGGCCATGCCTTGGCCCCCCTCCGCACGCTGGGTTTCAAAACCCAGCGCGCGCTGGGTCTTCTGCCGCTGCAGGGCGCGCGCTTCGGGCGACTGCACTCCGCGCATGACGATACGCCGCAGCGCCCAGCGCGCTTCCGGGCTTAGCCGGTTGAACAGAATCCGTACCGGCCAAAAATTGCGTACCCGCACGAACTGCTGTCGCGCCAAGCGCATGACGCGGGTGGAAAGAGGCAGGGGTTCTACGAACGCCGAACCGGGCAGGGCAAACGGATCCTGAGTTTGCGCCACGCTGCCGATGTCGAACTTGTGGCGGAAGATCTCGCGCATTTCCTGCGTGATGCGCGTGCCGTCGCGCAGTTTGCCGTAGCGGTAGCTGATCTTGAGGTAATCGTCATATCCATTGGCTTGCAATTGCGCCACGTACTGCTCGTACGTGGAACGCAACACG
Organism: Betaproteobacteria bacterium; assembly: GCA_028870715.1. Classification (GTDB taxonomy): domain Bacteria; phylum Pseudomonadota; class Gammaproteobacteria; order Burkholderiales; family Burkholderiaceae_C; genus Thiomonas_A. Next base: position 1,764 of record JAGWOZ010000323.1, on the reverse strand, counting down.
CCGATGTTGGTGATGTCGAACCGGTTCTGGTGCTTGGAAAAGATTTCCGGATGGTGCACGTCCACCCCGGAGAAATGGATGAACGCCACCGGTTCACCACCCGCCAGCAACCGGCCGTCGTCCGCCAGGGAAAGTGGCCGGTGCGGCAGATTCCAGTACGCCAAGTTGTAGCCAGGGTGGCGCAGGATGTCCACGCCTTCGAACATGCCGGGAACCAGGTCCACCCACTTCTGGTCCGTGAACAGGCCCGACTCCAGATCGACGTAGGCGCCGAACTCAAGCTTGCGGCACCACCATGCAATGAAGTCCTGACGCGATGGCTGCGGCCCCGTGGCGAGAAAGCCCAGGTTGAAGCTGCCCACGCGCGAAATAGCGCGTTCGTCCGGCGACTTACCATCTTCCAGCGGCGCAGTGAAGTGCGGCGTGAGTACCGCCATCGCACCTGCATCCAGGCGCTTGAAAACCTCCACCAAGGGCGAGAGCAGAAGAATGTCTGGGTCGATGTACAGCACCGCCGCCTCCGGGTTCTCCTGCATCAGCTGACTGATGGCGAACGGCTTCAGGGCCGTGTTGAACTCCAGAATGTTGTAGCGGAAAGCCAGGTGCGCGAAATGCGGCACGGGTAAATCCTTGCCCAAGCGCAGTTCGAACAGGCCGGGCTCGATGTGCAGGTCGGCGTCAGTTTCATCGGCCAGGAACACATAACGTTTGGAATCCGGATGATGCTCGCGGATCGTCGCCATCAACGTTTTCGCATAAGCCAAGTAGTTGGCCGAAACGATGGTGAAAAAAATCGGGGTCGCGAATTTCGCTGGGGGTGAATGCATATAAAGGAAAAGTCAGTTTCGGTGTAGGCCTACGCCATGGGCGATGCGGACGAGTACATCCATTGCAACGTGTCGCGCAGCGAGATGCGGGGGGTATGCCCCGTGCACGCCTGCAGCTTACGAGGCTCGCCACGCAATACCGGAATTTCGTTGGCACGCACAAGTGCTGGGTTTACGCGCACCTCTATGGCGTGGCCACTAATCTCGGTCATCATGCGGAGCACGTCCGGCAAAGCATAGGCCTTGCCCGAACAGACGTTGAAAACCTCAGACCGCACATCAGACTCCAGCAGCCCCATGTAAGCCGCGGCCACATCGCGCACATCCGAGAAATCTCGGCTGACGTCCAGATTGCCCAGCTCGATCTTGGCCGCGCGGCGCTTGAAATGACTCACGATCTTGGGAATGAGAAACTTCTCGTCCTGCCCTATCCCGGTGTAGTTGAACGGCCGGGTCATCACGATGGGCAATCGGTCAAACCAGGTGCGCACCATGTATTCCATCGCAAGCTTGCTGCAGGCGTAGTGGTTGACGGGCGCGGGGCAGACCGATTCATCGATGACCTCGACACCCGGCGTGCCGTAGATATTGGCCGAGCTGGCAATCAACACCTTGCGAGGCAACTCGGGCAACGCCGCCAGGGCTTCAAGCAAATTCAACGTGCCGAACAAGTTAACGTCGTAAAACGCACGCGCATCGGCATGCCCCACAAATGCCAGCGCAGCCAAATGCACCACATGCGTGGGCCGCACCTGCGCCACGGCCGCATGCACGGCCTGGGCATCGGTAAGCTCGCAGGCGATTTCTTCTGAACTCAGTGTTGAGCCTTGTACCAGGCCCACCACCCTTGCACCGTTTGCGCGCAGTGCAGCAGCAAGGTAATGCCCTGTGAAGCCGCGCAGGCCGGTGATGAGAACGGTGTGCTGCTTGATGGTCA
>JAGWOZ010000322.1 GCA_028870715.1 Betaproteobacteria bacterium | reverse complement strand
CTTCACGCCATCAGCGCGAGCGCAGAAGTGGAGCAATTGGCACAGAGCGTGCCTGACAGCGGTGGTGTGGTTTTCGTGCCTGCATTCACGGGCTTGGGTGCACCGTATTGGCGGCCCGACGCCACTGGCACCATCACCGGGCTCACGCGCGGCACAACCGTTGCGCACGTCGCACGTGCAGCACTGGAGAGCATCGCGTTTCAGAGTGCCGCCTTGCTTGGGTCGATGAACGCGGATGCCCAGGCAGCCGGCGGTTGTCAGGTCCTCGAGTTGCGCGTGGATGGAGGCGCCAGCAGCAACGACCTGTTGATGCAATTCCAGGCGGACCTACTCGGTATCCCAGTCGTGCGTCCACAGGTGCTGGAGACCACCGCCCTGGGTGTGGCCATGCTCGCGGGGCTGAGTTGCGGTGTGTACGCAGGGTCCGACGCGATTGAGGCCTTATGGAAACCCGCTCGTCGCTTTCTTCCCCAGCTTGGGGTGGAGCGTGCACGCCAGCGCATGCAGGAGTGGGAGCACGCCGTGCGCAAGGCGCTGGCTGCCTAGAAGGGCGGGCAGTTCCAGGGCCGAGCACGGCACCCGTGCCGGCGTAGCGTTTGGGGCCTCAAAAATCACCCAGACGGACTACTGCAGCGCTGCGAGCGCTGCCTCGTAGTTCGGCTCGTTGCCGATTTCCGGTACGAGCTCCGAATGCAGAACCTTGTCGTGTTCATCGAGAACCACGACTGCACGCGCTGTCACGCCCACCAGTGGCCCGGTGGCGATCTTGACGCCATACTCTTGCATGAACTCAGGGTGACGGAAAGTCGAAAGCGTGATGACGTTATTCAGACCCTCCACGCTGCAAAAGCGGCTGGCGCCGAATGGAAGGTCCGCCGAGATCACGAGCACGACTGTGTTGTGCATCTTTCCGGCGTCGGCATTGAAATGGCGCGTCGACTGTGCACAGGTTGGCGTGTCCAGCGACGGCACGATGTTGAGTACCTTGCGCTTGCCAGCGAAGGCATCCAGCCCGACGTCAGCCAGTTCCTTGTTGGTCAGCTTGAACGCCGGCGCCTTGTTGCCTGGCTGAGGTAAATGGCCGTTGACTTCAATATGGGAGCCGTGGAGTGTGACTTGAGCCATGATGTCTCCTTTGTGCAGGGTTGTCGAGGAACGGGCCGGGCGGCCCTGGGTCAATGCCTGCGATGCATGCACCAGACAAGCCATCGCATGGTAGTCACGATCAGCGACGCCTGCAGGGGTGTGGCTATGCTTCCTTAAATGGAGCGGCTCTCTCGGCCGATAGACTCTGCGCTCAGCAGTTTTGCGCTAGCGCCGACTGCGTATCACGACGAGCCCTCTCGATACGGCAAGAGATAAGTGCGGGTGATCGAGGAGGCGGGCGGGTCGGACGCGAAGACGAACGACCCGCGCTACTGAGAAGACCGAAATGCGGCGCAAATTCAGGCGCCGGCTGCCCGCTGCAACTGCACGGGCGGGCATGGAACCGAGCCATATGAGCAGTACACGCAGCAGTCGCCGGCCAATGGTCGCAGAACCGCCTTGCACTGCTGGCACTCGTAGAAGAACTGACACGCGTCCGTAGGCATGCTCTCCAGCTTGGCGAAGCCGCAGTGCGGGCAGGTCAACACTGATTCGAGAATGGCTGCGTTCATGGTCGGCGCAAAGTTGAAGGATATTTGGCGCCAGTCTTGGCCTGCACGAGCGACAAGCTCAATCCCTCAGAGCAGGCATGGCAAGCCGTCGATACGGCAAAGCTCAAACACGCCGTGCCCAAGGGCCGAGGGTCGCACGTTCAAGCATGCCAAGCTTACGCTCAAAGCCTGCCGAGTCAAGAAGGGAGCGCTCGATGAGCCCGGCGCGAACCGCGCTCGCGTATTGCTCACGCATTGCATCAAAGGGCACGCGCAACAGCGCCTTGGCTGCCGAGGCAAGGGGCGAGCTGTCACCCATGCAGGCCAGCCCGACCGGACTATACCCGGATGGGTAGGCGGCTACCACAGAAACCTCCGCCCCTCATGGCCAGTCAGTGCGGCATGCAGCGGGAAACTGTCGTGAGCCGTGCCGCGGTACTCGAGATCGTGGATGCGACGCTCGAGGTCTGCTGTATCAACAGATTGGGCGAGGTAATCTTCGTCAAGCTGCTCTTGCGACTCAATGCCTGAAAAGACCTTTTGAAAAAATTCCTTGAATGCGGTCATGGTGCTTCTCCCTCGTGAGGAGTGTCGTCATTGAAACTAGGGTTAACCCTAATCTAACAGGTTCTCGACAGGATTCAAGAGCCCACACCGATGTTGTTGCTTTGCAGCAAATTGCGCCTTCAATTCCTTCGCAGCCCTGAATCAGCCTCGAATGAGACCTATCGAATAGTTGCCGCGTTGCAACAATGCCGGAAGTTCTTGGGATGGCGCTGGCCGGCGAGATGCAGCACTGCCCTTTGAGGCAGACGAGGTCCACGAGAGAGACCGGCGTGATTGTCCAGCCTTCACACGTCCCAGCAGACCTTGGGTGACCGACCATGCTGGTGCCGCAGGGGTACA
>JAGWOZ010000072.1 GCA_028870715.1 Betaproteobacteria bacterium | reverse complement strand
TGGAAGCACGCGCCACGGTCGCGTGTGGCGCTGAGCTGGCCCGCTCTGCCACGATCGGAATCACGGGTTGGCTCGCAGACTGGCCGGCACGCGCGGCCTTGCGCGTGGTGCGATCCTGCACGTCGCCGGCCAGTTGTCCGCAGGCCGCGTCGATATCCTCGCCCCGGGTCTTGCGCACGGTGGTCACGAAACCCGCGTCCACCAAGATCTGGGCGAACGCCGCCACCCTTTGCGGCGTGGAACGGCGCAAACCCGACTGCGGGAAGGGATTGAACGGGATGAGGTTGAACTTGCAGGCAAAGCGCTTGCGCAGTAGCTCCACGAGCTGTTGCGCATGCTCGGGCTGGTCATTCACGCCGTCGAGCATGCAGTATTCGAATGTAATGAAGTCGCGCGGCGCGTGCGCCAGGTAGCGCTCGCAGGCGCCCAGCAATTCGGCCAGCGGGTATTTGCGGTTCAGGGGAACGAGATCGTCACGCAATGCGTCGTTGGGCGCATGCAGCGACACCGCCAGCGCCACGGGACAATCCGCGGCAAGGCGATCGATCATCGGCACCACGCCCGAGGTGGACACCGTCACGCGGCGCCGTGACAGGCCGTAACCATCGTCGTCAAGCATCACGCGCAACGCCGGAACAAGCGCCGCGTAGTTCTGCAGCGGCTCGCCCATGCCCATCATCACCACGTTGGAGATGGCGCGCTCGCCAGGCGCCAGCCCCAACTGGGCACGCATGGCGAATTCGGCGTGCCAGAGCTGTGCGAGGATCTCGGCGGTCGTCAGGTTCCGGCTGAAGCCCTGAGCGCCAGTCGAGCAGAACCGGCACGCCATGGCGCACCCGGCCTGGGACGACACGCACAGCGTATTGCGCTGCGCCTCCGGGATGAACACCGTCTCCACCGCATCGCCAGCACCCACGTCGAACAGCCATTTCACCGTGCCGTCGCTTGAGCGCTTCTCCGTCAGCACCGGCAGGCCCTGAATGGTGGCCTCCGCCTCCAGCCAGCTGCGCAGCGGCTTGGCCAGATCGCTCATGCCGGCAAAGCCGGCCGCGCCCTTGTGGTGAATCCAGCGGAAGACCTGGCGCGCGCGAAAAGGCTTCTCGCCATGCGCGGCGAACCAGTCCACCAGACCGGCGCGATCGAATTGGAGCAGGTTGGTGGCGGACATGGGCGCCCCGCGGGCTCGTCAGCGGGAGAAAATCCAGTTGGACGGGAAGAAAAAGGCGATTTCCGTCGCGGCGTTCTCCGCGCTGTCGGAGCCGTGCACGGCATTGGCGTCGATGCTGTCGGCAAAGTCGGCGCGAATCGTGCCCGGGGCCGCCTTCTTGGGGTCGGTTGCCCCCATCAGTTCGCGGTTCTTGGCAATCGCGTTGGGGCCTTCAAGCACCTGCACCATAACCGGGCCGGAGATCATGAATTCCACCAAATCCTTGAAGAACGGCCGCTCCTTGTGCACGGCGTAAAAGCCTTCGGCCTCGACCCGCGACAGGTGCATCATGCGGGCAGCCACCACCTTCAGCCCGGCTGTTTCGAAGCGATCGATGATTTTGCCGATGCAATTCTTGGCCACGGCGTCGGGCTTGATGATCGAGAGCGTGCGCTCCATAAGATTTTTTCTCCAGAAATCAAGTGATTAAAAATGAATTGTAAGGCGCGCCCGCGTGCCCAGCAGTGGGCGCCGCAACGCACAACGTGATGCCAAACCGCGCCTTCAACGCGGGAAATTGCGCCGCTTGCCGCCCTGGCCGCTGCCGGAACGGCCCGGCTGGGTCAGGCCCAGGGCCGAGCGCGTGGGGTCGGGCTGGGCCGCGCCGCCTCCGCCCTTGCGGCCTTTGCCGCCACGCGATGGTTTGTTGCCGCCGCGCGCGCCCGCGCCTTTGCCAAACAGGGCATCGACCGCGCTCATCGCATAACTGTTGGGACCGGGCTCACGCTCGGGCACATCGCGATCCTCGTCGAAAGCCGGGCGCGGGTTCGCCAATCGGGCTTCGCGCACGGCGCGCCCGAACAGCGCGTCGACCGCGCTCATCGCATAGCTGTTGGGACCCGGCTCGCGCTCACCGCCCGGCCCGCGCCCGCCCCCTTGGCGCTCGTCGGGGCGAGCGGCGCTGCGATCGGGTCCGCGGCCCTCGTTGCGCCCGCCCTTGCGGCCGTCCCTTGCGCCACCACCCTGCGCGCTGGGCTTCGGGCCCCGCGCCTTGCCTTGCGAGCCCTGAACGGCGCCCGCGCGATTCATCATGGCGCGAACGTCCTCGCGGTCGATCTCCGCAAAGTCGCCGCGCCGCAGCCCGGCGGGCAGTGCAATGGAGCCGTAACGCACGCGGATGAGGCGACTGACGGTCAACCCAACCGCTTCGAACAGCCGGCGCACTTCGCGGTTGCGCCCCTCGGCAATGATCACCCGGTACCAGCGGTTGGCGCCTTCACCGCCCGCTTCTTCAAGGCTGATGAAACGCGCCGGCCCATCGCTGAGTTCCACGCCGCCAAGCAGCTTTTGCCGCGCCTCGTCGTCCACCTGGCCCAGCACCCGCACCGCATACTCGCGCTCCACACCCTGGCTGGGATGCATGAGCTTGTTGGCCAGCTCGCCGGAGGTCGTGAACAGCAGCAGCCCCTCGGTGTTGATATCCAGACGCCCGATGGCCGTCCACTTGGCGTTTTGCACGCGCGGCAGGTTGCGGAACACGGTCGGCCGGCCTTCGGGATCCTTGAACGTGACCACCTCCCCAACCGGCTTGTGATAGACCAGAACGCGGGCCGGGGGCGGGGCGATGCGCACTTTCAGCGGCTTGCCGTTGACGCGGATCTGGTCGCCGGGCTGAATGCGCTGACCCAGGTGGGCCGGCTCGCCGTTCACTGACACGCGGCCTTCGACGATGAGCTCCTCCATCTCGCGACGCGAACCCACGCCGCCTTGCGCCAGCACCTTGTGCAGCTTGGGCGCCTCGGGCGAAGGCGCCAGCACGCGGCGCCCACCGGGCTCGATCGCCTCGGCAATTTCCACGGCGCGGTCGAAGTCACCCGAAATGACCTCCTCGATGCGCACGGCAGGCACAGCCTTGGCCGGGCCACGCAGCGGCGAATTGGGTTTCTTGTTGTTGTGGCGGGCCTGGCGCGGACGGTCCGCGCGGCTCGCATGGGCAGGCCGCGGTTGGCCCTCGGCTGCGCGCTCGCCCACCGCGGACTCGCCCTCGGCCTCGCCCGCTCCCTCGCCCTGCGGGGTCATCGCGGCGCCAGCATCGCTCATGGGCACCACGTCGGCCGATTCCGCGCGCGCGACCTTGGAGCGTCCCGAGCGGCGGCTGCGCCGGCGTTTGCCCTCAGCGCTCGGCTCGCCCTCGGTGCGGGGATCGCCCTCGGTGCGCGACTCGGCTTGCGGCGCCGCCTCCGCAACGCGTGCCTCGCCCGCCTCGGCGTCCGGGCGCGGCACCGTGGCCCGTTGCGCAGGCTCGAGGGGGGCCGCCAAGGCGGCTGGTTGGGTGCGCTCGGCGCCGGCGTCGTTATCGTGTTCTTGCATGGACATGGGGCATTGGGTGTTCGGGACATGCCGCTTCAGGCGGCGGGCTGGGTGTCGGGAATGGGAGAAGAATCTGGAGAAGCATCGGGGGAAGGAGCCGCGGAAGCAGCCGGTGTGGACACGTCCGCCGGCGCTGCCGCTGGCTCGAGGCTGAGCGCTGCGGGTTCCGCGGCAGCACCCGCAGCGGGTGCATCGGGTGCAGGCTGGGCCTCGGGCAAGGGCAAGAGGTCGATCTGCAGCGGGTCGGCGGCCGGCGCCTCGGGCTGCAGCGCAGGAAGCTCGGCGATGGAGGTCAGGCCCATGTCGTCGAGAAAATGGCGCGTGGTGGCATACAGGACGGGGCGGCCCGGCCCCTCGCGATGGCCAATGGCCTCGATCCACCCCCGATCCTCCAACTGGCGCAGGATCTGGGCGTTGACGACCACGCCGCGGATGTCTTCAATGTCGCCGCGCGTCACCGGCTGCCGATGCGCAATGATGGCCAAGGTCTCCTGCACGGCACGCGAGTAGCGCGGCGGCTTTTCCGGATTGAGCCGCTGGAGGTACGGCTGCATGTCCCCGCGACTCTGGAAGCGCCAGCCGCCGGCCACTGCGCGCAGCTCCACGCCGCGGTCCTTCCAGTCCTCGCGCAGTTCGTCGAGGACCGCGCGCACCGTATCGGCTGCGACCTGTTCGTCAAACAGGCTGCGCAGCGCGTTGATGCTCAAAGGTTGGTTGGCACACATCAGCGCGGTTTCGACAACGCGCTTGGCCAGTGCAATGTTCATGCGTGACAGGAATCGTGCGCCGATGAAAAGTTGCCGGCATGGTTCTTCGGCTGGAGAGTCGGGTCGACTCTCGATCGGTTACAGCGCTACGAACGTGCATGTTAACCCAGATATGCGTCCTGCGAACTGCGGCGCCCGCATCCGTGGCGCCCAGGCGACGAACTTCCGGCAACGCACCGCCGGCTCTTGACCCGGTGCGCGACAAGCCTCACCGCCGCGGCGGGGCCCCTGCAATGCGGCCAGGCACGGGGGCAAACCCGCTCAGACCTCGGCGCGCGGCTGCGGCGATGCGGCGAGGCGCTCGGGTTCGACCACCGGCGCGCCCAGGGCCGCGGCCTCCTCGAGCGCCCTGGGCGCATAGAACGCATCCGCGTGCACGTCTGCGTGGGGCAGCCCGCGCTCGATCAAGGCAGCGCTGACCGCCTCGACCATGGCCGGCGACCCGGCCAGATAGACCTTGGCGCCGTCCAGGCTGTTGGCATCGCCCAGCAGCACGTCACCCACGCGGCCGCTGCGGTCGCCACCAGGGGCATCCTGCTCCACCACGATGTGGAAGCGGAAGTTGGCAAACCGGCGCGCCAGAGCCGCCAGTTCGTCACGCCCGTAGACCTCTTGCGGCGTCTTGAATCCCGCATAAAGCACCACCGGCTCCAACTTGCCGTTGTCGAGCGCGGTCTTGGCGATGCTGAGCATGGGCGCAAGCCCCGTGCCCGCGGCCACCGCATACAGCGGCCCCTCATGACGCGGACGGAAATGGCTCGACCCCATGGGGCCGTCGACCAGCACGGTGCTGCCCAGCACGATCGCACGCCCCAACAGGCCGCTGAACGCCCCTGTGGGCGTGCGTCGGATGTGAAACTCCAGTTCGTCGTCGTACTCCGCATCCACCGGCGTGCTGGCCATGGAGAAGTCGCGCGCGATGGTGGTCTCGGACCCGGTCTGCACGCTGAGCTGCGCGTACTGGCCAGCCGAGAAGATGAAGGGTTCGCCTTCGCGGTCCACGTACCGGATCTTCAGGCGCAGGCTGAACACCTCGGGCGCAAGCTCGGTCAGCCCGATCACGGTGGTCACGAGGTGGCGCTCGGGATGGACGATATAGTCATCGCTGTCCACCAGGCGCAACTGCACGTCGCCCTTGATGCGGCTGCAGCACGCCAGGATCAGCCCCTGCGCACGCTGCGCCTCGGGCAAGGCCGTGTCCTTGTACCCGCGCAACTCCACTGCGCCCGACTCCAGCACGCATTTGCAGCTGCCGCACTCGCCCTGCTTGCACGAGTAATGGATGGGCACCTTGGAGCGGCGCAACACCTTGAGCAGGTTGTCGTCGAGGTCGGCCGGCATGTGCAGGCCGAGTGCGGGAATCGAAATGGTAGGCATGAGATCGTGTGTGTCGCATCCAGCTGCAAATGCAGCCCATTGTTTCAAAACTGCGCCGAGACGGTTGCCGCCGCGCAAAAGCCCGCAGTGCGGCACGGGGCAGCCAGCCTGCAACAATAGGCCCATGCACAGCAAACCCATCCAGCACTGCAACCAATGCGGCGCCGCCGTGACGTACCAGGTTCCCGAGAGCGATACGCACGCGCGCGCCGTCTGCCCGGTCTGCGGGCATATCCAGTACGAGAACCCGCGCAACATCGTGGGCACGGTGCCGGTGTGGGAAGGCCGGGTCCTGCTGTGCCGGCGTGCCATCGAACCCCGGCATGGGCTGTGGACCCTGCCGGCGGGCTTCATGGAACTGCACGAGACCACCGAGCAGGGCGCGCTGCGCGAAACGCGCGAAGAAGCCGGCATCGATGTCGAGCTCGAAGGCTTGTACTGCGTGGCCAATGTCAAGCCGGTCAGCCAGGTCTATCTGCTCTATCGCGCACGCATGCTGCACCCGCGCTGGGCGCCGGGGCCGGAAACCCTTGAAGCGCAGCTGTTCAGCCGCGAGGAGGTGCCGTGGGACGCGCTGGCGTTTCGCACCGTGCGCGAAACGCTGCAGCGGTTTTTTGCCGAGCAGCAGGCTGGCCGCTACAGCCTGCAGGTGTTCGACATCGATTGAGCCTGCGGCGCGTGCTCAGATCACGCAAAACCCGTGCACCCCAAGGCTTGTGCCCGCGTGCGCCAGCTTCCAGAATCCCCAACCCGCAAACGCCAGCATCACGCCTGCTGCGGCCAGCCGCGTGGCGCGGCTCGTCGCGCGCTGGCTCAAGCGCCGCAGCACGTGCCCGGCCAACAGCATGTGCGGCAGGGTGCCCACGCCAAAAGCGGCCATCGCTGCCGCACCCTGCCAGGCGCTGCCGGTGAGCAAAGCCAGGGACAGGGCCGAATAGACCAGCCCGCATGGCAAAAGACCCCACAGCAGGCCCGCGCCGAAGCGCCGCTGCGCGTTCGACAGCGGCAACAGGCGGTTGAGCACACGCATGCCAGCGCCCATGAGGCCCTGGCGCACGCCCTGCGTCCATGATCGCCCGCCTGCGCCACCCAGCGCAAGGCGCCGTGGCCCGCGCGCGCCCAGCGCAGCCTGCAGCAGCCACAGGCCACTGGCTGCGAGTACGATGTTACCCACGGCGTAAAGCCCGATTTGCGCCGGGCGTGCCTGCAGCGCCCACAAGCCGGAGCCGATCCAGCCGGCCACTGCCCCCAGCATTGCGTAAGACACCACACGCGCCAGTTGCATCTGCGCCGCATTCCACAGCAGCCGGCGAGCCGGCAGCAAAATCGTGCCCTGCATGGCGCGCTCACTGGCAACGACAAGCCCGCCACACATGCCCGCGCAGTGCAGGCCGCCGGTGAGGCCCATGAGCAAAAGGGTCAAAATGATTGCAGTGTTCACGAGCAATATGCGATAGTTCGGTTACAAGACACAACAGACGAGCCGCCATGAACGCCATTCCAGCCGCCACTTTGCATCGCATGGACAAGCCCCATCCCTGCGATGTGTGCTTCCAAAGCCGGTTCTGCCTGCCCATTGCGCTGCCGCAGGACCAGCTCGAGCGCATGCGCGACATCGTGCAGAACACGATCCGCATTGGCAAGGGCGAGCGTCTGTTCGAAGCCGGCCAGTCCATGGACAAGGTGTTCTCGGTGCATGCAGGCTCGTTCAAGTCCGTGGTCAGCAGCCCCGACGGACGGCAGCAGATCGTGGGCTTTCACGTGCCCGGGGAGATGATGGGGCTGGAGGGGTTCTCGGCGCGCGTGTATCTGACCGACGTCGTCGCGCTCGAAGACGGCGAAGCCTGCGAGATCGACGTGCGGGTGCTGGAGAACGCGGCACGCGAGATGCCCACGCTGCAGCACCAGATCCACTGCCTCATCGGCAACCGCCTGGCGCGCGCCCAGCAGGACCAGTTCGTGCTGGGCAGCATGCAGGCCGACGAACGGCTCGCGCGCTTCCTGCTCGACCTGTCCGAGCGCTACAAGGCGCGCGGCCTCTCGCCCGACGAATTCGTCCTGCGCATGAGCCGCGAGGAAATCGGCAGCTACCTCGGGCTCAAGCTGGAAACCGTCAGTCGCCTGATGTCGCGCTTTCACCAGGCCGGCCTCATCCACGTCGCCCAGCGCCAGGTGCGCATCACCAACCGTGAGGGGCTGGCTGAGCTGCTGGTGCCGCAGGAGCGCTGAAGGCATTGGCATCGCACGCGCCGCCCTGACCGGGGTCAGTCATCCCATTGCGGGTCGCGACGGCAACCGAACAGCCACAGATTCAGGGCGCTGGCAACCCAGCACAGCAGCCACAGCACGAGAAAGGTCACGGTGTACATCCCCAGCCCGGAAATCTGGGCAGGGGCGCCGAACAACATGACCTCGCGCGGATCCACCGCGCTGAACAACAGCCCCGTGGCCGGCAACGCCACAAGGAAGGCTGGCCAGAGTGCACGCAGGAAATTGGGGTTGCAGGCACGCATACGAGCTCCTCACACGCCGGGTTTCAAGGGTGCGGCGGCGCCAGGCTTCCACACGCCGGAAAGGCGCCATTGCGCGGACTCCGCCGTCACGGTGTAGCGCACAGCGTCCGTGACGGCTCGCCCGACATACCGGCCAAGCGCCACGCGGTGCAGCGTGAGGTGCAGATCGCGACCGGGCGCATAGGGGTGGCGCAGGCGCAGCGAAATCACGGCGTCGCGCACGGCCGGCTCGAGTTCGACGGTCAGCTCCTGCCCTGTCTGGTCCACCTGGCCCTGCAGGTGCATGGCGCGGGCGTGCACCTCCTTGTCAATGCTGACGCCGACCTCAAGACCCTTGGTGTAGTAATGCTCCGTGACGACGCTGTCGGCGTGCGTGAAGGCAATCGACACGGTGATGAGGCTGGCCACGACCACACTGCCGGGCAGCCCGATGAGGATCCAGGGCCAGGGCTCTTTCCACCAGGGCTTTGAGGGGAGTGTCTGCGAAGTGCGCATGCTTGGTTGTCCTTGCGTATTGCGGCCCTCAGGGCACGATGAATGTGGTGCTGGTGTGCACGACGACGGGCTTGCCATTTTCGGAGCGTGCCGTAATCACGATCTTGTACACGCCCTGATGCGCATCGTCCTCCGGTATGGTGACTTCCAGCGGCCGCAGCAGATTGGTCGAGGCGCCAATTTCCACGGCGTCATTCGGCTTGAGGATGCTCACCCCCGGCAGGCCCGCGACCTCGAAGCGGATGCGCCGCGGCGTATCCGAGGCGTTCATCAACTGCACCTGGTAGACGTTTTCCAGCAAGTCGCCCGGAATCTCGCGCGAAAGCACGCGGCGGTCGCGCATGACGTTGAGCTTGATGGGTTCACGCATGGCCAGGCCGCCCACGAAGATGCTCACCATGACGGCAAGGATGCCCGTGTAGATCAGCACGCGCGGGCGCAGCAAGTGGGCCCATTGCTCGGCCTTGGTCCAGCGCTTTTCGATGGCATTCTCGCTGGAGTAGCGGATGAGCCCGCGCGGGGTGTTGAGCTTGTCCATCACCTGGTCACAAGCGTCGATGCACGCGCCGCACCCGATGCACATGTACTGCAGGCCCTCGCGGATGTCGATTCCGGTGGGGCAGACCTGCACACAGATCGAGCAGTCCACACAGTCGCCCTTGCCCTGCTCGCGCGCCGGCAGGTCCTTCTTGCGCTTGCCTCGCGGCTCCCCGCGCACCGGGTCATAGCTGACGATGAGCGTATCGCGGTCGAACATGACCGATTGGAAGCGCGCATACGGACACATGTACTTGCACACCTGTTCGCGCATGAAGCCGGCGTTGCCATACGTGGCGAAAGCGTAGAACAGGATCCAGAACGTCTCCCAGCCGCCAAGGCTCCAGGCGACAACCTCATGGGCCAGCGTATGGATGGCCGTGAAGTAGCCCACGAACGTGAAGCCCGTCCACAGCGCCAGCGCCACCCAAAGGCCATGCTTGATGGCCTTGCGTGCGAACTTTCGCAGGCTCATCGGCTGCGAGTCCAGACGAATGCGCGCCAGGCGATCGCCCTCCACCTTGGACTCGATCCACATGAAGATTTCGGTATAAACCGTCTGCGGGCACGCATAGCCGCAGAACAGGCGCCCGGCAATGGCGGTGAACAGGAACAGGCCGTAGGCGGCGATGATCAGCAGCAACGCAAGAAAAATGACGTCCTGCGGCCACAGGATCAGGCCAAAAAAGTAGAACTTGCGCTGCGCCACGTCGAGCAGCACGGCCTGGCGCCCGTCCCAGCGCAGCCAAGGCAGTCCATAGAAGATGATCTGCGTCAACCACACCATGATCCAGCGCCAGTTGGCAAAAAAGCCCTGGACGGAGCGCGCGTAGATTTTTCTGCGTGCTTCGTAAAGCACCTCTTCCGTAGCCTGCAGATCAGCCTGGGTGTTGCCGGGGGCCGGGGCGTCCATCAAATTCTCTCAACTCAACTGCAAAAAGCCCCGAGCAGGCTCGGGGAATGAAGGGCTTGCTGCCGCGCGCTGCGGCTGCAACGATGGCGATGGCATCGCATCAGGGGCTTGCCGTGCTGACCTTCTGGCCGTGGCTCAGGCCATACACGTACGCCGCCAGAACATGGATCTTCTCCGGCTCGAGGTTGTTCTTCTGCGCCGGCATATGGCCGTTGCGACCATCCTGGATGGTCTGCTCGATCGTTTGCAGACTGGAGCCGAACAGCCAGTACTGGTCGGTCAGGTTGGGCGCTCCGAGCACCTGGTTGCCGGTGCCGCCGGCTCCGTGGCACCCGGCGCAGGCCGTGGCAAACAAGGGCTTGCCCTTGGCCGCCAGGGCCGCGTCATGGCTCAGGCCCGAAAGACTGCGCACGTAATTGGCCACGGCCACCACGCCGCCCTGCCCCCCAATTGCCGCGGCCATCGGGGGCATCATGCCCTGGCGCCCGTCGGTGATGGTCTGCACGACGGTGTCGGGCTGATTGCCGTACAGCCAGCTCTTCTCGCCCGGCGCGGTCAGGTTGGGAAAGCCCTTGGAGCCCCCTGCATCCGAGCCGTGGCATTGTGCACAATACGTCAGGAACATGCGCTGCCCGGTTGCCATAGCCTGCGGGTTCTTCGCCAGGTCTGGAATGGAGGTCTTCATGTACTGCGCATAGATCGGCTCGATGCGCTTTTCATACGCCGCCGACTCGGCCTGGTACATCTTCGCACTCGTGAAGCCCAGCGTACCGTTCCAGAACGCCAGTCCCGGGTACAGGATCAGATAGACGATGGCAAAAACCAGGGTGAGGATGAACAACCCCATCCACCACCGCGGCAGCGGATTGTTGAACTCCTGCAGATCGCCATCCCACACGTGGCCGGTGGTGGCAATCACCTGGCCTTCCTTGTTGCGAAAGACCGTCTGCTTGGCCGTTCCGCGCAGGAACAGGAACAGGCCGATGATCGAGACGATCGTCACGCCACCGATCCAATAGGCCCAGCCAGGCGAAGTAAACTGGTTCATGGTTCAGATCCTCGTTTTGTCGTCGCCGCGCACGTCCGGCGGAGTCGAAGAGTCCAGGAAGGGAATCATCCCGTCCTGTTCGTGTTTTTTCTTGAAGCGCGGGGAGTACGCCGCCCACACAATGGCTGCAAAAGCCACCACGACGAGCACGGTGAATGCAGCTCCGATCGTCCCGGACATCACGGCCTCCTCACTGGTGAACGTTGGACAGGGCCAAGCCCAGACCCTGCAGATAGGCAATCAGGGCATCTTCCTTGGTCTTGCCTTGTAACTGCGCGGGTGCAGCGGCGATTTCGGCATCCGTATACGGCACGCCCAGCACCCGCAACGCGCGCATCTTGTCCTGGATCATGTCGGCCCCCGCGGGCTCATGCTGCAGCCAAGGGTAGGCGGGCATGATGCTCTCGGGCACGACATCGCGCGGCTCGCGCAGGTGGATGCGCTGCCACTCATCGGAGTACTTGCCACCCACGCGCGCCAGATCCGGTCCGTTGCGCTTGCTGCCCCACTGGAACGGATGGTCGTACACCGACTCGCCGGCCACCGAGTAATGCCCATAGCGCTCGACCTCGGCGCGAAGCGGGCGGATCATCTGCGAATGGCAGAGGTAGCACCCTTCGGAGACGTACACGTCGCGCCCTTCGAGCTGCAGCGCGGTGTAGGGCTTGACGCCGGGGATCGGCTCCGTGGTGGCCTTGTCGAAGAACATCGGCACCAGTTGCACGAAGCCCGCGATGCTGACGACGATCGCAATGAGCACGATCATCAGCCCAGCGTTCTTTTCGATGCTCTCGTGGTTGAATTTCAAAGCGGCCATGATGGCGTCTCTCCTATGTGTCGGTTCGGGGCATCAGGCATGAGCGCCGGCCAGCGCGGGCACGGGCGCGTCAACGGCCTCACCCTGGCGGATCGTGCGGTAGGCGTTGTAGACCATGAGGGTCATGCCGAACAGATAGATCACACCACCGAGGAGACGGATGTAATACAGGGGCTTCACCGCCACGATGCTCTCGATGAAGCTGTAGGTCAGCGTGCCGTCCGGCTGCATGGCGCGCCACATCAGGCCTTCGGTCACCCCGGCCACCCACATGGAGGCGATGTACAGCACGACGCCGATGGTCGCCGTCCAGAAATGCCACTCGATGAGGCGCTTGCTCCACATCTGTGTCTGACCCCAAAGGCGCGGAATCATGTAATACAGGCTGCCCATGGTGATCATCCCCACCCAGCCCATCGCCCCGGAGTGCACGTGCCCAATGATCCAGTCCGTGTAATGGCCAAGCGCGCTGACGGTCTTGATCGACAGCATCGGGCCCTCAAACGTCGACATGCCGTAGAAGGACAGCGCGGTGATGAGGAACTTCAGGATCGGATCGTCACGCAGCTTGTGCCACGCACCCGACAGCGTCATGATCCCGTTGATCATGCCACCCCAGCTTGGCGCCAGCAGAATCAGGGAAAACACCATGCCCAGCGACTGCGCCCAGTCCGGCAGCGCGGTATACAGCAGATGGTGGGGGCCGGCCCACATGTAGACGAACGTCAGCGCCCAGAAGTGGACGATGGACAGTCGGTAGGAATAGATCGGACGCTCGGCCTGCTTGGGAATGAAGTAATACATCATGCCCAGGAATGACACGGTCAGGAAGAAGCCGACGGCATTGTGTCCGTACCACCACTGGATCATCGCGTCCTGGGCTCCGGCATACGCGGAGTAGCTCTTGAACGACAGCAAGCTGATGGGCAGCTTGATGTTGTTGACGATATACAGGATCGCGATGGTGATGATGTACGCGCCGAAGAACCAGTTCGCCACATAGATGTGGGGGGTCTTGCGTTTGAACACCGTGCCGAAGAAGACGATGGCATAGGCGACCCAGACCAGCACGATGAGCAGGCTGATCGGCCACTCCTGCTCCGCGTACTCCTTGCCGCTCGTGAACCCCAGCGGATACGTGACCGCGCACAGCACGATCACCGCGGTCCACCCCCAGAACGTGAATTCCGCAAGCTTGGGCGCGAACAGGCGAACCTGGCACGTGCGCTGCACGATGTAATAGGAGGTGGCGAACAGTGCGGTGCCGCCGAATCCGAAAATCACCCCGTTGGTATGCACGGGCCGGATCCGGCCCCAGCTCAGCCAAGGCAGCCCGTAGGTCAAATCAGGCCAGATCAGCTGGGCCGCGATGACCGCGCCCACCAGCATGCCGACCACGGCCCAGACCAGGGTCATGACGGTGAATTTTCGTATCACCCCGTAGTTATAAGTTTCCATTGTTATGGCTTGCGCACTCATGTCATCTCCATCCAAGCGGGAATAGCAACGTTGGCAAGAAGGTAATAGAGCCCATTGCGGTTGCGATTGACTTGCGTCAAGAGGTTTCAACAAGTACCAAAATCACACGACTTTCAACCCGATTTTTGCGATGCGTCAGCTTGCGGCGCGGGGTCGGCAGGGTCCCCCTTGCGCTCGGCAGCACGAGCAGACGGCGGCCTGTCGTCATCCATCAAAATGGCGTGCGCCGGGCCCTCCAGGTCATCGAACTGGCCCTGGCGCGCCGCCCACCACAGCACTGCGACAATGCCCCCCACAACCAGCACGCTGATGGGGATGAGCACGATCAAGGCGCCTTCCATCACGCCCCCTGCCGGTCGAACCACGCCAGGCGGGCCGAATTGAGCACCACCAACAGCGACGACGCACTCATGCCCACGGCGGCCCACACGGGGGTGATACGCCCGGCAATGGCCAACGGCACGAACACCGCGTTGTAGGCCACGGCCCACACCAGGTTCTGGCGCATGACGCGCTGCGCCTGGCGCGCCACGCGAACGAGCAGCGGCAAGGCCCGCATGTCGTCGAAGGCCAGCACGACATCGGCGCCGGCGCGCGCAATCGGCGCTGCGCTGGCAAAACTGACCGAGACGTCCGCCGCCCCCAGCGTGGGCGCGTCGTTGACCCCGTCGCCCACCATGGCCACACGCATGCCCT
>JAGWOZ010000321.1 GCA_028870715.1 Betaproteobacteria bacterium | reverse complement strand
CCGTACTCGGGCAGTTTGGGGAACTTGTCCGGGTCCTTCTCGATTTGCGCCTCGAGCAGGCGGCGCGCCTCCTCCTGCTTGCGTAGTTCTTCCTTCACGCCCGCGGAGTCGGCGGCGCCAGCCCCGGTGCCAATCTGGTTCTTGTAGTCCACTTCGCGCATGCGCAGCGCCGCATAGGGGTCACCAGTGGGCAGTGGATCCACAAAATAGTTTGGCGTGATGCCCTTTGCCTGGATGGATTCGCCATTGGGCGTGTAGTAGCGCGCCGTTGTCAGCTTGAGCGCCGTGTCCGGGCCAAGCGGCAAGACCGTCTGCACAGAACCCTTGCCAAAGGTTTGCGTGCCCATGACGACGGCACGCTTGTAGTCCTTGAGCGCGCCTGTGACGATTTCCGAGGCCGAGGCTGAACCGCCGTTGACCAGCACCACGAGCGGCACCTGCTTGACGATGGCCGGCAAACTGGCCAGCGGATTCTCGCCAGCTGTGCGCGAATAGTCGCTTGGCGTGTTGCGGTAGCTCACATTCGCCTCGGGAATCTGGCCACGGGTCGAGACGATCACGGAGTCTTGCGGCAGGAACACCGAGGCCACGCCCACGGCGCTCTCGAGCAGGCCGCCGGGGTCGTTGCGCAGGTCGAGCACGATACCCTTGAGCTTGGGGTCTTCTTTGTGAAGTTCGTCAATTTTCTTCACGAAATCCGACAATGTGTCTGACTGGAACTGGGTGATGCGCACCCAGGCATAGCCCGGTGCAATGATTTTGCCCCGCACGCTTTGCACGTGGATTTCCTCGCGCGTCACCGTCACGCTGAACGTGCGGCTTTCGCTCTTGCGCAGGATGGTCAGCGTCACCTTGGTGCCGGGCTTGCCGCGCATGAGCTTGACGGCCTGATTCAGGGCCATGCCCTTCACCGGTGTGTCGTTAATGCGGGTGATGAGATCCCCTGCGAGAATGCCGGCGCGCGCCGCAGGTGAGCCTTCAATGGGTGATACCACCTTCACAAGCCCGTTCTCGGCGGCAATTTCAATGCCCACGCCAACGAACTTGCCGCTCGTGCTTTCCCGGAATTCCTTGAAATTCTTCTGGTCGAGATATTCCGAATGGGGATCAAGGCTGCTGACCATGCCCGTAATGGCATCGTTGACCAGCTTCTTGCCATCCACGGGCTCAAAATAATCAGCCTTGATGAGGCCGTACACTGCGGCAAACTGCTGGAGCTCTTCCAGCGGAAGCGGCGACACAGCGCCGCGCGCCATGGCCTGCAACTGTAGGGTTGCCAAGGCGCCAGTGAGTACACCGGCCGTAATCCAAGCCGCGATTTTCAGTTTGCCAGCCATGCGTGATTCCTCGAAGACGCAACAGTATAGAGGGCGGAAATCAGCCGGATTCGCGCATGGGAAAGCGCGCGCGACGGCTTGCGCCTGAAGCCTCGAGCGCGAACTCGTGCCGCGGAGTCAGCGCGCAACCGCCGGCGCTTCGAGGTAATAGCGACGGATGGGTTTGAGCGCAGCATCCAGTTCGTAGACCAGGGGTATCCCGTTGGGGATGTTCAGGCCGACGATATCCGCATCAGAGATGCCGTCGAGATGCTTGACAATGGCGCGCATGGAATTGCCATGTGATACGGCCAGAATGCGCCTGCCTGAGCGGATGGCTGGAGCGAGCGATTCTTCCCAGAGCGGCAGCACGCGACGAACCGTGTCCTTCAGGCACTCGGCGAGCGGCAGATCCATCGGGTTGGCACGGGCATAACGGGGATCGGCCGCCAATTCGTGACGGTGCTTTTCGTCCATGGATGGCGGCGGCGTGTCATAGCTGCGGCGCCACATGTGAACCTGCTCGTCGCCGTATTTGGCGGCCGTCTCGGCCTTGTTCAGGCCCTGCAGGGCGCCGTAATGCCTCTCATTCAGGCGCCAGCTGTGCACGGTGGGCAACCACATGCGATCCATCTCATCGAGCGTCAGCCACAGCGTGCGGATCGCGCGCTTGAGCACAGAGGTATACGTGATGTCGAAATCCAGACCATGCGCTTTGAGCAAACGCCCCGCCTCCCGCGCTTCGCTTTGCCCCTTCTCCGTGAGATCAACGTCCACCCAGCCGGTGAAGCGGTTTTCTTGATTCCAGGTGGATTCGCCGTGGCGTATCAGGACGAGTTTGTACATGGTCTGAGGCGATGTGCGCTTGAAGTGAGCCGAAAATCTGGGTGATAGCCCTCCATGGTAGTTGAGCCTTGGGGTGCGTTCGGCGCAGCGCAGCAACGACGGGCCAATTTTGATGCGCCGCAATAATCCCGCCTGCCAAGCTGGTGATCAGGCGCCGCTGTATGCGCTCGGGCTGATGTTCCTAAAATGGCGGCTTTCCTCGATTTGGAGTCGGCATTTTGAAATTCGTCATCGACAATCTCGCGCTGATCGCCATCGCCTTGGTCTCGGGTGGCATGCTGCTGTGGTCCACGTTCTCGCGGGGCACGGGCGGCGGCGTGACGCCGGCCGAGGCGGTTCGTCTCGTCAATCGCGAAAAGGGCGTGCTGATCGACGTGTGTGAGCCGG
>JAGWOZ010000071.1 GCA_028870715.1 Betaproteobacteria bacterium | reverse complement strand
CCATCCTGCACGGCGGTTCGTACGATGAACTGTATGGCCGAGGCGGTTCGCACGCATACCCATCAAGCAGACATTTCAGGAATTCAAGCAATGGTCGTCATTCGTCTTTCACGCGCCGGTGCCAAAGGGCGCCCCTTCTACCACATCGTGGCCACCGATTCCCGCAATCGCCGCGACGGTCGGTACCTTGAGCGCCTGGGTTTCTACAACCCGGTTGCCCGGGGGCAGGAACAGCCGCTGCGCATCGAGATTGCCCGCCTGGACTATTGGGCTGGTGTGGGCGCTCAGCTCTCGCCAACGGTCCAGCGCCTCGTCAAGCAATCCAAGCAGACTCAGGCGCCCGTTCCGGCGTCGGCCTGAGCATACCCCTCAGCGGGCAGCCTCCACGGCCGCACCGCTTGATCCCTGTCAGGGTCTGCGCCAGTCGGCCAGGACGCGACACCGCAAGCGTTTCCTTGCGGTGTTTTGCTTTGCGCCATGAATACACCCCCTCAAACTCCGCCGCCACTGGACATCGCGTGGCCCGATGGCTTGCTCCAAGTCGGTCACGTGCTGGGCGCCTGGGGTACGCAGGGGTGGATCAAGGTCGCCCCCGCTTCCAGTGAGGCCGGCGTGCTGCTCAAGGCACGGCGCTGGTGGATGCAATCCCCACCCGGGCGGCCTGTGCAGCGCGTAGAACTCGCCGTTCGGCTGGCACGCCGCCACGCAACATCTGTCGTTGCCTTGCTCGAGGGAGTCGGCACCCGCACACAGGCCGAAGCGATGAGGGGCTGGACGATCCATGCGCGGCGCGAAGATTTCCCGCCCGCCGGTGATGATGAGTATTACTGGGTTGACTTGATCGGTTGTGCCGTATTCAATCGCGAAGGTCTGGAGCTCGGCACCGTTTCCGGGTTGCTGGACAGCGGCGCGCAGTCCATTCTGCAATTGAAAACGAACGCTTGCCCGGGGGAAGGGACGAAAGCCAATGAGCGCCTCATCCCTTTCGTTGATGCCTACATCGTCAATGTCGACACGGCAGCGCGCCGAATTGTTGTCGACTGGCAGCCAGACTACGACTGAGCAAGGACTCACGATGCCACGCTTCGACGTGCTGACCCTGTTCGGTGAATACTTCGAGCCGCTACGCACCCAGGGTGTGTGTCGACGCGCCTTTGATGGCGGTGCCATGGCGCTGCAACACTGGAACCCGCGCGATTTTTCGATCGATACCCACCACACCGTGGATGACCGGCCCTACGGCGGGGGGCCGGGCATGGTGATGCTGGTTGAGCCCCTGGAGCACGCTTTGCGAGCCGCGCAGAGCTCCCGCGAAAGCGCAGGGATGGGCCCTGCACCCGTGCTGCTCTTTTCACCTGCTGGCGCAAAACTGACGCAAGAGCAGGTGATGCGGTGGGCCTGCTCGGCAGGCGCCGTGCTGGTTTGCGGACGCTACGAAGGCATCGATCAGCGCTTCATCGACCGCCATGTGGACGAAGAAATCAGCCTCGGAGACTATGTGCTGTCAGGCGGTGAAATTGCGGCCATGGCGTTTCTGGATGCCGTGGCACGATTACAGCCCGGCGTGCTGGGTAGCGCAGACTCGGCCCAGCAGGACAGCTTCTCCGACGGCCTGCTTGACTGCCCGCACTACACCCGCCCACCCACGCACGCGGGCCTTCCCGTGCCTGCAGTCTTGCTATCGGGTGACCATGCACGCATTGCGCGCTGGCGGCGCGACCGCAGCCTGCAACTGACCCAAGAGCGACGACCCGATCTCATCGCCATCATGCGGCGCGAAAACCGCCTCAGCGCACGCGATGAGCAAGCACTATCAAGTTTGGATTAAGATATCTGGTTTTTCGATCCTCTGCATCGCAACAACAAGCGAGCATCGGCTGCATGCCGACGCTCGCAATTCCCCTTCATGCGGTCGCAAGATCATAGGAGCCCATCATGAGCAGTCATCTGATTCAGCAACTCGAGCAGGAAGAGATCCAGCGCCTGACCCAAGGCAAGGCGATCCCCGAGTTCTCCCCCGGCGACACCGTCATCGTCAGCGTTAACGTGGTCGAAGGATCGCGCAAACGTGCGCAGGCGTACGAAGGCGTGGTGATCGCCAAGCGCAACCGCGGCTTGAACTCCAATTTCATCGTCCGCAAGATCTCGTCAGGCGAAGGCGTTGAGCGCACGTTCCAGCTCTACTCGCCAATGATCGCCTCCATCGAGGTCAAGCGTCGCGGCGATGTGCGTCGCGCCAAGCTGTATTACCTTCGTGGCCGCACCGGCAAATCTGCGCGCATCAAGGAAAAGCTGGCCTGAGCGACGCCCTCTGGCCTCCATATCGGGCCCATGCAAATCCCTTCTCCGCGTGATGCAAAAAGCCGGCTCAAGCCGGTTTTTTGCATTTTGGCATGAGCAACAAATCCGTTCCGCCTGTCCTTCCCCCCTTTGATCCCGAGCGGGTTCCGGTGGCCCACCGCGATTCGGGGCTCCCCTCGGTGCACACCTCGCGTTTGCAGAGTGCCTGGCTGCGCTCGCGCTTTGCTCAGGCGCCGGAGTGGAAACCGGAAGTTTTCGAAGACGTTGCCCATGCACGCAACGTGACGACGCGGCAAGCGGCAGTCCTTGTGCCGCTCGTCGAACGCACCCATGGCGTTCAGCTGCTGCTTACTCGGCGAAATGCGAACCTGAACGTCCACGCCGGGCAGATCAGCTTCCCCGGCGGAAGTCGGGATCTCGATGACGCAACGCCTGTTCACACCGCGCTGCGTGAAGCCCAGGAAGAAATCGGTCTTCATCCGGATCAGGTCGAAACCCTGGGCCTGATGCCGGTGTACACCACCATCACTGGCTATGCCGTCACGCCGGTCATCGCCATGATTGATCCCTATGCGCCGCTGCACCCCCAACCCAGTGAAGTTGCCGAAGTTTTTGAGGTGCCCCTGGAATTTCTCATGAACCCTGCGCACCACGAATTGCGGACTTGGGACATGCAAACCGGCCTCCCTGCCTCGGGCCTTGCGCCCAATGCCACGCGCCGCAGCTTTTATGCCATGCCGTGGAGTGCTGCCGACGGCAAGCGCTATTTCATCTGGGGCGCTACAGCCGCGATGATCCGAAACCTTTACCGGTTGCTGATCGCTTAGCATGTTGGCATGGCCTTTTTCTCTGTTCTCCTCTCGCTGCTCCTGGAGCAAATCAAACCCCTTGGTCGCCTGAGCGTCGTATACGCTGCACGCAAGTCGCTCGCCGACTTTGCCGCGCGCAATTTCGACGCGGGAGAGCGCAGGCACGGCTTGGCTGCTTGGTTCATCGCGGTGCTTCTGCCTGCGCTAGTGGCGCTGCTGGTGTACTGGGGCGCGCTGCGCGTGAACATTCTCCTGGCTTTCGCCTGGAACGTGGTGGTGTTGTATTTCACGTTGGGCTTCAGGCAATTTAGCCATTACTTCACCGATATCTCCGACGCGCTCAGTCATGGCGACGTGCCAGGTGCGCGGGCCATCCTCAAGCAATGGAAGGCGTTGGATACCGTGGAAATGTCGGCAGACGACGTCACGCAGCAAACGATCGAGCACGCCCTTGTAGCGGCGCAACGCTATGTGCTGGGAGTTTTCTTCTGGTTCCTGCTCCCACTCGGTCCCGCAGGTGCCGTGCTGTACCGTATGTCTGAATACACAGCTGGCAAGTGGAGCGCGAGCGGCTCCGATGCAAGTCCATGGCTGCGTGATTTCGCCTGCAAGGCTTTTCACGTCCTGGACTGGCTGCCTGCGCGCCTGACGGCTGCCGGCTATGCCGTGGTCGGCAACTTCGAAGAAGCCGTGGACATGTGGCGCAACTACGCCCGGCTATGGCCCGACAGCAATACTGGAGCGATGCTTGCATCTGCCGCGGGCGCTGTCGGCATACGCTTGGGGGCGACGGCCCAGAAGGCATCCGTGGAGCCGGGAGAGCAGGGCTGGGCGAGTGCGATCGACGTGGAACCACAAGGCCCGGGCTTGGCGCCGGAAATGCCCGGTGACTCCCCCACCCCCGCGCATCTGCGCAGTGTGGTTGGGCTGGTGTGGCGTTCGGTTTTGCTTTGGATGCTGCTGCTTGCCGTGGTGACGATCACGATGTGGGTGTCCTGATCGATGCCAACCAGTACCCAGCTGCGACGAGCGGCCAGATCGCCTACTGCATGGCGCCTGCACGAAAGCGGAAGGCCTCGATACGCGCCGGTGGAAGATTGCGCCAGACCAAATGGGCCTGGTCCCGCTCGAATCCCGGCGCGATCCCCTGCCCGCTGCCACGCAGGGCATAGCTGAACTGGATGAAAACCGTGCCCGGCCCTGAAACGAGCGCGACCTGCTCCAGAATCTGGCGCACCACCGCACGTGGCAGACTGCGCAGGGGCAAACTCGACACAATGGCGCGTACCGACTGCCGCTGAAGGGCATCAAAGCGGCTCAGATGCATGGCATCACCCTGGATGAGCCGCACCCCGGGGAAGCGCTTGGCAAGATGCGCTGACAGCGCCGCCGAGCGCTCGACCAGAACAAGGTCACGTGCGTGTACACCATGACTGAGCAGCGCGGCGGTCACGGCACCCCCGCCTGGCCCGAGTTCAACCACCACGCCATCACCTGCGGGAACAAGGCTGGCCATGCGTCGGGCAAGGAAAGGCGAACTGGGGCAGATAGCCCCGATCTGGCGCGGGTTACGTACAAACTCCCGCATGAAGTGCCAGTAGCCCACTGCGCGTCTGTTCTTCGTTTGCTTGTTCGCCTCGTTCATACCTTGACTTGATGACCGCCCATGCCCGAATGTGGCCGCAGCCAGCCGACTCACTTGAAGTCACCCAGTTTAGCGACCCTGACTTAGCAGCCAATAGGAGCGCCGCATGGCGACACAGGCCCTCACCTTGGAAAAGCGGCCTGAAGGAGCGGTTCCCCGCACAGGCCACTTACCGCTCTTTGATCAGGCTTCCCGGGCACCTTGGACGTGCGCCCAAGGCCCAAGGCCGCCCACCCCAAAGGCTGGCAGTCCCACGAGGCACTTCTTTGGCGCTGATCGCGGCGATCACGTCGCGATTCTGGCCCGAAATACCGGCGACCTGCCCTTACGCGGCTCGCAACAGCCACTGGTTGACCCGCTGTACATAGGCAGCAGGGTTGTCTGGCATTCCGCCCTCGGCCAGCACAGCCTGATCGAACAGGATGTGCGCCAAATCGGTAAACGCACCCGGGTGCGCGCTGTCCCCCCGGTCGAGCTCCGTCTGCAAGCGCTGCACCAATGCATGCCCAGGGTTGATTTCCAGGATGGGATGCGTTTTAGGCACTTCCTGCCCCGCTTGCCGCAGAAGCCGAGCCAAGTGGCCACTGACATCGCCCTCGTCCGCCACCAGGCAGGCAGGAGACTCGACCAATCGGGTGCTGATGCGCACATCCTTGACCACGCCTTCAAGCGCACTCTTCATCCGCTCGAGCAGGTCTTTGTAAGATTCTGCAGCTTCTTCAGCCAGCTTCTTCTCTTCCGCGTCCTGCAACGCCCCAAGATCAGCACCGCCACGGGCAACGGACTTCAGAGGCTTGCCCTCAAACTCATGCAAGCTGCCCAGCATCCATTCGTCGACGCGGTCGGTCAGCAGCAAGACCTCAACGCCCTTGCGTTTGAAGACCTCGAGCTGCGGGCTGGAGCGCGCGGCGCGGATTGAATCCGCGGTGATGTAGTAAATCGCTGTTTGCTCGGGTTTCATGCGCGCGACGTAGTCGGCCAGGCTGACAGTCTGCGCATCAGATTCGCTCGATGTGGAGGCAAATCGCAACAGTTTTGCCAACCGTTCACGATTGGCAAAGTCCTCGCCGACGCCTTCCTTCATGACCTGGCCAAACTCCTGCCAGAACGTTCCATACTTTTCGCGCTGCACGGCCTCATCACTGTTCGCCATCTCTTCGAGCATGGATAGAACGCGTTTCGTGCTGCCCTCCCGGATGGCGCGGATGTCGCGACTTTCCTGCAGCAATTCACGCGAAACGTTGAGCGGCAGGTCTGCACTATCGACCACCCCACGGACAAAGCGCAAGTACGTAGGCAGCAAGCTGGTGGCGTCGTCGAGGATGAACACGCGCTTGACGTAAAGCTTTACCCCTGCGCTGTGCTCCCGGTTCCACAGATCGAATGGCGCCTTGGCCGGGATATAGAGCAGCTGTGCGTACTCACTGCGGCCTTCCACCCGGTTATGCGTCCAGGCCAGTGGGGCCTCGCTATCGTGAGCGATCTGCTTGTAGAAGTCGATGTATTGCTCATCGGATATCTCGGCCTTCGGGCGTGCCCAAAGCGCTGCGGCCTTGTTCACCTGCTCCCATGCGTCGGTAACGACCTCCTCCTTCTGCTCATCGCTCCACTCGCGCTTGCGCATTTCGATCGGCAGAGAGATGTGATCGGAGTAGCGGCTGATAATGCCCTTGAGCTTCCACCCCGAAAGCAAGTCACTGAATTGTTGCTCCTCCGTGTCCTCGCGCAGATGCAAGATCACGTCCGTCCCACGCGCCTCGCGGCGGATGTGCTCAACGCTGAAATCACCAGTGCCGTCGGAAGTCCAACGCACAGCTTGATCGGCCGGCAGTCCGGCACGCCTGCTTTCCACCGTAATGCGGTCAGCCACGATAAAGCCCGAGTAGAAGCCCACGCCGAACTGGCCGATCAGATTGGCATCTGCCTTGCGCTCCTGGCCAATTTGCTGCATGAACTCACGCGTACCCGACTTGGCGATCGTGCCCAAGTGGTCAATGGCATCTTGAATAGATAAGCCAATGCCATTGTCAGTAACAGTAATCGTGCGCGCTTTGGGATCGAAGTCCACGCGGATGTGCAGCGTGCTCACGCCCTCCCATACGGCTTCGTCATCCATCGCAACATAGCGCAACTTGTCGCAGGCATCGGACGCGTTCGAAACAAGTTCACGCAGGAAAATGTCGCGGTTCGAATACAGTGAATGCGCAACCAAATGCAGGAGTTGTTTGACCTCCGCCTGAAATGCGTGTGTGTGGCTACCCGTGGTGGTTGATGGAGTCGTCGTGTCAGTGCTCATGGCTTTGTTTTCAAGAATAAGCTGTGCAAATTGATGGGATGCTGCGTTTGCCAAAAACCCTTCTTAAATGGGGATGCGGCATGGATTTTCAAGGGCCTGTGCGGTTTGCGCCTGGCCGCGGCCTGTCGTCGCCGCAGCCTACCCCACGCGAGGGGTTCCGAGTCTTTGCACTCCGACATTGGTGTTCGCAAGCAAGGCAGTCTGCCCCCGCTTCACGCCGACGCATCGATGCTTCGCTTAAGAATTTTTCGCGATGCGAAAAACATCGCCGATCTCAAGTGCCTCCCTCCGCACGCGCGTGAGTCGGCCTGGGTCTTGCAGCCTGCTCATCTTGACCGTTGGCGCGAATCAGCCCTGCACGTTGCCCCGGACATCCAGCCACGCCGCGAGTCGTGGCAAGGCCGCGCGCGCGTTTGCGGTCGTAATGCTCGCCGCCTGACTTGGCGTCCAGCCTCGCAGGGCACAAAGGGTCTGGGCGATACGCGGCAATTGCGCAGGTTCGTTAAATGGTGGCGGATTCTGGCGCACTAACCACTCAGGGGGGATGTCTGGGGCATCGGTTTCGAGCACTAGCCTCTCTTGAGGCAGGTTTGCCGCAAGGCTACGGATGTTGCGTGCTCGCTCAAACGTCATGGCCCCGCCAAAGCCCAGCCGAAGGCCCTGCGCAATGAATCCATCCGCCTGCTGGCGACTGCCGTTAAACGCATGGGCAATCCCCCCGAGATCCGCGCTCGCCCAGCCCGACCGGCGCAGGCCCGCAAGTAAAGCATCCTGCGACTTGCGCACATGTAGGAGCACCGGCAGGCCGAATTCGCGCGCAATACGCAGTTGGCCTTCGTACCACCAGATCTGGCGCGCACGGTCCACATTCGGGACGAAAAAATCCAGCCCAATCTCGCCGATCGCCACAAACTGGGGATCGGCCATCGCGTCCTGCACGTCTGCGCGCAAGGCGTCAAGGTCACTCTCGCTGGTCTTCTCGACAAACAAAGGATGCACACCGAGCGCGTACACGTTCGCACTGGCATGCGCCAGCGTGCGCACCGCGCTGAAGTTTCCTGGCTCCACGGCTGGAATCACGATACACCGCACGCCGGCTTCAAGCGACCGGGCCTGCACGTCCCTGCGGGAGTGCCCGAATTCCGCAGCGTCGAGGTGAGCGTGGGTATCAATCCACATCATGGCAATCGTGGGAGGCTGAGGGGTTATGCGATAATTTAAAGCTGAGTTGCGGCCAACTGCTTGTTCCAGCTATGCCATACCCCGGAGACGTGACCGAGTGGCCGAAGGTGCTCCCCTGCTAAGGGAGTATGTGCCAAAAGCGCATCGAGGGTTCGAATCCCTCCGTCTCCGCCAAATATTAAGATCGAGCCGCCTCGCGCGGCTTTTTTCTTGCCTCTCAATCATCGAATTCCCATTGCTATATGGGGCTTTTTGCTTCATGTTGCCTCACAGGGATGCACACGATCCCAAACTTGCGTCGGATAGCGAGGCGTATAGCACTAGAGGCCATGCAGCGTCTCCAACCTTAGTGCCATGGTCAAGCTTACCGCCCTTCAAGTCCGAAATGAAGCAGCCCGGCGCACTGAGAAAGTGCGCACCGTCAGTGATCGGGAAGGCCTCAACCTGCCGTCGCGAGCAAGTCACAAGACGAGCATGGCGCGTCATGAACAGGTACTTGGCGTACTTGAAGCGGGGTCAAAAATCATTGCCTGAACTTGAGTTCCCCATGCTTGGGGACACCGAGTCCCTTCTCTGAGTGCTGAAAAAAGTTCAGGCACTGACTGACGCATGGTCTGTGCAGTGCCTGACTGGCTTCCATGGGCGGAAGCTTTTCACGCCGCAGCGTGTTGGTCGGTCAAGAAATTTCCTTTGGTATCGGCAATGTGACCCCCTTTGTTTTTGATGCTGTTGGGTTCAATCTACGCCGCGTTGACTGCGCTTGCAACAGGTGCATGAAGAGGTGTTGCTTTAAATCAAACGGCAGGCAGTGTGGCACCTGGCGTGTGATGGCTGGAAGGGCACATGGGTTCCGCTCAATCTGCGGTTCGTCTGCCTGCCTCAGAACCCACTGTTCTTCGAAAATCGGTGGGTTCGTCATCGGTCGCAAAGCCAATTTTTATGCGGGTTGCAGAGGTTTTTCATGACTCTATAGGAAGATAGAGGACATGCTTGGAGTCCTTCACCTTCTCAGCCACCACACCGCCCATTGAGAAGGCTGCCGTGCTGACGTGAATGCAGCGCCCGCTTTTGCGAAAGAAGCTGATTGCGGCCCTCAAATGCGATGGCCTGCAGGTCTTCCTTGGGCACGAGACGGAAGACCGCTGGAGGCCGTTTTTGAAGGCTTGGCAGGCGCATTGTTCGAGCGGCACAAGCGCTTCAACGCAGCCCCTGAAGACAAGGTGGATTGATCTTCACGAGCGCCCTGACCGCCTTTGGAAGGGAGAATTTGGAACCAGGTCCCTGCCCAAGTTGTTCCCTCCCAGCGCTGGGGCGAGATCAAGGCCAGGAGACGCCCATGAGGTGTTGGCCAGTAGCGCCAAAGGTGCCGGATTGGTGTCTGACCAATCGACAGGTGACAGAGCTGTAGGCTACATTCACATGCCATGGGATACCAAGACCGTGATTGGTACAAGGAAGCACAGCGCGCTAAGCAAAATAGCCTGCAGGGAGGGCCGACTCCACGTCCACCGGCTCGCAGATCCCCATCCAACTTTTTGTCGATGATCATGCTTTGGCTTGTGATTGGCGGCATCTTGTACATCCTTGTCACGAAGTTCATCCCCGGATTTGGAGCGCCAAGGGTTAGAACAGACGCTGCTGGTGCAATCATCCTTACTGCTGACCGCAACGGAAACTATGAGATCGGCGGTGCAATCAATGGAGTGCCCGTGGAGTTCATCGTTGATACCGGTGCTTCAAAGGTCTCAGTGTCCCAAACGATGGCAACACAAATGGGACTTTCGGGATGCCTGCCTAGCGAATCGTCGACCGCGAATGGGAACGTTGCTGCGTGCATTGCGATTGCGCACAACCTAGAGTTTGGCAACTTCCGAATGACCAACGTGCCGGTCTCTGTCATGCCCCACATGGACGGTATGGCCTTGCTGGGGATGAACGCTTTGGGCAGCCTGCACATTACACAGAGCAATGGGCAGATGGTGATTGCTGCGCCAACGCAATGAATGCAGCGAGATGTTTGCGGATGCTCAGTCAGGCGCTTTAAGGATTCGATGACGTAGGATCAGCCTTGATCGACGTACCGCAAGACGTTGCGGTTTTCACGGTCAGGGCACACACTTTTCAATGTAAACAGCCGCAAACGCTATGCACGCAAAAAAACGAAGATTGCTGGAATCATTGCACTGTTTGGTGGGGTACTTGTTCTTTCAAGCTGCGCTGTAACGATGCCTGCGGGAACTGGACCGGATGGGCGTCCAGTCAAGAGCATTGCCGGTGACAACCAAACCGTGATCTTCCAAGAAGCAGCTCGCCAGTGTCCCGCCGGGTACAAGATCATCAGCAAGGACCCGGGAAATCTGATGCTTCGGGCAACAATTGAGATCGAATGCACTGCGTCGAATGCTCCAATGCAAGAAGCAGCCCCGCAACCGGTCTGTCCGACCGGATACGTCTGTAGTCCAGCGCGTCCACCCGTGGTGTGCCCTCAAGGCTACGTGTGTACCCCCGCCAAGCCATAAAAGCGTGGTCGTTGTGCATACAGAGTGACGTAGCCTACTGCGGTGGGAAGCTCACACGATTCGCAATTTCGGTGGGTTCGCAAGCGGTGGTAAAGCCAATTTTTATGCGGCTTCCAGGGGTGTTCAGATATTCACGATTCCCTTGCATCCGGGGTATCGCTTGCAACCCCAGAACGACGTTCCTGCATGCGCTCCCTTCTTAGCCGTGCGTAAAACCATTGCAGAGCCGCATTGAGGGCAACTTGGCGTTTCTGGTGCCTTTAAATCGGGAATCGGCACCGGCGTTAGTGCTGGGTTTTCTTTGATGGCCCGTTGGATCATGGCGTGCAGCTTCTTGCCATCCAGGAGTTTGATGTTGCGTCCTTGAGCAAACGCCATCGCCTCGGCTGTGAACGTGCCAGAGGTCACAACAAAACCACCAGCCGCACCCTTCGCGGCCATGACGCCGTAGAGTTCACGGACAACGTCAACACCAACCTTGAACGCCTTCCATTGTTTGCATTGCACGAAGAACTTTTCTGTGCCTTTGCGAAGCACGAGATCGACCCCGCCGTCCGGCCCCCCGCCGCCGTTTTCCATGACACGGTAGCCTTCCATCTTGAACGTTTCAGCAACGACGCG
Organism: Betaproteobacteria bacterium; assembly: GCA_028870715.1. Taxonomy (GTDB): domain Bacteria; phylum Pseudomonadota; class Gammaproteobacteria; order Burkholderiales; family Burkholderiaceae_C; genus Thiomonas_A. The sequence goes on along the minus strand of JAGWOZ010000071.1, from coordinate 2,859 downwards.
TTCAAAGTCCTGCCATGTCATGTGATCCAACGCGTCGGCCGCACCGCTTGCGGCGGCATCACGGACCAGCTCAGTGCGATGCTTGCGTCGGAAGAACGATATGCCCGCAGCGAGAAGGCACAGGAGTGGAAGGATGTACTGGCCAAAGATGGCTGCTGCCGCGAACACGGCGTGTGACATAGCTTGTCCGACTTGATCAGGACGCGTGGCAACAGGTGCCTTGGAAATCGCAATCGTGTGGAGCACGACGTAACTCACCCCAGCCAAGACGAGACTGAGCCACCAAGGGAGCAGGGCGAGCAGGCTGACGAGATCCTCTAGGGGGCTTGTTTTGCGGCGGCGTGGCATGTCAGGACGTGGAGCGTTTAGCAGCTATTTGAGGACGCAGTATTGCTATAACCGTTGAGCTTGTTACTCAAGGCGACGTGCCAGGTTGTCTTGAAAGTTGACTGCCCATTTGTTTGGATCAAGATTAGGCAGCGGATTCTCCTGCTCGGCCAATTGTTGTCGAAACAAAGCCAATATCCAATCGTTTAATCCGCTGCCACATGCCGCCTAACAACGCTTGGCGATTCCTTCCCTACTGCAGCTCACGATGGCAGTTGGGACAGATTGCAACTGCGCTTCCCCGGGGTGTCAGCACCGCCATCAGCAAGTGGGTGCAGGTGGTGCACCTCAAGGAACGGAGATCCTTCGGAGTCTTCGAAGGGCGCAGGATTCATGCGGCACTCGCACTGGCCGTTGGCTTGTTGCAGGAATCAACTCATCTATGGCGACGTCAACGCGGTGAACCTGACGCTGAGCACCTGGCCGTGAAGATTTTTTATTGGGGCTGAGCGGGCATTGACGACACGGACGGAATTGACTGGTTAAGTCTGGCCAAGATGACCTTAGACCAGTTCGGCGCAAAGATGTTTGTTGCGAGCGCGCGCTTCGAGTCCACCTCAACTTGGGTGTCATTCCCGCGCTTCAGCGGGGTAACGAAGATAGCGACGTCTTCGCCGAAGCTGAAAGCACTCATGCCGCGTTGTGCCAGCACCAGACCTTTCTGCTTGTCGATAGTAACTAGCGTGAGCCCGACGTCATGCAAAACTCGTGGCATGTCTTTATAGACAACATCGGGTGACGCTGCATAGACCTGCGTCGGACCTGTACCCTTCGCAGCAATCGAATCGGCCATAGTTGCGCAACCGCCTAGAGCTGCTGCGAGGAGCAGCGGGATTAGCCTGGCTGGTCGATGACGGCTAAGCATTGAACTCTCCCGTTGATGATGCCAACGATGACGGCAAAAAAGCATGAAAGGGAGAACTCGACTCTTCGAGTTCTTCCTGAAATACATCGGCCTGTCGAGTGCCCCGGCCTGTGTGGTCGTGCTAGCGTCAAGCCTTAATTGCAGACGACGCTAAACACCTGGCCGCTTGGAACTGTTTGTAGTGTCGTGGCTCCGTTGCTCGTGACCTCCAATGTCGTGGTGCCGTTCGAGTTGGCAGTCACAAGCTCGCTCGAATTCAGGCCAGTCAGCAACGCCGAGCCGCTCGACGGGTAAGCGCAACCAAGGGCGCCGAACTGTTGGCCCGTCTGAACCGTGAAAATATTCCCGTTGTTGTTGACGGTTGAATTCTGAGTGAACCACCAGGAACCTTGCGCGACGTTGTTGTAGTCAACGTAGTCGAGATTTTCGAGCGAGATCGTCCCGACGGTGTTGCTGTTCAGCGTGAAGCCAGAGCTCTTCAGTTCAACCTGTGATGCGGACAAAACGTAGTTGGTGGCTTGAAGGGCGACGCTCACCTGGAAAGTGCCATTTAGCGACGCGTAGTTGCTGCCTTCCGTAGCAGTGAAATTCTCTGCACCAAGCGAGACTGATGCCGAGAAGCCACTCGAATCATTTTGCCCAATGCTGTCGATCGCCAGAATGAGGCTGCCATTCAGGGTCATGCCATTGGTGGAGTTCTGGCATGAATTGGCGGTTATGGAAAGGCTATCGCCCGGTTGCCATGCAGTGCCAGCCTTGTTGACCGTCGCTGTAAGCGAGCCGCCCCCAGAACATTGAACTGTGTTGGATACAGAGGCGGCTGCGCGCGCCAAGGGAGACTGCGGGGGGGTATAGACCCGCGATTGAAGTTCACTCGTGACCATTGCAGACATGATCGAAAGCGCATTGACGGGCTGTCCAGTGGCAGTCGACTTCAAAGCAGTGGCTGACCCACTGAGCTGTGAAAGGCCGGCAGTTCCATTAAAGGCCGTGCTTGCGAACTGTGTCGCATTCGAGGTTGTGATCGCAGCCGTTGGTGTCGTTGTCGCTGATGATGTTGTGGTCCCACCTCCACCGCCACCGCCGCAACCAGAAAGCGCAGCGGCGACGCTGATTGCCAGCAAGGTCTTGAACATGGATGGCGTGTTGACGGATGGCATGGAGTGGTCCCGGCAGTGAGGAATTGGTTGTGAGCCCAGACTACGCTGGAGCTTCGCGCCGCGCAATCGGCAACCGAGGCAAATTCACCCTGCGTTGAGGGGGTATCGTGGTAAATGTTTGCAACGGAGCCAAGCTTTCAGGAACATTGCGGCGCCGTCTAGCTTGAGTCATCTTCCCAAAGCCAGCAGCTTTTGAAGACTCTGTGGGTTCCTTATCGGCAGCCAAGCCAATGTTTATGCGGGTCTAAACGGGTCCGCATAACCCTATATCAAGATATAGGGCACGCTTGGAACCTTTCACGCTCGCTGCCACCACACCGCCCTTGAGAAGGCGGCCTTGCTGAAGCGAACGCGGCGCCACCGTGAGATAGAAGCTGATTTCGGGCTTGGCGGTCGTGCCCCCGCAGTCACCCATGAGCACACGACGCAAGACAAGACAAAAAACCA
>JAGWOZ010000320.1 GCA_028870715.1 Betaproteobacteria bacterium | reverse complement strand
GCGTTGTGGTCGTTCGACCGGGCCAGCCGGTGGTCTTCGTCGACGAAGACACGGGCGCGCACACCAACATCGGCTACAACCCGGTTACCGGAGCCACGAGCAAGACTTTTGACGGGGTCGTGCAGGGCACCCCTGGTCCGGGCCACGCCGTGCATACCTACACCATCACATTCCGTCATCCGGGACTGAAGTACTACTACTGCTCGGTCCACGCGGAACTGGTGAAAGAGCCAGGCGGCAGGACCGTCCCGAAGAAGCGGCCCACCGTGCACGGCTTCGGCGACCCGATGGCAGGTCTCATCATTGTCACCGATGACCCGCATTTGCTCGCTGACAACCCCAAGACCGCGCGCTCAAAAATCCTTCCAAATTACTATGGCGGCTAGCCGCGCGGTCCGTTTGCCAGCCGGTCGAACCCGTCGCGGCGAGCTTGGCCGACCCGTTGGGGTGCAGCTCAGGCAAAAATCTTTCCGGGATTGAGGATGCCTTTCGGATCCAGCGCGCTCTTGATGGCGCGCATGGTGTCCAGGGCGTCATCGCCCACCTCCTCGCGCAGGAATCCTTGCTTGTGCAGACCGATGCCGTGTTCCCCTGTGCAGGTTCCGCCCAGGGCCAAGGCTCGGCGCACCAGCTGCGCGTTCAGGCGTTCGGCAAGTTCGCGCTCTGCGGGCTGGGCGGGATCGATCAGGTACCCCACATGGAAATTGCCGTCGCCCACATGACCCACGATGAAATAGGGCAGACCGGCCGCGTCGGCTTCGGCAACAGTCAAATTGATGCTCTCGGCGAGCTTGGAGATGGGCACGCAGGTGTCGGTGGTCACGCTGCGGCAGCCGGGGCGCGTTTGCAGCGCGGAGAAATACGCGTGATGGCGGGCCTTCCACAAGCGGTTCCGTTCTTCAGGGGTATCGGCCCACGCGAAATGCGATCCACCATGGTCCATGGCGATAGCCTGAACGGACTCGGCCTGCTCACGCACGGACGCCGGCGAGCCGTGGAATTCCATCAGCAGCAAGGGTTGCTCGGACAGATCGAGGCGATCATGCGCGTTGACCGCACGCACGGCGTGCGCGTCCATCAGCTCGCAGCGTGCAATCGGGATGCCGGCTTGAACCGTCGCGATGGTGCAGTCGACGGCACTCGCTACGTCGGGAAACGAACACACGGCCGCGGCCACCGCTTCGGGTTGCGGGTAGAGCTTCAACGTCACCTCGGTGGCAATCGCGAGCGTTCCCTCGCTGCCGACGATCAGCCGCGTGAGGTCGTAGCCCGCGCTGCTCTTGCGCGCTTGCGTGCCTGTGCGCACGATGCGCCCGTCCGCAAGCACGGCGGTCAGCGCCAGCACGTTCTCGCGCATCGTGCCATAGCGCACTGCGTTCGTCCCCGAGGCGCGGGTGGCCGTCATGCCGCCAATGGTCGCATCCGCGCCGGGGTCGATCGGGAAAAACAGCCCGCTATGGCGCAACTCCTCATTCAACTGCAGCCGTGTGACACCGGCTTCGACGGTGGCGCTCATATCCTCGGTAGCGATTGTCAGAACCCGATTCATGCGGCTGAGGTCAAGGCTGATGCCGCCACATACCGCAAGAAGCTGGCCTTCAAGCGAGGAGCCCGCGCCAAAGGCGATCACCGGCGTGTCGTGCGCGGCGCAGAGCTTGACTGCATCAGCCACATCGTCGGTCGACGTGCAAAAGACCACGCCAGCCGGTGGCGGGACGTCAAAGGGTGATTCGTCGCGGCCGTGCTGCTGGCGGATGGCGAGGGCGGTGGTGAAGTGCGCGCCAAAGCGCTGTGCCAACGCGTCAAGCAACGCCGGTGAAACCGCGCGCTGCAGGATCTGGGGGTGGAGCGAGGCGTTCATTGCAGTCTCCTGTGCTTCTTGGGGGTGATGCGCTTGGGTAAGAATACGCGTGTTGCCCTTGGCCATGGCGTGCGCGCTTGGCAGGGCTGTTCTCCAGACTTATAAAGGACCCAATCATGGGACACCGGCTCACAGCCATCACCACGCGCACCGGCGACGCCGGCACGACCGGCTTGGGCGATGGCTCACGTTGCTCCAAAGGCTCTGCCCGCATCCACGCACTGGGCGAGGTGGACGAGCTGAATTCGCACATCGGGTTGCTGCTGACGGAGTCCATGCCAAACACCGTTCGCGAGCTCTTGCTGCAGGTGCAGCATGACCTGTTCGACCTCGGCGGTCAGCTCGCTGTACCAGGCATGACGATCATGCATGACGCGCATGTGCAGCGACTGGATGCCGCCCTTGCCCAGTACAACCCGCAACTGCCACCGCTTAAGGAATTCATTCTCCCCGGCGGCACGCGCGCGGCCAGCCTCGCCCATGTGTGCCGAACGGTGGCGCGCCGAGCCGAGCGCGCGGTGGTTGCCGTGGCTGGCGAAGTCGTGACCGGGCCGAGTGGTCAGATGCACACGGCCGGTGGCAACACCGGCGCGCTCACGCCGGCGCAGGCTGAGCTCGCCCACCCCCTTCAGTATCTCAATCGGCTTTCCGACCTCCTATTCGTACTCGCGCGCACACTCAACCGTGCGGGTGCCGAAGGCAGCACTGAGGTGTACTG
>JAGWOZ010000070.1 GCA_028870715.1 Betaproteobacteria bacterium | reverse complement strand
CACGGACTACCCACTTTGAGCGCCGGGGCGCACACGCCACTCAGTGCGTGAGGCGGCGCATGATGTGCACGTCGTAGCCAATGCGCGCTGCGCTCTGCTCCAACCCGGCGCGGCTGTGCTCCACCATGAACAGCTCCTCCCCCGCACCCGCGTGGGCGCGCCCACTCAAGCGATATGTCGCGCGCGCCGGCAATTGCTCGCCTGCGACGAGCGCGATATAGCCCTGGCCATCATCGTCAACCACGATGGCTTCAAATCCGTGCGCCTCGGCCACAGCCTGGATGGTCACAGGCTCGAGCCTGCACATGCCCAGATGGTCGATATAAACCTGCGCGATGCGCGCCAAGCGATCCGCGGCTGCGGGGTCGTTCAAAGCCAGGCTGGCGCCTGCCACGCCGATGCTCTTGGAAGAAATCGTCTGGGCCATGATCTATGTCCTTCGCTTCTGTTGGGAACCCGGCGAGCGGCGCTTGTGGCCGATCACCCTGGTTCGCACTTTAGGAAGGACGTGAGCCAGCGTCCGTGAACGATTTCACGAAATCGCTGAAAACCTTCGGGAGCCCTATCTGCAGTCCCGCCACATCCAACTCACCAGCTCACCTCACGCTCGGGCGTCGAGGTGATCTTGTGAATGGACAGGTCGGCCCCCTCGAACTCAGCTTCCGCGTCCAGCCGCAGGCCGAGTGTCAGCTTGAGCACGCCGTAGACCACGACGCCGCTGAGCAGCGCCCAGCCCACGCCGGCTAGCGTGCCCACGACCTGCGCCCAGAAGCTCACGCCGCCGATGCCCCCCAGCGCGGCCTGCCCGAAGATGCCCGCAGCGATGCCCCCCCATGCGCCGCACAACCCATGCAGCGGCCAAACGCCCAGCACGTCATCCACACGCAGCCGATTTTGCGTCAGCGTAAACATCGCCACAAACAGCCAACCTGCCACGGCGCCTGTGACCAGCGCCCCGACCGGATGCATGATGTCCGAACCCGCACAGACAGCCACCAGGCCGGCCAATGGTCCGTTGTGCACGAAACCAGGGTCGTTGCGCCCAGCCACGAGCGCGGCGATCGTGCCACCCACCAACGCCATGAGCGAGTTCACTGCCACAAGCCCAGAGATCTTGCTGATGTTCTGAGCGCTCATGACGTTGAAGCCAAACCAGCCAACGATGAGAATCCACGAACCCAGCGCGAGGAAGGGAATGCTCGATGGCGGATGCGGGTTAACCCGGCCGTCCCGGTAGCGCCCCCTTCGCGCCCCCAGGAGCAGTACGGCCGGCAGCGCGATCCACCCCCCCATCGCATGCACGACCACGGAGCCGGCAAAATCGTGGAACTCGACGCCGAAGACACCCTGGAACCAGGCTTGGACGCCGAATCGCGCACCCCATATGGCGCCCTCGAACAGTGGGTAGGCGACGCCCACGATGGCTGCTGTGGCGATGAGCTGAGGCCAGAACTTGGCCCGCTCGGCAATGCCACCCGACACGATCGCCGGAACGGCCGCGGCGAAAGTGAGCAGGAAAAAGAATCGTGTGAGCGCGAAGCCGTCGTCCAGCTTAAGCTGGGCTGCCGGCACGAAGAAATGCACACCGTAAGCAATGCCGAACCCGACGAAGTAGTAGGCCAATGTCGCCACGGAAAAGTCAGTCAGGATTTTCACCAGGGCGTTGACCTGGTTTTTCCTGCGCACCGTGCCCAACTCCAGAAAGGCAAAACCGGCATGCATGAAGAGCACCAGAATGGCACCCAAGAGGATGAACAACACGTCGCTGCTTTGTTGCAGGGCTTGCATCGTAGGAAACTCCGGAAGGTAAATTCAATGCACCACGATTGGGACGCTATCCTTCCAAAGGCAAGCAATAAACGTTCCAAAAACGTGCGCACGCACCAAAACGATCCGACATAGCAACAATTCATTCAGGAAACGCCCAGAAATGATGATCATTCAGGCTTTTGAATCATGGTTTGAGCGCATCGAAGCAGTGCGCGGCCCGCTCAAAAGCCCTTTTCTGGTGCGTTTTCTCGCCCTGATTTGGCGCATGCCGCAGACGCCGCAGCGCTCCGTCCTGCCTTGGCGCGTCACCTTTCGGCACGTTCGGGCGTTAGGCAATGCCCTTGGACGGGTCACACAGCCAGCGCAGTCGGTGGCATCGCGCGTGCCCCGCCAATGCCGCGAAGACACAGCTGCTCGCGCCGCCGCCACACATTCTTGGCGCGGCGCGTCAGCAATTAGTCTTTATCGGTTTGGGGCGGCCGAAGATTGCGGCGCAGGGCTAGCGCCAGCCCCACCACCAAGGTCAGTGCCGCCACACCAATCAGATACACGAAAAAGGCATACACGGACATGGCTCAATGCAATTCATTTGCGTGCTAGTCATGCTTTCGGTGGGTGCCATCGCGCCCACCACGTAAAAGGGGCCTGTGTGCCCACACGACCCTTACATATGAGTTCCAAATGGCGCCGTGAAGTTCAATGCCAGTGCGCGGCCCTCGCGCGCCGCGGATCGACCCGCGCGGCTCCGATTCAATGGCAGACTCCATGAGCTCAACCGTTGCCTGCCGCAACATCACGCCCCAACTTGCGCTCGCGTTAACCAAGGGGACTTTGTCCTGATGAATTCTGCCTCTTCGCGCACGTCGCCCATGCTGGCTTTACTCGCGCTCACGCTGATCTGGAGCAGTAACTGGATCGTGATGAAGCTGGCCATGCTGTACAGCGGACCCTTCGAGTTCTCCGCACTTCGCTACGCGGGAGGCACGGCGGCGCTTTTTCTGGTTTTGCGCCTGCGCGGCGAAAATCTGGCGCCTCCACCACTTGTGCCAACCCTCGTCATCGGTCTTTCGCAGACCACGGGTTTCACGGCTCTTGCCCAATGGGCCCTCGTCCAAGGCGGGGCGGGCAAGACGGCCCTGCTGGTCTACACCATGCCGTTCTGGACCGTGCTGCTGGCCTGGGTTTGGTTGCGCGAACGTCTGCACGCCGCGCAAATCGCCAGCCTCGCACTGGCCGCCTTTGGTCTGCTGCTGATCATGCAGCCGTGGAAAGCGCACGTGGACCTGCGAAGCGCGGGGCTTGCGGTCGGGGGCGGGGTCAGCTGGGCCATCGGAACGGTGGCAGCCAAGCGCCTGTTCGTGCGCCAAGGTACGGTGCTGTCGCCGCTGCGCCTGACAGCCTGGCAGATGCTCACCGGCACGGCCTTTCTCATCGCGCTTGCATGGCTCGTGCCCGAGCGGGCCGTGAGCTGGGCACCGGGTTTCATTGCAGCGCTGGCCTTCAACATTGTGTTGGCTTCAGGGGTGGCATGGACGCTGTGGCTCGTCGTGGTGCAACGCCTGCCGGCCAGCATCGCAGGGCTTTCGAGCCTGGCCATACCTGTGACGGGCGTCCTGCTGGCATGGGGTCTGCTGGGCGAACGACCCGACGCCGCTGAGGGCATGGGCATGGTCGTCGTTGCTGCAGCCCTTGGCCTTTTGTTGCGCGCGTCGAGCCGCCGTCGTTGAGCCCAATGTGACTCGACGCATGCGGCCAAGCAGCAGGCGCACGGCACTACCTCACGGGCGCATGAGCGTGGATTTTCCAAACAGGCTCTCGATCAGGTCCACGGCCACTTCGGCAGTCCTGTTGCGCAAATCGAAGGCGGGATTGATCTCCATCACGTCCAGCGAGCCCAGGCAACCCGTATCGCAGATCATCTCCATGCACAGTTGCGCCTCACGGTAGCTCGGTCCGCCGCGCACCGTGGTGCCCACGCCGGGGGCAATATCGGGGTCGAGGAAGTCGACGTCAAAACTCACATGCAAATGGGTGTCGCTGTCTAGACCGGCCAATGCCCGATCCATGGTGGCTCGCATGCCGTACTCGTCGATGAATCGCATATCGAACACCTCCGGGCCCACGCGATGGACCAGCTGCTTCTCGCCAGGATCCACACTGCGAATCCCGATGAAGCGCAGCCAGGAAGGCTCAATGGCTGGCGCGGTGCCCGAGAACTCGAGCAACTCGCGCGGGCCGTGACCGCACAAGCAGGCCGCAGGCATACCGTGCACATTGCCACTCGGCGTGATGGCGCTGGTGTTGAAGTCCGCATGCGCGTCCAGCCACAGCACGCGCAGACGGCGACCACGAGCGCGGCAATATGACGCCACGGCGCTGATGGAGCCAATCGCCAGGCTGTGGTCGCCACCCAGCACAATCGGCAACTGGGAAACACTCAGTGCATCGGTCACTGCGTCGAACACAGCACGATTCCAGGCAGCGACTTCAGGCAGGTGGCGCCACCCATTCACCGGCGGTTGCCAAGGGTTTCCTGGGCCCTGCAGGTTGCCTGCATCCGCCACATGCAAACCCAAGGCACGCAGCGCCGCGCACAAACCCGCCACGCGCAGGGCTTCGGGACCCATGGACGCTCCACGCGCGCCCGCCCCAATGTCCGTAGGCACACCAATCAGTCGAACTGGCTTGCTCATTGCCGCCTGCTCCCCGTCTCAGCTGGCGGGAAGTGGCGCGTCGTCCACCCCGCCAGCAGGATTGCTCGCAGCGTTCAAGCCAAATTCCTCGCGCAGAAGGTCCCATGCCTCTTCGGCTGTTTCCACAAAGTGAAAAAGCTCCACATCCTTTGCGGCAATCATGCCCGATTGCACCAGGTGTTCGAAATCAATCAGCCGTGTCCAGAATGCCCGGTCAAACAACAGGATGGGGCGCTTGCGCACCTTCCCGGTCTGTGTGAGCGTGAGGACTTCAAAGAGCTCATCCAGAGTGCCAAAGCCTCCGGGGAAGCAGACCAGCGCAACCGATCGCATCAAAAAATGCATCTTGCGCAATGCGAAATAATGGAACTGAAAACAAAGCTCAGGCGTGATGTAAGGATTGGGCTGCTCTTCGCGCGGAAGCGTGATGTTCAAGCCGATGCTTTGGCCCCCGACTTCGAAGGCGCCGCGGTTACCCGCCTCCATCACGCCAGGCCCGCCCCCCGTGACGACCATGATCGGCTGCTCCAGGTTCCTGGACGCCTGCGTCACCAGCGCCGCGAACCGTCTGGCCTCTTCATAGTGCCTCGACATCAGCACGCCTTGTCGGGCGCGCGCAATGGCCTGCGCGTCCCCGCCTGCCTCGGCCTGGCGCAGGCGATCCTGCGCCAGATCAGGTGGCACGATGCGTGCGCTGCCGAAGATCACGATCGTGGCTTCGACCCCGTACTGCCGCTGCACCATCTCCGGCTTGAGCAGCTCGAGCTGCATACGAACTGGGCGCAGGTCATCCTGCAGCAAAAAGGCCGTATCCGTGAAGGCCAGGCGGTAACTGCTTTCTGGGCCAGCGTAGCGTGATGGCGTCTTGAGCTTTGCCGCCTCTTCCTGAGCCGATGGAAAATTGCGGTCGGCGAGGTGTGTTTTGCGTTTCTTGTTCATGCCGTGAGCGTAGCGCCATCGGGGGCGATGGCGTCAAACCCATGGCGGGGTCGTCCTTTGCGGCGCATGCGGCAGCGGCGAGGTTCGAGAGCGTCGACGCCCCCGAACCGTGGCAACCCTGGTGGCAGGGTCGGTGCAGCGTCAATGGGCCACGGCCGGCATCTGGTGCCCCATCGCAGCACCCTTGGATAGGGCCGTGAGATAGACAACCAGATCCACCATCTCCGCACTGTCGTAACCGGGTGGCTGCCCCATGATACCGGCCCGCACGCAGTGCACGATCTGGCGCTCCAACGTATAGACAGCGTGCTTTTTGGCCTTGAACTTTGGATAGTTGGACGCCGCCCCGATGAGACTGGGCAAGCGAGCACCCGACGGCGTCACGCCCTCTGTCAGGCCTCCGCTGGTGTGGCAGGCAGCGCAGCTCATCAGGTGGCTATTGAATGCGCCATTCGGAACCCACGTCTGCTTGGTCCCGAAACTGTCTTGCGCGAAGATCCTCGCGCCATCTTTCACAGCTTGCTCCATCGTGGTGGCCGGCTGCACGATCATGGGCCCGGCTTTGGGTGGGACAGCGGCAAAGCTGCTGCCGGCGCTAGCCGTCAGTGCCGCGGCGAACGCGGCGCCGCACAGGGTGGCACGCGCTCGGAGAAAGATTGCTTGCTTCATCAGGGGCGTCTCCAGATTGAATGTCGATGGCCTCGGCTCGCAGCCCTTGCCCGGCAAGCAGCCGCCGCCCATCGCATTTTCGGGCCACAAACCCGCCTTGCCTAGCAATCCGGCGGTGACAATCGTTGCAAGGTGAAACGGGAGCCCCTGCCGTGGGGCATTTCCGCCTCGTTGTGGAGATTGTGGAGATAGCGCACCCCAGTTGTGGAGATTGTGGAGATAGCGCACCCCAGTTGTGGAGATTGTGGAGATCGAGGGGCGGATGGGTCCGCCCGCGGCGCGCTTGCACTGCCGTATTCAGGCCGCGTCGCCGTGCAGGGTCGAGCCGAGGGCGCAGATCGCCGCCCGGCTCGACTCCAGGCTCCACTTCAGGCTTGCAAGTGCTTAGGCCGACTCGGTGTGGGCCGCTGTGTCGCAAGCGGCTGCTTCGGACTCGGCTTGGCCTTCGCTTTCGGTGCCGACCTGGCGCTGGTGGAAGTTCCCGGCGCCCTTGAGACCCTTCCATGACTGGGACCGCTTCGCGTACTTCATCGCCGCGTTGCTGCCCAGGCTGAGCTTGACCCGGCGCTGACGCTGGCCGCATCCTGCGAAGCAGTCATGCGAGCTGGCGCTCAAGAAAAATCTCGCTGCCGGTCAACACACGCACGCGGTGTGCGTTACAGTCGCTGTCTCTTGTTTTTCCGCTTCTGCGGAGACCGCCATGCGTCGCCAGTTTCTCAAAGCTGCGGCCTCTGCCGCCCTTGTCCCCGCTTTTGCGCGGGCCATTCCCTCCTGGGCTGCAACTCAGACGGCAGCTGACGCAGTGGTGGTGCTCAACTCAGGCGACGAGACCATCACCCTGATCGACCAAGCCACGCGGCAGCCCCTGCAGACGTTTCCCGTGGGCAAACAGCCGCATCACTTGATGGCCACCCCGGACAACAAGCTGCTGATCGTGGCCAATGCGGTAGGCAACGATCTGGTGTTTCTCAACCCGGTGAGCGGCCGGCCCGAGGGGTCGCGGCCAGGGATCGAAGACCCGTATCAGATCGGCTTTTCGCCTGACAAGAGGTGGTTTCTGACCAACTGCTTGCGCTTGAACCGGGTTGATATCTACAGCTACGCGGGCGGGCGCGACCTTCAACTGGTCAAACGCATGCCCCTGGACGCGCTGCCCAGCCATATGGCGTTCACTGCCGACAGCCAGATCGTTTTCGTCAGTTTGCAGCAGACGAATGAAGTGGCAGCCATCCACCTGCCCACCCAAGCCCTGCTTTGGACCATGAAGGTCGGCGAAACCCCGGCCGGGGTGTGGCTCACCCCGAAGGACGAGACTCTCCTGGTGGCGCTCACGGGAGCCAACGCTGTGGTGGCGGTCGATTGGCGCCGGCGCAGCATTGTCAAGCGCATCGTGACGGGCGATGCCGCGCACAATTTTCGCTCCCTGGCTGACGGACGCCACGTGCTCGTGAGCAACCGCGTGTCTGACACCATCAGCATTTTGGACATGCAGGCTCTGGCCAAGGTTGGCGACATTGCGGGGCTGCGCCCGGGGCCCGACGACATGGAGCTCTCTGCGGACCGCCGGTGGCTGTGGACAACCTTTCGCTTCGACCGCGCTGTGGGCGTGATCGACATGCAGTCGCGCAAGCTCGTCGACGTGATCGGGGTAGGAAAGTCGCCGCACGGAATCTACTTCTACGACCGCGCACCCTTCTACGACAACTTGCCGCCGGAGCTGCAGGTGCACGCGCCACGCGCCGCCTAGATTCACCAACACCGATCCACCAGCACGCATCGCGATCCGCTCCTGCCGACCAAGATCTCGTGCCATGCTCGATACCCTGATCAATGCAGCAACGACAACCGTGGCGAATCTGGTTGGCGATGCCCAGACCTGGCTCTTTATTCAGTTGGTGCAGCCCTTGCTCTACCACTTCCATTTCATGGACATGGACGACCTGGCCTACGACGGCACGCTGTGGGTCGTGGCTGGCGCCGTGCAGATTGCTGTGGTGTATGCAATTTTGCGCCCGCTCGAAGCCCTGCGACCTCTAGAGCATTGGCCGGACCGCAAGGCCGTGCGTGTCGATGTGATCTACACGCTCATCAATCGCCTCGGCCTGGTCAGTCTTGTCTTTTTCCTGGTTCTGCAACCGCAGTTCGACAGCCTGCAGGAGTGGCTGCGGCTGCATGGCGTCGTCAACGTCAACCTGGACGAAGTGATGCGCGGCATGCGCAGCCATCCGCTCGTGGGCTTCGCAATTTACGTCGTGGTCCTGGACTTTGCCGGCTACTGGTATCACCGCTTGCAGCACCAGATCCAGTGGTGGTGGGAGCTGCACGCCGTGCACCATAGCCAGCGCCAACTCACCCTATGGGCGGATGACCGCAACCATTTGCTCGACGACGCCCTGCAGCAGGCCTTCTTCGCCGCACTGGCCCTCGCAATCGGCGTGCCGCCGAGTCAGTTCGTGGCACTCGCCCTTGTAGGCGGCGCCCTGCAGAGTCTTCAGCATGCAAATATCCGCCTGCACTTCGGCTGGCTGGGAGAGCGCTTGCTCGTGAGTCCCCGCTTTCACCGCGTGCACCACGCCGTCGGCTATGGTCACGAACTGGGCCACGGCAACCGTGCGCGCCTGTACGGCTGCAATTTCGGTGTGCTGTTTCCCTGGTGGGACATGGCCTTCGGGTCGGCCGATTTTGCGCTCTTACCCCAGCCCACCGGGGTGCGTGCGCAGTACCCGCCCCCGCTTGGGCAAGGGCTGGATTACGGAGCAGGCTTCTGGGCCCAGCAATGGCTGGGCCTGCAGCGCATGTTGGCTCGGCTCGTCGCCCGGCCTGGCTCCAAGCCGAAGTTGCAGGACATGGCCGGGGCGTGACGCCCGCGCCGCCTCCGCAGGGCACCCCGCGGCCCCCGTATTGCAAAGCTCCTGCGCATGGACAGCCCGAGATGCGGCGCTCGCGCGTAATACTCACAAAAAGGCCGACGCTGCGGCCGTGTTTCATTTCCTGTTTAGCATGGGAGCATCATGTCAATCGAGCTGACTCCGATGCACCCTGACCTCACACCAGTCACGCGCGAGCAGGCCGAGGACGCCATTCGCACCTTATTGCGTTGGGCCGGTGACGACCCTGCCCGTGAGGGCCTTGGCGACACGCCGCGGCGCGTCGCCAAGGCCTACCGGGAGTGGTTCGCCGGGTACGCACAGGATCCCACAGCCTTTCTTGCGCGCACGTTCAAGGAAGTGGCTGGCTACGATGAGATCATCGTGCTTCGCAATATCGAATTCGAAAGCCACTGCGAGCACCATCTTGCGCCCATCATCGGCCGTGCCCATGTGGGGTACCTTCCCCGCAGCCGGGTGGTTGGCATCAGCAAGTTGGCCCGCGTCGTCGACGCCTATGCCAGGCGCCTGCAGGTTCAGGAGAAGATGACGGCGCAGATTGCGCAGTGCATTCACGACACGCTGCAGCCGCTGGGCGTGGGTGTGGTGATCGAGGCCGTGCACGAATGCATGACCACGCGGGGCGTTCATAAGCGCGGCGTGAGCATGGTCACGAGCACGTTGCTGGGCGCCTTTCGAGAAGACCACCGCACGCGCGACGAGTTCATGCAACTGATCCGGGGCTGATCTGTTCGCGCCCGGGTCATGGGCAACGTCTGCACCGACTGCGCCGCCCGAAAACCGCCACCATGCCTCGGGGCGCGCGGTTTCGGCTCATGAGCCCGAGAATACGAACAGCGCCTCGGACGCAAGCAGATTTGGCCAGGTGCGTATTTCCCGCCCAGCATGGATGCCGAAGGCATCGTGCACATGCAAACCGCATTTGGCAGCCAGCACCGCAAAGTCGGCGTGTGTTGCCACGCGCAGATTTGGGGTGTCGTACCACTGGTAGGGCAACTCCTCAGTCACGGGAAGTCGCCCCGAAGCGACCCGCATACGAATGCGCCAGTAGGCAAAGTTGGCGAAGGTGGCAATCCCGATGCGGCCGACGCGCGCTGCCTCGCGCAGGGCGGCCTCGGTATGGCGAAGATTGGGCAGCGAGTCGATGAGCAGGACCGCGTCGAAGCTAGTATCGGCGAACATCGCCAAGCCTTGCTCCAGGTCAAGTTGCAGGACGTCGACGCCGCGGCGCGCGCAAGCCACCAGCTTGTCGGGGTCGATCTCCACACCCTGCACCGAGCAGTTGCGCGTGTCGCGCAGGTGCGCCAGCAGCGCCCCGTCGCCACAACCAAGGTCAAGGACGCGACTGCCCCGCGGCACCCGCGCGGCGATGATCTCCAAGCGCTCCTTCATCGCGCGCCCTCCAGTTGCAGATCGCGCGCGATACGATCGAAATACGCGCGCACCATGTCGTGGTAGTGGGGCTCATCCATCAAGAAGGCATCGTGGCCATGCGGCGAGGCGATCTCCGCATAGCTCACCTCACGGCGATTGGCCAAGAGCGCGCGCACGATCTCCCGTGAACGCTCCGGTGAAAACCGCCAGTCCGTCGTGAAACTCGCAAGCAGGAAGCGCGCCGTGGCGGGCGAAAGCGCGGCAATCAAATCGCCGCCGCACTCGGCAGCTGGGTCAAAATAGTCGAGTGCCCGGGTGAGCAAAAGGTAGGTGTTGGCGTCAAAGTACCCGCTGAACTTCTCGCCCTGGTAGCGCAGGTAACTCTCGATCTGAAAGTCCACGTCATAGCCGTAGGCCAGGGCGCCATTGCGCAGGCTGCGTCCGAACTTGCGCGCCATGGCGTCGTCGCTGAGGTAGGTGATGTGGCCCACCATGCGCGCAACCGACAAGCCCTGCCGAGGCACAACTCCGTATGCGTAGTAGTCGCCCCCGTGAAATTCGGGATCCGTGATAATGGCGCGGCGCGCCACTTCATTGAAGGCGATATTTTGGGCCGACAGATTGGGGGCCGTTGCAATAGCGACGCAGTGCGCAACGCGCTGGGGGTGGCGAATGGCCCAGGACAGCGCTTGCATGCCGCCCAGGCTTCCTCCCATCACGGCGGCCAGGCGCGTGATGCCCAGGCGATCGAGCACGCGTGCCTGCGCGTCCACCCAGTCTTCCACGGTCACGACGGGAAAGCGGCTCCCCCAGGGCTTGCCGGTCGCCTGATCGATGCTTGCGGGCCCGGTGGAGCCAAAACACGAGCCCAGGTTATTGACGCCAATGACGAAAAAGCGCTCAGTGTCGACCGGCTTGCCCGGGCCCACCATGTTGTCCCACCATCCGCGGGTCTTGTCATCGCCGCCGTAGGCTCCTGCCACGTGATGGCTGGCATTGAGCGCGTGGCAAACCAGCACAGCGTTGTTGCGCGCAGCGCTCAACTGCCCGTAGGTTTCCACAACCAACTCGTAGCTCGGCATCGACACCCCGCTCTTGAGCACGAGTGGCGCCTCGAAGGTCATGCGAACCGGTTCGGGCTCAGGGAGAGAAGGACGTGGTGCCATGCGCATATCCAAGAAAAAGCCGGCTGCTCCTGCTGCAGTGGGTGCAGCGAAAACGGCCGGCGGACGCGCGCTGTTTTAGCTGCATTTGTTAAGCGCCCGCAAGCTCAGGGCAAATCGGCGCGTGCTGTAAGTATAGGCCTTGCAACAGCCTGCGATCGCCCGATTCAAGGTGCCGCACTGGAACGCCGACCCCGACCGTGGTTTCGCAGCGCCGACCCGCTTGGGATGGTCGTTGCACGACACAACCCAATGAAAAACTGCGTTGATAGGCTCATCGCGCGATTGAGAGGTGCACCCGCAGGGATCCGCGCACATGCAAGGACATGTGATAAATGAAACAGGCCACCACGAGAAACACTGACGGAAAGATCAGGTTTCCTAGAGATGACTGGCTCTTCAACAAAAACCGCGGGATAAAAGCCCCAATAAATCAGAGGCTTGCGTGAGGGAATGACGAATGTTTCAAAGCGCGGGAGCTTTGCCTTTGGCTCTGTACAGACCCGTCGCGCGCAAAAGTTGGCGACGACGCGTTAAAACTTCCAGCCGTAGACTTTGGCACAGGTCAATGCTTGATTTAAATCAAATTTCGCAGTGATCGCGGTCTTTTTATTGGTCGGTGGGCCCCCTGCCGCAGCGTCACAATAACAGCCTAGAGGAGACATTTCAATGAAAAAACGTGAGAACAAGCTGGTGCGCCACCTTGGCGCCGGGGCGGCGGCCCTGACATTCGCCGCGGCTGGGCTATGTGTGGCACAAGCCGACGACGCTTCGGCTGCGTCAACCCCGGCAATCGGCCAGTACACGCAAACCAAGAGCGACAATCAAAACTGGATTTTGCCGGCGAAAAATTACGATAACGATCGCTACGTTGATCTCGACCAGATCAACGCCGGCAACGTCGGCAATCTCAAGCCCTTGTGGACGTTCAAGATCTCCGACAACGGCCCGATCGAGTCGCCACCGATCATCTGGCACGGCACCGCTTACATCACTTCGGCTCACGACCACGTCTATGCGCTGGATGTCAAGACTGGCCAACTGAAATGGGAGTTCAAGGACGATCCGCATGTCATCTCCTTCGCCGCCAACCGTGGCGTCGCGCTCCTTGACGGAAACGTCTACATCGCCACGCTCGATGGGCGGTTGATCGCCCTTGACGCGAACACCGGAAAGCTGGTGTTCAACAAGGTGGAAGTGGCGGACCCGGCCAACTCCTTCTACACGATGGACCCGATGCCGTACCACAACCCCACGACAGGCAAGACCGAACTGCTGCTGGGCGTGTCCAACGGCGACTGGGGCGGAATCGGCAATATTTCCGCCTACGATCCGAAGACCGGCAACCTTCTGTGGCAGTGGGATACCGTGCCCCGCCCAGGCCAGCCCGGCCACAACACCTGGAGCGGCGACAGTTGGAAGCGCGGCGGCGCCGCTGTATGGGCGCCAATGGCCCTCGACGCAAAAAACGGCGTTCTCTACGCGAACGCCGGCAACCCGCAGCCTGATTTCAACGGCGGGGTGCGCAAGGGGACGAACCTGTACAGCGACTCTTTGCTCGCGCTGGATATCACCGGCGCAAAGCCCAAGCTGATCTGGTACCACCAGTTCATTGGCCACGACACCCACGACTGGGACCCCGTGATGCCACCGATCTTGTTCCAGGGCAAGGTTAGGGGCGAATCCATGCCACTCGTGGCCGACGGCGACAAGGCTGGCAATTTCTGGCTGCTTAACGCCAAAACAGGCAAGGTCGTCAACCATCTTCGCATCAGCATGCAGTATGCGCAGGACACCGAACCCTCGCTCAAGGGCAACATCGCATGCCCGAACACCAACGGTGGCGTGGAGTTCAACGGGGGTGCGTACGATCCGAAGACGAACATGATCTACCTGCCCAGCAGCAACGAGTGCGGGTTCTGGCGTTCGACGCGCAACGTCACGTACATTGCCGGCCCGTTCTTCCTGGGCGGAGCCTTCCCCAAGTTCGTGGGACCGAACACCGGGCCGCTCAACGCCATCGACGTCAACACCGGCGTGGATGCAGGGCGCCAGCATGATCCGATGCCCATGGCTGGCGGTGCATTGGCCACGTCGTCCGGGCTGGTCTTCACCGGCAAGCTTAACGGTGACTTCGTGGCTTTCGACGCACAGAACGGAAAGCAACTCTGGGCGTACCAGACCGGCGCGCCGATTATTGCCTCCCCGGTGGCGTTCGAGCATGATGGCAAGGAACTCGTGGCCGTGGCCTCCGGGCCCGCCGGCAACCAGCAACTGCCGGACATGCCCAAGGCCGGGCAGACGGTGCTGACCATGTTCGCACTCAACCCCTGAGCATGCCGATGCGATCCAAGCGTCCAAGTCGCTTGTTTTGCGCAGGGGCCGTTGTCCTTTGCCTCGCTGGCCCAGCATTTGCCGGGCCAACCGGTGGGGATCCCCACCGGTTGGCCCTTGCGGCACTCCGAGGCCTGCGCGCGACCATTGCAACCATCGTCGCCGCAGAGAACGCCACGTCGAGCGGCCCTGCCGAATACAAACGTGACGCGCAGCGGGCCATCAACGCACTCGTCGGCCAAAACGATTCGCAATACGTCCCTGACGTGGGCAATCCCGGCGACGCGAATGGCGTGATGGGGAACCTCAACCAGCTGGTCGATCGTGTTGGTGCACCGCCTTGGGTACCCGCGGTGCACGGCGCTCAGGCCAACGTCATGGCCGCTCTTGGCAGCCTCGACGACGCCATGCACGCGCGCAGTCTGTCGCAATTCGAGGTTGCGGCCTCGCAGGCAATCCTGAACCTGGAGGTCGCGATCGGTCGACGCAGCGAGCCCGATGTGCTCGGCGGCCTGTCGGGCGCACTGGCCAACACCGAACTCGCCGTGCCGCGGCACGCT
>JAGWOZ010000319.1 GCA_028870715.1 Betaproteobacteria bacterium | reverse complement strand
GCGCGCGCCTGCTCGAATAGGTCGCGCACACGCGCCGCGCCCACGCCGACAAACATCTCGACGAATTCGGAGCCGCTGATCGAGAAAAACGGCACGCTTGCCTCACCTGCGACGGCCCGGGCCAACAATGTCTTGCCGGTTCCTGGTGGTCCAATCAGCAAGATTCCCTTGGGCGCGCGCGCGCCCAGTCGGCTGTGCTCGACCGGATCCTTCAGAAAGTCCACAACTTCCTTGAGTTCCGCCTTGGCTTCGTCGACGCCAGCCACGTCCGCGTAGGTCACTCCAGTGCTGTTCTCCATGTAAACCTTGGCCCGGCTCTTTCCGATCGACATGAACCCGCCCATGCCCAACCCACCTTGCTTTTCAGCAAAGCCACGCACCATAAAAAACCAAACCCCAAAAAACGCCACGGCCGGAAGCACCCACGACAGGATGTTCGAAAGCCACGTGTTTTGGTAGACATGTGAATAGGTAACCCCATATTTCTGCAGCTGGTTGGCCAGTTGGGGATCGACGCGCACCGCAACGACCAATTTCTTGCCGTTTTCGCCCGGCGCCTGGAGTGTTCCCGTGATGGTCTGGTCACCCACGACCACATCAGTGAGCTTACCCTGCTCCAGATAGCTCTGGAATTGGCTGTACGGTACCGTCTGCACGTTCTGGTAAGACGACCAAAGCGCCTGAAGCCAAAAGAAGGCCACGAGGGCGATCATCCAATAGATCAGATGCACGCGCGCCTTGGGATCAAGCATTGGCGGCTTGCCGGCACCCTTGGTGGAGTTGGATGGAGGTCGATTTTGTTCAGCGTCCGGCATACCGCTACTCCCGATGGCTCATGGATCCCGAGAATAAAGCCAAATGTAAAACTTTGAGGAATTTCTACATAAATCGGCGCCCACCCCAGCGCATCAAAATTCCGAGTTCTCCTCGTCCGCCGGCATGATCAGCAGCCATGCGCTTCGTAGTTGCAAGGGCAACCCGGCGATCAGCATCACCAATCCAGCGTAATGCTGATCATCCAGTGGACTTAAGTTCCAAAGGCACAGTACATCCAGATACGGTGTGTACAGCACATGCCCACTCCATACCCAGACTGCTCCAATGACCATCATGGGCAAACCCACCAGCCATCCGTAGATGCCGGCGACCCAGCGCCTTCGGATCGCGCTGCTACCGTCCAGCAATTGGGCCCAGATCATCAGCCCCGCCAACATCACGAGGAGGCCAATTGGTGCCGAATACAGCGCATCCGCCAAGGCGGTATTGAACACTCCCGGCAAATTCACACCCAATGTAAGCAGCACGAACACAGAAGCGGCGACCCACGCATCAAGAGCCCAAACCGCCCATTGGCGGTTTGGAGCCTGCTGCCATCGCGCGCGCTCAGAGGCAGGAAAGCCAAGCAGCAGCAGCGGTGACACCACCTGCCCCAGGACCATGAGAGCCACGGTATAGCCCGTCATCGAGGCCAGTGGACTATTCAGCCCCCATACCGCAAGCAGCGTAAGTACGCAGCCAAGCCCAAACATCGCGACGCGCCAAACGCGCCAGCGCCCGCGCCACGCAGAAATTGCATACCCTGCTGCCGCAAGGCCTACCGCGGCGAACCATCCGCTCCACGCGGCAAGGGGCCAGGTGGCGGCGCTCATGGGCGCGCGAGCATGGCGTGCAAATCGGCAGCCAGCCATGCCGGATCGGCAAGCTGCCCATAGCCGTAGCGTGCGCGAAGATGACCCCGCGGCCCCACGAGAGTGACGGCTGCGTTGTGATCAATCCAATAGTCGCCATGTGTAGCGTTTACACGCCGCCAGCTAATACCCCACTGACGGGCTGATTGGGCCACGTCTTGCAAGGGACCGCGCAGCCCAACAGCGTCGGGAATGAACGCATCCAGGTAAGCATGCAAAACGGCACGTGTGTCACGGACGGGATCCAGAGTGACAAAAATCACCCGGACGTTGCGCCGCAGCCGGCCCATGCGCTCCAGGCTCTGGCTCAATGCGGAGAGCGTGAGCGGACACACATCCGGGCAGTGTGTGTAACCGAAGAACACCAGCACCGCGCGGCCCCGCTCAGCGCGCCACGAAAACGGCCTGCCTTGGGTGTCGACGAGGCCGGAAAAATCGGGTGCGCGCTCCGTTGGAAGCGGCGTGCCATGCAGCCGCACCATCGGGTGCTGCAGCCGCGAAATCCCCAGCAATGCCCCAATCAAGAGCAAGGATACGAGCACGGCGCGAAAGGCCGAGCCCTGCCAACCCGCCGCGACATCCGAAGGGCGATGCTGCCTTGGCGCGGCGTGCTGTCCCGTCACTGCGTCACCAAAGCACGAAGCCAGGCGCATGAATGGGATGTGTAATCATGGGCCAAAGCACTGGGATGTAAACAGCGAGCGTGATGACAAGAGTCGCGACCGTCCAGAAACCCAAATGTTCCGCGATGCGTGACATGGTCGAGCCTTCGGGTCCGGCAAGCACCTCGGTAAACGGAATCTCGACCATGGCCTTGGCGTCCTTCCTGCCGAACAGCGTGCCGAAAAATACAATGTAATAGCCGACGGCCCCGAGCGCTGCGATGGCCCCGCCTATGCCAACCATGATCAACGCCGGATG
>JAGWOZ010000318.1 GCA_028870715.1 Betaproteobacteria bacterium | reverse complement strand
CTTGTGGCACCGGTGCGGGTCGGGCAGGGCGCAACCCTCGGCGCAGGCACGACCCTCACCACGGACGCACCGCCCAACCAGCTCACGCTTTCCCGCGCGCGGCAGGCCACCGTGCGGGGATGGGCGCGGCCCGTGAAGCAACAAAAACAAGGAAGCTGAATCCCATGTGCGGAATCGTAGGCGCCAGCGCCCGTCACAACATCGTGCCCACGCTTCTTGAGGGTCTGCAGCGACTGGAATACCGCGGCTATGACTCTTGTGGGCTGGCGGTCTTGCAGGACGGCTCCATCAAGCGCATGCGGACGACCCAGCGCGTGGCTGATCTTCGCGTTCAGGCCGGTGGTCTGGAAGCCGCGACCGGGATCTGTCACACCCGTTGGGCGACCCACGGCGCACCGGCCACGCATAACGCCCACCCCATGATCTCGCGTGACCAAGTGGCATTGGTGCATAACGGCATCATCGAGAACCATGAAGCATTGCGCGCCGAGTTGCTCGAGGCAGGCTACAGGTTTGAAAGCCAGACGGACACCGAAGTCATCGCCCACCTCGTCCACAGCTTGTATCGCGGAGACCTCTTGCGCGCTGTGCGCTTGGCCACAGGCCGGTTGCGGGGTGCCTATGCCATCGCAGTGGTGCATACCGCTGAGCCGCTGGTCGTCGTCGGTGCACGAGCCGGAAGCCCTCTGGTCTTGGGGCAAGGTGAAGACGGTTATTACCTGGCCTCCGACGCCTTGGCGCTTGCCGGGGCGGCGCAGCGCGTGGCTTATCTCGAAGAAGGCGACGTGGTGCGCATCAGCCCCGACGCGGCAGCCGTGGTTGACGTTCGGCAGGAATCCGTGGAGCGTGCCTGGCACCCGGTCGAGGCCTATAGCGGAGCCACCGAGCTGGGCCCCTACAGGCACTACATGCAAAAGGAGATCTTCGAGCAGCCACGTGCGGTGGCGGACACGCTGGACGGGATTGGCTCCATCGGTCCTGAGTTGTTCGGTGACACCGCAGGCATGCTCGGCAGCGCACGCCGCGTTCTGATCCTGGCCTGCGGCACAAGCTACTACGCGGGCAGCGTGGCGCGGCACTGGATCGAGGCCTTGGCTCGCATCCCGGTTGATGTGGAAGTCGCCAGCGAATATCGCACGCGCGACAGCGTGCCGGACCCCGACACCCTGGTCATCGGTGTGTCGCAGTCAGGGGAGACGGCGGACACGCTGTCGGCGCTGCGCCATGCACGGGACTTGGGCATGCTTCGGCAACTTGCGATTTGCAACGTGGCTGGATCCGCGATGATGCGCGAAGCTTCGCTTCGCTTTCTTACGCATGCGGGCGTGGAAATCGGCGTCGCCTCGACCAAGGCATTTACCACCCAGCTGGTTGCGCTGTTTTTGTTGGCTCTGACTTTGGCCAAGCAGCGCGGTCGCCTTGCCGCGCAAGCAGAGCGCGAATATCTGCAGGCGCTGCGCCATCTCCCCGCTGCGCTGCAAGCCGCGTTGGCCACCGAGCCACAGATCATGGCGTGGGCCGAGGCCTTCACGCGCAAGAACAACGCCCTATTTCTTGGTCGCGGTATGCATTTTCCGATCGCCGAGGAGGGTGCGCTCAAGCTCAAGGAGATTTCCTACATTCATGCCGAGGCCTATCCCGCAGGCGAACTCAAGCATGGCCCGCTGGCCTTGGTCACGGATGAAATGCCGGTTGTGACCGTGGCACCGAACGATGCTCTTCTGGACAAGCTCAAAAGTAATTTGCAGGAAGTTCGCGCGCGCGGGGGCGAGCTCTACGTCTTGACCGACGCTGGCACCCGCATCGACAGCAGCGAAGGGGTGCACGCCATTCGTCTCCCCGAGCACTACGGGTTGCTGTCCCCGATTGTGCATGTCGTGCCGCTTCAGTTGCTCGCGTATCACACAGCGGTTGCGCGCGGCACGGATGTCGACAAGCCAAGAAATCTGGCGAAGAGTGTCACGGTGGAGTGATCAATTGCGCGGCAAACCTGTTTTGTTCCGACCAATTCAAGTCGTGCACAGCGCATTAAAGTCGAAGACAGCGATGCCGACGGGCTGCGGCCTGGCACGGGATGCATCTCGAGTCGAAGACACCGCTCACGGCCACCTACGGCCTACGCTCAAATTCGGTAATTTTCATCAAGGCGCCGGTCGCGATCGAGAGTGGAGAGTCGTATGCCGAGTCCACACGGGCGCGTCAGCACGAGGTCCTGGCGGCATCCAGCGACCTCACGTGGCGTTCTGGCCACGCGGTGCGAGAACTTCTGGTCGCCGATCGGAAAGCGTTCAGAGTGACCGGACCTCGGCCATAGCTGGCGCTGGTTGCACCCCGTGGCGGCGGCTTTCAGCACCGGCGAACTGGCGCTCTCGACGCGTTGCAGCCGCCTAGCCTTGCGATGGCCCAATGGCCGGTGTCAGGGTGGACCAGCCCCTCGACGGGGTTCGTGAGTGGCATAAGCTCGGCCTGAGCAGGCATTGGGCACAGATCCAGGCGACGGCTGCAATGCCACGTTCGGCGGTCATTGGGCGCGTGCGTCTCGGGAGCGCCCGCTTCCTGCGACGAAATGCGGTCTACATTACGCGAATGTCGCACAATTATGCATATAGATCGGGC
>JAGWOZ010000069.1 GCA_028870715.1 Betaproteobacteria bacterium | reverse complement strand
CGAGCGGCCTCGGCAGGCAACGCATGCGCGCGCTGTGCTGCCGTGGCGACCACGGCAGCCGTCGCCCCCACGCCGGCCATGACAAGGAGGCGTCGTCGAGCGTGATACACCTCGTGCGGCGTGATCTCGGATGGGACACCATGCTCGAAACCTTCACTTTGTCGCTTGTTCATGACGAACTCCCGGAAATGTGCAATCGATGCGTGTTCGGATGGATGTGGCGTCGCCCAGCCCTGCAATGCATCGGTGACGCATGCGCATCCAGCGTGGGCATGGCGCGCGCCCTGGGCTTCACATTGGCGTTCACACCTGTTCTTAGTCGGCCCACGAGCCCAAACCTTACATGCGGATTCGCAACCCTGTTGAGTGGGCGGCTAATTGCCCACGTGTGCGGGGTCATCAACATGAAAACGGGCCCTGCGGGGCCCGTTTTCATGCAAGGCTCATGGCCGGCTTAAAGCTTGCCATAGGAATGCAAACCGGAAAGGAACATGTTGACGCCGAGGAAGGCGAACGTCGTCACCAGCAGCCCGGTGAGCGCCCACCACGCCGCCACTTGCCCGCGCAGCCCCTTCATCAGGCGCATGTGCAGCCAAGCTGCATAGTTCAACCACACGATCAGCGCCCAGGTTTCCTTCGGATCCCAGCTCCAGTATCCGCCCCAGGCCTCGGCAGCCCACATCGCGCCGAGGATCGTGGCGATGGTGAAAAAGGTGAAGCCGATGGCGATGGATTTGTAGATGACGTCGTCCATCACCTCGAGCGAGGGCAGATGCGAAGCAATGCGCTGGCGGCCATACAGGATGCCGCCGACGGCCAACGCCGAGATGCCAGCGAACACCCCCCAATACTCGGAGATACCGCCTTGGCGAAACACCAGGGGCTCGAAGAACATCACAAAACCCAGCACCCACAGCGGACCGAGCTTCCACAACGATGTTTCCTGCGCATGGGCCTTGATGAGATAGGCAAAGCCCACCATCGCCGCAATGGCAAACGTGCCATACCCGATGAAATTCGCGGGCACGTGCAGCTTCATCCACCAGCTTTGCAGCGACGGCACCAGCGGCTGGATTTCATAAGCGCCCTGCACCATGCTGTACCACAGCAGAAAAACCACCGCGGCACTGACCACCATCATGGCAAAAGCGCCCATGCTGCGCGTCTTGTAGCGGTGCTCCAGGTACAGGTACAGCGTCGTGGTGAGCCATGAGAACAACACGAACACTTCGTACAGGTTGGACAGCGGGATATGACCGACATCCGGGCCGACCAAATAGCTTTCAAACCAGCGCATCATGGTGCCCACGAGCGCCATGGTCACGCCGATCCAGGCCAGACGCGAGGCGAAGAGCTGAGGGAAATTCGACTGCCAGCCGCGGTCATTGCGAATCATCGCGCCGCCACCCGCCATGGCACCGCCTGCGGTGACCTGCGCCGGGCCCGTAAACATCCCAACCCAGTAGCTGGCCGTGCTGAGGAAGAACAGGAAGGCCATCCACATGATGGCGGTTTGACTGGAGAGGAAGAATTTGAGGACGAAGTCCTGCTCGCCGCGAGCCAGTACCGGCACGCCATTCGGTCCGTAGTACTGCCAGATGCCGAACAGGGACAAGGCGGCCACGGCGATCGCCAGGTTCTTGATCGCGGTCCAGCCCCAGCCAAGGAACAGCAAGGCCGTGGTCGCGCCAAGGAAGATGAGCTTGACGTAATAGCCCATGTTCTGCCCGTATTGGCTCAGCACGGTCACGTCACCGGCCAAAATGAGCGCGAGGAAAATCCAGTCGTAAACCGACCGGCGCCGCAGGTAGGCCAACGGGCCGGTGCGCTTCACATCGTGAGGCGCCGGCTTGAGCCCTAACGTGTGGGATTTGCTCGTAAGTTCCATGGCGAAAGCCTTTCAGGTTGGATCCGGACCCGGCAATGCTGATGCCGGCGCTTGTGATCCTACGCCCAGGGTGGCGGTGCGCAGGGCTTCAAATTCTTTCTCGAAATCGAGCGTGCGGCGGTTCGTGCTCATGGCCATGAGGGTCTTGCTGCCCGAGGCACCGCTGTCGCGCACGACAAACCATGCGCGGCGCTCGCGAATGTAGAGCATGGCGAACACGCCGAGGATGAGCAGGATGGCGCCCAGATACACGATGGTCTTTCCGGGTGCGCGCGCCACCTGGAAGATGCTTGCCTGGACCTGCTTGAAGTCGGTAGGTTGCAGGTACAGGGGCGCAGGGTAAAAGGTCGAATCCGACAGGGCCAGCACCGCGGCGTTGAAGAACCGCGTGTTGGCAGGGCTGTCGACGGCCGCCGGCAGGCCCGCCTGAGCCCGAGAGACCTGCCAGAGCTGCCACAGCGTGCCGTTGAGCACACGGATAAAGACATCCGATGCCTTGGCCAACTGGTCCTTGGGCACATTGCGCTCGAGGAACTCGGCCAATGCGGGCAGACCGCCAGGCGCCTTCACGAGGGGTGCACCACTCTTGGGGTCGCGCGGGATGTCGCCGGCGAAAATGTCCAGTGTGCGCCCCGCCGTGTCCTTGAGTTGGCTGACCAGCGTGGGGGATGCATCCGCCGGCAAGGAGTCTTTCACGTATGCGTCCACGGCCTGCTGGCGCGTCGCCGGGTTGTCCAGTGCCGCGCGAAACCGCATCCACCCGTCAATCGAATCCTTGGAGTCGGCTGGCATGCGCAGGTAGTGATACGCGCCACCGAGTTCGCTGCGCTCGCCGGCAAGAAACATCTTCATGCCATCGAGTTCAACAGGAAGCATGTAGTTGAAGAACTCATGCGCCTGCCCTGCTGCATCGCGCAGCTTGTAGATCACGGCAGGGCCAACGTTCGTCAGCTTGCTGCTCTGGTTGCGCTTGACCGCAGCCCCCAGGTGCTGGTCGAACTTCTGCATGAGGTCCGTCTTGGGCGGCGTCCTGCCGTCTTGTTGGGCAGCACTCATGTTCTCCACGTTCATCAGCCGAAAGCCCGTGATCTCCAGCCGCAGGGCCTGCTGGCCGTTGGTCAGCTGGCGCGAGCTGCCGACGTCACCGTCAAGGGTGAACGCCTTGTCGCCGGGCCCCTGCATCGGCCAGGCCTTGAACTGCAAATGCGAGCCGCCATCATCGAATCCGGACTGGAACACCGTCACGCCGTCGTAGGTCAGCGGCTCGTTGACCTTGATCGTGGCCGGAAAGGTCTTGCCTGTCTTGCGATCGGTGATCTCCACGTTGCTGGCGAACAGGCGGGGCATGCCTGTGGAGTAAAAGTCCACCACAAACTTCTTCAACGTGATACTGAAGGGAAGGGGCTGCAGCACGGATCCATCGCCGATCGTGAGAATCGCCATGTTGGAGCTGCCCCCCTCGGGAATGGACAGGTTGCCGCGATAGGTCGGGTTGCGCACGGAAAGGATGTTCTGCTTGGGAACCTGGGAGATTTCCATGTTCGTCTTCAGCACATGCTTGCCCAGCAGCAGCATCTGCAGCTTGATCATCATGTCACCATCGAGCAGGCCCCCGACGCAGATGAGCACGAAGGCGCTATGCGCAAGGATGTAGCCGATGCGGTTGAGCCCACCCGTCTTGGCCGCCACCATGGTGGCGGCCTGCGGGTCGCTCTCCACGGGCTGCACTTTCACGGCGTAGCCATGGCCTTTGAGCTCGCTCACGATGTGCGCCACGGTCGCTTCGCGCGACGTCGACTGCTCGACCTCGGCCTTGTCATGAAACGAGCGCAGCCCCTGCTCACGGATGTTGGCCTTGAAGCTCTTGAGGTCGACGATGATCTTGGGCGTGTTGCGCGTCAGACACAGCGTGGTGGACACCACAAGGAAAGCCATGATGAGCAGGAACCACCACGAGCTGTACACGTTGAACAGATCGATGCGATGGAACACGGCCGTCCAGAACGGACCGAACTGGTCGACATAGTTGCTCAGTGGCTCGCCTTGCTGCAGCACCGTGCCGATGATGCTGGCGATGGCCACGATCACCAGAAGGGAAATCGCAAAACGCATGGACGACAGCAATTCGACCAGGCTGCGCCACACGCGGGAGCCGCGGCGCAACTGCAAACCGGAAGTGCTGAGGTTGGAAATGGAAGACATGTGGTGCCGATCAGATGCCGGCGCTGAGCCGGTCGGGTGTGGCCGTACGGGTGCCGGTGGCGCGCGCGCAGCCTGCGCGGGCGACTGCAGCCGCTTTTAAGCCCTTTTCATGCTTGTTGCCGGGCCATACACCAGGGTGTAGGCAAACGCCACCCTCGCGGCCTCGGCGCACAAGGCGATTGGAGCGTCGCAATATAGCAAAATCCAAGCTTCCCGGCCGGGCCAAGTCCGCAGTCGATTTGTGGAAATCCATCATGCATGGAGCGATCTCCACGCAAATCGTTCACCGCAAACCTGCAACAAAATCTGACACGTCACGAATCTGACGGTCGCTCATGCGCGAGGCGATGTCGTGCATGGGCGTGAAATCGCCGCGTGCTCCGGTGCGAAACGCATGCAGCTGCGCTTCGATGTAAGCCGACCACTGCCCAGCCAGGCGCGGGTACTGGGGCGGCATGCCCAGCCCACCGGGGCCGTGGCAGGCCGCGCAGGCAGGCACCTGACGGTCGGCGATGCCACCGCGCCAGATCTGCATGCCGAGCTTGGCCCACTTCGCGTTGGAGGCCGTGGCGGGCTTGATAGGTTGACGGCTGTAGTATGCGGCGAGGTCCTGCATGTCCTGCGGCGACAGCGCCGTGGCAATGCCGTTCATGATGGCGTTCACGCGCTCGGGCCTCTTGCCCGGTGCAGCCTTGAATCGCATCAGCTCCTGAGCCATGTATTCCTGGCCCTGCTGCGCCAGCTTCGGGAACTGCGCACTTGTTGCATTGCCGTCCAGCCCATGGCATCCCGCGCACGTCTGGGCCAGTTGCCTGCCGTGCGCGATTTGCGCAGCAGTGGGTGCCGCAGCCGAGACCTCGAAGCTCGGTTCTGTCGCGGTCGCTCCCTGCGCCGCGCTCGCCAGCACCCCTGTGGTCGATGCAAGCACCAGGGCTCCAAGCGCAGCCCGAAGGGGCCTGCGGCGGCAGTGGGCAAAAGTCGGAAGTGTGCGCATACCTTTGTCGTCTGGCAGCATGGAAATTCAAGCAGGGGAATAAGATGCCGCATGCTAACGACGTATAAGTCATGACGAATATAGGGAATTCCAGCACACCCGCTGCCAAACGCGCGGCCGATACCAGCCCGCTGCTGCAGTCAGCGCGGTTTTTCACCACGGCTGCGCAGTTCGATCAGCTTCCGGCGAGCGATTGGCCGGAGGTGGCTTTCGTCGGGCGATCGAACGCTGGCAAGTCCACGGCCATCAACGTCCTGTGCGGCCAGCGCCGGTTGGCCTTTTCCTCCAAGACACCCGGGCGCACCCAACACATCAACCTGTTCAGCGTGGGCCTGGGCGGCACCACGACCGGGCTGCTGGCTGACCTGCCAGGCTACGGCTACGCCTCCGTGCCACTGGCCACCAAGCAGCGCTGGGAGCGCTTTATCGCCCAATACCTGACGCAGCGCACGCAGCTCGTGGGCCTGATCCTCATCGCCGACAGCCGGCACGGGCTCACGCCGCTGGACTGGACGCTCCTGAGTTACTCGGCGCCCGCGGCGCTGCCTGTGCACGTGCTGCTGACCAAGGCCGACAAACTCACGCGCAGCCAGCAGCATGCTCAGGCGCAGGCCGTGCGTGACGACCTGCAGCGCAACGGCGCGCGCGCGGGTCTGATGGCTCCCACCTCGGTCCAGATGTTCTCGGCCACCAAACGACAAGGCCTGCGCGAAGCCAGCCAGTTGCTCGAGGAGTGGCTGCAAGTGCCGGGACATGGCGCAGACGATCCCGTCGCCTCCGCCTCCCCGGGCGCGCCCCAGGCCCCGCAGGAATGAGGCCCCGCGCGGCACACGCTCAGGGCCGCCCCAGCATCAAGTAGTAGTTCATCACCTGTCCAGGCGCTTTGCCGATCCCGAAGTACACCGGCCCCAGCGGCGTGTCGGCACCCAGGTACAAGGCGATGCTGGAGCGCAAGTCCCCCAGGGAGACCTGGTTCCGGCTGGCCCAGGCGTTGCCACGCTCCAGGTTCAACCCGGCGTAGGTGGCGCCACCGAAGAGGCCCGCCGTTCTCAGTTCGGTGCGCAGGCCCAACCGGAAATAGGCCAGGTAGTTCCCGATGATCTGGCCTTCGCGAAACCCCGAAAGCAGGTCGAACCCGCCCAGCGCAAAATAGTTGTAGCCGGTGCCAGAGATGTCGCGAAAGCTTGCCAGCCGCGCAGCCGCCTCGACCGTCTGCCGACCGAAGCTGTGGTCTGCCTGGCCTGACAGGTCGATGCGCACATAGTTGGCCGCGCTGCCGAGCTTGCGGTCGGCACTGAACGTCTCGAGTCGGGCGCGCCAGCCCTCGCGCGGGAAATAGGCATGGTCAAGCCTATCGAACGTCGCCACGGCGCGCACGCCGGCCTCGCGCACGCTACCACCGAGATCCGAGGCCCCCAGAATCGTGTTCGCGGCGATCTGCGCCACGCTGTAGCCCACGCGCAGCTCGCCGTAGTCAGCCACGGGCATGCCCAAATCCAGGCCCACGCGTGACGTGGTCAGTCGGTAGCGGTCGATGGGCTGGTTGCCCCGATACATGTCGATCGGCCGCGAATCCACATCCAGATAGGGGGCCAGGAACAGTGTGTCCGTCGCATTGACGGGCTGGTAAAGCTCCGACAGCCACCGGTTCTCCCAGCCCAACTGGAGGAAGTTGCGCCATTCCCCGCCCAGGCTGTTGAGCCAGGGGCGGCGCTGGTCGAGCGTCAACTCGAAGCGCGTCTGGTTGCGCAGATCGGTGTAGAGCCCCAGCCCGAATCGCAGGAAATTGGGGCCCCATGGCTTGTCGGCCACGTGATAGACCAGCGCGTCGCCGCCGCGGTCGCTGACCAAGCGATAGTCGACGCGCGAAAAATCGCCCAACCCGGCCAGAAAATCCAGGTCTCGGTGCACGTCGGCGTAGTGCAGGGGTTCCCCCGGCTTTTGCTGCAGGTTGTCCTCGAGCGTGGACGCAGGAGCCCACGCCGAACCCTCCACGCGCACGGCCTTCAGCGCACGATCGGACAATCCTGCCACCAGCTGCTGCGCCCGGGTGTCCACACGAATGCGCCAGGCAAGGTAGGCCTGCGGCGACAGCGCGTAGCGCGCCAACCGCGGCGCGGCCGCCATGGTGGCCGCATAGCCCTGGCGCAGCGCTTGCTCGCCCTTGTCGAAGTCCAGCGAGGAAATCCCATCCAGATCGGGGTCGATCAGGACGTCCGCTGGCGTCAAGGTGGCCAGCTGCGCGTTCACGTTCTGGTCCATCAGGATGCTGATCATCTGCCCTGTCACGCCCACGATGCTTCCAAGCTCCTTGCGCGAGGCCAGCGGGGTCGAGATATTG
This sequence comes from Betaproteobacteria bacterium, assembly GCA_028870715.1. Classification (GTDB taxonomy): domain Bacteria; phylum Pseudomonadota; class Gammaproteobacteria; order Burkholderiales; family Burkholderiaceae_C; genus Thiomonas_A. The sequence continues at coordinate 7,291 of JAGWOZ010000069.1, read as the reverse complement.
ACCGCGATGACGACCTGCGCACCCATGGCGCGGGCCACGTCGATGGGCATGTTGTCCACCAGCCCACCATCGCCAAGCAACGCCCCGTGCACCTCGATGGGTGGAAACAAGCCCGGCACCGACATGCTGGCACGCAGCGCTGCGGCAAGGTCACCCTGCTGCAGCACCACCTTCTTGCCGTCGACCATGTTCGTGGCCACTGCGCGAAAGGCGATGGGTAGTGCCGCAAAATCAGCCACCGCACGGGTCTGCAACGTGAGGTTGGTCAGCACCGTCTCAAGCGCGGTGCTGTTCACCGCCGCGTCGGGCAGGCTGATCTGTCCATGATCGTTGATGCCGAGCTCGATTCCTCCCGGGACGCGCATGTCGTCCACTTTGCGCTGGAAATCCAGCCCCGCGCGTGGCGGGCGGCCGCGGAACACGGCGTTCCAGTCCAAGCCCGCCACCTGCTGGCGCAGAACGGCCAGCGGGACCCCTGCCGCGTACAAGCCGCCAACAATGGCACCCATGCTGGTGCCAGCGATGCAGTCCACGGGCACGCGCATGTCCCGCAGCGCCATCAGCACACCAATGTGCGCCAAGCCCCGAGCGCCACCGCCGGAAAGCGCCAGGCAGATGCGAGGCTCGCGCTGCGGGCTCGCGGCGCCGGGCATGGCCCGTCCAGCTGATGCGGGCGCGGCAGGCCCTGCCGGCTCGCTTTGTGCGTAGGCGGGGTGCCCTGCCACGGCGACGAGGACAATGGCCCCAAGCAGGAAACAGGGGGTGATGAGTCGAGACATGCGCATGGGCTCAAGCGTACCGAAGGGCTGCGTGGAGCAGTCGATGTCCTTCGCAGCGATCGTGCCCTGATCGGACCTTGCGCGCTGTCGCTCCGGCGATTCAGTCGTTCGGCAAGGGCGCCGATGCCAACATCGCTGAGACCCCTCGCAGGGCGGCCTTGATCGCAGATGGGCACGTCGCCGGCTTCCAGGCTGCGGTCTCGGAGCGTGGGGACGGACCGTTCAATGGCACCTTCGAACGATGCTTTGCGCTTTGCAGGTCAGTTGCGCGAGCTCATCAGACTTTTGAGCCACTCAAAAAACCCTTTGGACTGCGGTGCAGCCGCGCTGGGTTCGGATGCCGGCGCCCCGGGCTGGCCGAGCGCCTGGCCGAGCTTCTGGCTGAACTCCTGGACCGCCTTGCCCACCGCTGCGCCGGCGATCAAGCTGCGCAACTGCAGCTGCATGCCGATCTGCTCGGCCGGTGAGGGGAGCAGCCAGGCACCCTGCGCACTCTTCAGGAGCATGATGCGCTGCGTGCGATCGCTCGCCAAGCCGGGCAGTTGCTGCTGCACCGCCGGCTGCTGCGCCCACGCGGCCAGCCCCGTCCATTGCAGGTCGAGTTGTGCAAAGGCCCAGTTGTCCGGAATGCTCACGCCTGGCGGCAAGCGCTCGAGCTCGGGACTGCCGGCATGCAGGACCCGCACGCCAGCCACCTTGATACCGCTTGCCACGCACAGGCGACCATCGCGGATGTAGCGCGCGGCTTGCGGCTCCCGGTCATAGCGCCACCGCGTCCCCATCCCGTCTTCCACCTGCCTCGGCTTGGCATAGACACCGGCCTTCACCAGCACCGCCATCCATTGCCTGGCGCTTTGGTCGCCAGCATCGAGCAGCAGCGGGTTGGCGGCGTAGTTCAGGTTGTCCAAGCAGGCGTCTTCCATCAAGGACGACTCGTTCTGGTGCAGCCACTGCGCCGCTGCCGTCTCAAGCTCCGCATTCGATGGCCCGTCCGTCCGGCCGAACAGCAGCCAGACCCCCAGTGCCACCAGGACTGCCAGCCCCAGCACCAATCCTGCGCCGAGCAACAACCCACGCCGCGGGCCCGCTCCTGCGGGCACGATCGTCACCGGGCGTTGCAGCGGCGCACCGCAAGCGTGGCAAAATCGCGCGTCATTGGCGCTTTGCTGGCCGCAGCGTGTACAAAATCGTGGCATGGACTGCGCTCCTGTGGTCGTGCACGAAATCGGCGTCCGGCAACGCTCATGTCAACTTTTGACCGCAGTGTCCGCAATAGGCATCGCCTTCTGCGACTGCGGCGCCGCATGCCGGGCAATGGTCCGCGCTTGCCCCGGCGGCGGCCGACGTTCCGCGTGGCCTAGAAGCATCAGGGGCCGAATCAGGAGTCGGCGCGGTGGCGGCCTGCGAGCCCGATGATGGCGCTGCAGGTGGCGGTGTGATCGCAGCGCGTGACTTGTACTCGTCGAGTTTTTGCTTGAGCTGCGCCAAGCGTTGGCCGACCAGGTCCGCTGCCGCCGATTCCACACCTTCGCTTACCGCACGGTAAACGAAGATGACGCCCAGCAGATAGACCAAGGTGAGCACCGACCAGGCCCGGAAAACCACCATCGCGATGGAGATTGCGGCGCCCGTCAAGCCGTTGGCTTCCATGGTGTCCGCGAACATCTGGATGCCGCTGGCGCCATCGCCACTGAAATGCCCCAATCCCGCAGGTGCATACATCCCGCCAACCATGGTGCTGGCACTGAACACCACGCCAAAGATGAAGGCCGCAGCCGGAACCATGATCAAGGCCAGGACGAGAAAGTACAGCAGCACGTCCAGCGGCTTCTTGACGACGATGTCAGCCGCACGCGCCACACTGGCAAAGAGCTTTTCGCCGTGCCAGATGCCCGCGACAATCAACGGCCCAGCCAGCAGCAGCACGGCATAGGCCAACGCGATGATGACCACTGAGGGCCCGCTGAGCACAAAGCCAAAGACGCCACCCAATCCGGGCACGCGCCCGAGCAGGGACAGCATGAACACCGCCACGAGAACGACGGCGAACGCCAGGCCCAGAAGGATGATGCCCCCAATGACGTAGAGGGCTGCCTGCATGCCGCCGAAGAATGCTGCACCGAAGCCGCGCACGGGTTGGTCATAGGCCTGGTCGACCAGCATCAGCCCGCTGGCGTTTGCGCCCACGAGGGCGATGATGGCTCCCAGCAGCGCCAGGAGGATCGATACCGTTTCGGTTCCCGACCGTGCTGTCGCAGCAGCACCGCCCATCAGGGCAAACCCGGCAATGATGAAGGCGATCGCCAGCATGACCAGCGCGCGCCAGTTGTGCAATGCCTCATAGCTGCGCAACAGCACGCTGAGGTTTTCGGTTGTTCTCACAGTCATTGTGTTCTCCTCGTGTAAGGCACCACGTGGCACGTGCGATGCGACACCGGCGCAGGCCAGCGTGCGAGCTCAGACCATTGCAGCACTGGCACAGCGCCACAAGCCGCAGCTGCGCTGCTGAGCGATCAGGGGCTGATGCGGTGTTGCTGGGAATTGGGGCACTCCGGGGTCTTGCCCCACAGGGGATCCGGAGCCAGCGGGGCACCGCAATATTTCCAGCGCACCCGCTGGACACACAGTTCACGCGTCAAGAAATTGCCCTTGCTCTGGCAACTCGAGATGTCCTCGCGCAAAGCATCGACCCGCCCCTGAAGCCCTTGCGCTGGCTGAGAAACCTGTGGCGCGGTCTGCTGGGATTTGGCCAGCTGCACCGAGCCCTCATCCTGCCGCTGGTGCGTCCGCGCGGCAGCAGGCGCATGACCTTGCGCCCCGGGCGTGGGTTGCACATTCCCGGGTCGCCGCGGCGCGGCCGCCTCTTCCCGCGGCCTGGCCCCATGCGTAGCGCCTCCTTGCACGCGCTGCTTGGCGCCGTGAGTCGTTGCCGCAAAGCCACGCTGTTGCGCGCTTCGGGCGGTCCGTGCAGGCACGTGCGGCGCAGACCCCGGCGCCGGCGCGACCGCAGCGAGCGCCGCGCTGGGGGGTCCGTGCGGAGCTGGTGCGGGCGGCGCCTTCGCCACGACGGGCGCATGGGTCGCGTCTTGCGTGATTGCTGTTTGGCGCGTGTGCACCCACCAGTAAGCGCCCCCGGCGACCACCAGTGCGGTCAAGCCCGCCACGGGCAGCGGCATGCGCGCGCGATGCATCGGCGTGCGCTCGCGCGCGCCATGCGCTGGTCGGGAATTGGCGTCCTCGCCCTGCGCACCGTTGGCCGCATGCGCCGGGGAATCGCTTTCCTTCTCGCGTGTGGCGGCCGAAAGCAGGCTTGCTCTTGACGAGCGCTTGACGTCGGACGCGGCAGGAATGCGCGCGGCAGCCAATGCCGCGGCTCGCGCCTTGTCCTGGGCCCTGATCCTGGCGGCGATCTCGGCCAGTCGGGCCTGCTCAAGCCCGGCATCGGGCCCAGGATGCGGGGCGTCGGTTCGTACCCCTTGCCCCTGCCCGGAAGGCGCGGAATTCAGGTCTACTGGTGCAACGTGCTCACCTTGCGCCCCAGCTTGTGTCCTCGATTCGCCATTGCGCCCTGGCGCGATCTCTGAATTGGCGGTTTGCTCGGGATCCGTCGCGGCCGAAGTCGCCGTGACGGATGGCGCGGACAGCGCCGCCCCACAGCCTGTGCAAAATCGGGCCTCGTCATCATTCGACATGCCGCATCGGGTACAAAAGCGTGGCATTCCAACCCCTCGAGCCGAGTCGCGACATGGTAGTGACACACGCGGGCCGAGTGCAAATGGCAGCGCCCGCGTGACTTGTCACGACCCGCGCCCTGTTGCCGATCCACTCCCGGTTTGCCGCGCCCGCTGGCCGGCTTTGTCGGCGCCCAAAGAAAAGGGCCTGCAAACCCGAAGGTCGGCAGGCCCATGACCGAGAGGGCTACGACGTGCCGCCGCGGCCCAACCCAGACACTGGACAGCTTTACATGTCCATGCCACCCATACCGCCCATGCCACCCATGCCACCACCCATGGGCGCACCGCCAGTCTCATCCTTGGGCGCGTCGGCCACCATGCACTCGGTGGTCAACAGCAGGCCAGCCACGGAGGCGGCATTTTGCAGCGCTGTGCGGGTGACCTTGGTGGGGTCCAGAATCCCCATCTCGATCATGTCACCGTACTCGCCGTTTGCCGCGTTGTAGCCGTAGTTGCCCTTGCCTTCCAGCACCTTGTTGAGCACAACACTCGGCTCGTCACCGGCGTTGGCCACGATCTGGCGCAGCGGCTCTTCGACGGCGCGCATCACCAGCTTGACGCCGGCGTCTTGGTCGTGGTTCGCCCCAGTGACCTTGACGTTGATACGGGCACGCAGCAGGGCCACGCCACCACCGGCGACGATCCCCTCTTCCACTGCAGCGCGCGTGGCGTGCAGGGCGTCTTCGACGCGGGCCTTCTTTTCCTTCATTTCCACTTCGGTCGCGGCACCGACTTTGACCACGGCCACGCCGCCGGCCAGCTTGGCCACGCGTTCTTGCAGCTTTTCACGGTCATAGTCGGAAGTTGCCTCCTCGATTTGCACGCGGATCTGCTTGACGCGAGCTTCGATGTCGGCAGCGTTGCCGGCGCCATCGATGACCGTCGTGTTTTCCTTCGCCACTTCCACGCGCTTGGCTTGCCCGAGGTCGGCCAGCGTCACCTTCTCCAGCGTCATGCCTGTCTCTTCCGAAACGACCTTGCCGCCAGAGAGGATGGCGATGTCTTCCAGCATCGCCTTGCGACGATCGCCGAAACCTGGAGCCTTGACGGCCACAGTCTTGAGGATGCCACGGATGCTGTTGACCACCAGGGTTGCCAGCGCCTCGCCGTCCACGTCCTCGGCGATGATCAGCAGCGGCCGGCCCGATTTGGCAACCTGCTCCAGGATCGGCAGAAGATCGCGGATGTTGGAAATCTTCTTGTCGTTCAGCAGAACGTACGGATTTTCCAGCACAGCGACCTGGCGGTCCTGGTTGTTGATGAAGTAGGGCGACAGGTAGCCACGGTCGAACTGCATGCCTTCGACGATGTCGAGCTCGTTGTTCAGGCTCTTGCCATCTTCGACGGTGATCACGCCTTCCTTGCCAACCTTGTCCATCGCCTGGGCGATGATCTGGCCGACGTCCTCATCGGCGTTGGCCGAGATCGTCCCGACTTGGGCAATTTCCTTGCTCGTGGTGCAGGGCTTGGAAGTCTTCTTCAACTCTTCGATCAGGGCGGTCACAGCCTTGTCGATGCCGCGCTTGAGATCCATCGGATTCATGCCGGCGGCAACAAGCTTCATGCCTTCGCGCGCCATCGCGTGCGCCAGCACGGTAGCCGTCGTCGTGCCGTCGCCGGCATTGTCGCTGGTCTTGGACGCCACCTCTTTGACCATCTGCGCGCCCATATTCTGCAGCTTGTCCTTCAGCTCGATTTCCTTGGCCACGGACACACCGTCCTTGGTGACGGTCGGGGCACCGAAACTGCGCTCAAGCACCACGTTACGCCCCTTGGGGCCCAGCGTGGCTTTCACGGCGTTGGCCAGTACGGTCACGCCTTCCATCATGCGGGCGCGGGCATCTGCGCCGAATACAACTTCTTTTGCTGCCATGTGTGTATCTCCGAATGGATTTGAATGAGGATGGGTGCGAATTACTTCTCGATGACCGCCATCAGGTCATCTTCGCGCATCACCATCAATTCGTCGCCGTCAACCTTGACGGTCTGCCCGGCGTACTTGCCAAACAGCACGCGATCGCCAACCTTGACCGACATGGGGCTCAGCTCGCCCTTGTCATCACGCTTGCCCGGGCCCACGGCCAGAACCTCACCCTGATCGGGCTTTTCGGCGGCATTGTCGGGAATAAAAATGCCCGAAGCCGTCTTGGTTTCCTGTTCCACGCGCTTGACGATCACGCGGTCATGCAAGGGACGCAATTTCATTCGTGTTGCTCCTGTTGATGGAATTCGATGGATTGAACGCATGCCAGTGCAACGCACCAGCCCGAGCGCTTGGGGAGACTGCTGGATTTCCAAACATCTGCCGCTAGCACTCACTACATGCGAGTGCTAATTGTAGGGCCAAAGCGTGGGAATTCAAGTCCTAGTGGCTCATTTTTACTTTGCGCGCAACAACGCGAAGCGCTCCCAGTCGTGCAGGGTTCTCAAGGGCGCCGGAAACTTCCACCAGCGCCAGGATGAAATCGAAAACCAGACGGAATCCGAAGCAGGCGGCCGCGAGGCACCCCCCACCGATTCGGCCTGAGAACCGGCAAAGCTGGAGTCGAGCTGGCGGCAATCCGCACCTCCGGCTCGATCGTGCATGGCAATGCGGCCCCGGTAAGCAGGTGGGGAGCGCAGCCTCCAGACCACGCTGATCGATCGCCACCGCCTCTCTCCACGACCCGGGACGAACCCGCGTCCGACAGGTTATCGGGTTGTGCCGTTTGTCGGCCTAAGCACGCGAGATTGCTTACACCCATGCGAGCGGACGTCGGGTCGCTGCGAACAGGGCTT
>JAGWOZ010000068.1 GCA_028870715.1 Betaproteobacteria bacterium | reverse complement strand
TCCGGGAAGTTCAGGCAGCAAAGCAGCCATTTCGCCGTCAACGAGGATGCTGCGCCGCACATAGACCATCGGCAGGCCAAGCGCCTGCAGGCAGGCCAGGCGCACGGGATCAAGCGCAGACTGTGGCATGCGTCGTTGCCTCATGCCAGGCCGCGGCGTTCACGCAACTGATCAACTTGTGCCGACATGACGATGGCATCCTCCTTGCACGGCTGACCGTATCGATCAAGTGCTGGGTAGTAATTTCTGCGCTGGGCTACCGCATGGAACCCGTAGCGCTCGTAAAGGCGAATGGCGCGACGGTTGCTCGGCCGCACCTCCAGCCATAAGAGATGTGCGCCATGCATCACGGCAGCCAACAGCACCGCATCGAGCAATTGCAGCCCCAGGCCCAGCCCCTGCTTCAATGGATCCACTGTGATGTTGAGGAGGTGCATCTCCTCAACTCCCGGCATGGCGACAAAATAGCCAAGAACTGCGCCCTGCGGAACCGCGAGCACCTGGACCACATAGCGAGGATTGAGCGAGTCGGCAAAGTTGCCCCGACTCCAAGGAAAATCGTAGGCGCGGGTTTCAATGCTCATGACGCCTTGCAGATCTGCCTCCGTCATTTCGCGCAGCTCGAACTGGGGCGGTTGCTTGGATTGCTCGAGACGCGCGTTCATGGGCGTGTGTCTCCTGCACCATTCATGTTGCCGCCCGTGATGCCGCCTCGCGCGCCTGCATGCGCTCCTCGCTGGTCAACGCCACCTTGTTGCGCACGTAAATCGGCTGCGCTTGCACAGCGCTCACGCTTTCACCACGTGCATGCGCAGCACGAGCCAGCCCAGCGATTGCGGCGGCCTCAGGCGCAACCGTCAGTGCCGAGGCCAGCATATCTTGCCACCCCTCAGGCAGGACCGCACGAAGCGACGCGCCGTGTGCAGCCCATGCGTTTCCGCACAGAGCAAGCCCCGCTCGTGGCACGTCGCCCAGCTGTTCGGTCCATGCCTGCGACAACGCCGGCGGCGCATCGGCGCGGGCGTCGTCCTGCAGGCGCCATTCGCCTGCAGGCGTTCGCGAAGCTAAGGCCCAGTAGATTTCCCCCATGCGGGCATCGTCGGCTGCAAGCACGAGGGGCGCATCCGTGACGGCCGAAGCAGCCACAGCCAGCAACGTATGAACCGGCACGACCGGCCGATTGAGCCCAAACGCCAGACCCTGGGCAGCGGCGCACGCCGCTCGCAGCCCTGTGAACGCGCCAGGTCCCGCGCCAAATCCGATCAGTCCCACTTCGCGCAGGCCGATCCCCGCCTCAGCCAGGACCTCTTGCACAAGCGGCAGCAAACGCTGCGAGGCACGCGCGCCACCAGGCTCGCGCCGCGTCACCACGCGCGCCGCACCGACGTCAAGCGCCACCGAAACCCATTCGGTGCTGCAGTCAAAGGCGAGGACGGGCAAGGATGCGTGCATGCGAGCTGTGGAGGAGCCGAGCGGCGTGGCGGGAGATTGACGGCTGTAACGACCCGAGTTTAGCCGCGCAAAGGGCTTGCTCCGAATCGCCGCATCGGCAAAAGCGCCGTGCAATGCTGCAAGCGGCGGCATCTTTCGGACGGCGCGTGGCGCATCGAGAATGACACGCCGACAAATCAGGTTGCACCATTACGTGCATCGGAGGTGGCGCCTCCCGTGCACTTGCAGGCGCCACGGCGGGTGCACATCCGACCGGCAGGCTTTCTGAGAAGGGACACCGCAATCCAGCCGCCAGGACCGTACGCGAAGCCCTCACGTCCCTGTCCTGCTTGGGGCCGCATGCCGTATGCGCTCCCCTGCGCACCGACACCGCAGCAACATCCCTCTGAAGCCCATGAAAAATGCTCAAGGCAGTTGGCATCCAACTTGCCTTAGCATGCGGCGCAGTCACCGACGCCATACAGCCGCCCACAGCACATGAATCCGAGCCGTCGCAATTTCTGCGCCCGCGTGGCCTTGGCCCCCCTTGCAGCGGGCACCGCTTTCACCGCACAGGCACAGGGCTGGGCCAGCCGACGCCTGCCGGGCTCCATCGCTGCCGCTCTGCGTCAGGCTCGCATCCCCGAAACGTCCTGCAGCTTCATCATCCAGGCGCTTGACGACACGCGACCACAACTATCCGTCAACGCTGGGCAGGCCATGAATCCGGCCTCGGTCTTGAAGCTCGTCCCAACCTTTGTCGCACTCAACCTGCTCGGGCCGGCGTTTCGTTGGGAAACGCCCGTGTACGCCGTCGGGCCGCTCAACGACGGCGTGCTGTCCGGAGACTTGGCCTTTGTCGGCAGCGGTGACCCACATCTGATGGCCGACAACCTGTGGAGCCTAGCCCAGCGATTGCGCGACCTCGGACTGCACAAAATTGACGGTAACGTCCTCATTGACCGCAGCATCTACGCTCTGCCACCACATGACCCGGCCGTCTTTGATGAAGACGCTCTGGCCCCGTATAACGTCGGGCCTGACGCGTTCCTGCTGAATTTCGGTGCCGTGCGCCTGGGTTTCCATCCCGAGCCGCAAACCGATTCGGTAAGCATCACTACGGAACCGCCACTTTCTGGCTTTACGGTGACCCAGCGACCCCAACTGAGCGGCGGCGCCTGCGGGGCATGGAAGAGTCGCCTGCAGGCCAGTTTCGCCGACCCGCTCACACCAGCCTTCGCCGGGCAATACGCCGCCGCTTGCAACGACCAGACTTGGAACATCGCAGCACCCATGCCGGCCGATCGCTTCGTGCAGGCCATCCTGGCTGCCACTTTTGCGCAAACCGGCATCAGGTGGAATGGTCAGGTTGTATCGGGCCGCCTGCCCTCAACGGCCACGCTACTGACGACCTGGAAATCAGAACCGCTGGCCGTGATCGTGCGCGACATCAACAAGTACAGCAACAATGTGATGGCGCAACAGGTGTTCCTGCAACTTGCCATTCAGGCTTTTGGAATGCCTGCTGATTTCGGCAAGGCCGCGCAGGCCACCACGCAATGGCTTGACGCGCACCAGCTCGGCATGTCCGACCTTGTTCTAGACAACGGGTGTGGCCTGTCGCGCATCGCGCGCATTTCCGCAGACGACATCAACCGCCTTCTGCGCGCCGCATGGGCCAGCCCTGTGATGCCCGAATTCGTATCCTCACTGCCCCTGGCGGGCGAGGACGGCACGCTGAAGCGCCGATTCGCCGGGAGCCCCGAAACCGGGCTGATTCACGCCAAGACCGGTAGCCTGCGCAACGTTCTGAGCATTGCGGGCTATGTGCAGACTCCGGCCGGCCGGCGCCTGAGCGTGACGGCGTTGATCAATGACCCACGTGCCGCCGGCGGTTGGGGCGCCATTGAAGCGCTGCTCGACGAGGCCCTGCACAGCGCCTGACCTGCCCGCGAACCCTGGGGGGCCCTGCAGGCAACCCACCGTGCGCTGAGGCGAAATTGCGCGTTGGCGCGGCGAAATGGCGCACGGGAGCAGTTGCTGCCTAAAATCGTTGCAACCCAGCCTTCGATGCTGGCTCACAACGAGGAGACTGCGATGCGCATCCTGATCGCCGAAGACGACCAGGTTCTCGCCGATGGCCTGACCCGCTCGCTGCGTGCAAGCCACTACGCCGTAGACCAGGTCGGTGACGGCGCCTCGGCCGACAGCGCCCTGCAAACCAACGAATTCGACCTGCTGATCCTTGATCTGGGTTTACCCCGTCTACCCGGCTTCGAGGTCCTTCGGCGCCTGCGCAACCGCGGCAACACTTTGCCTGTGCTGATCCTCACGGCGGCGGACAATGTCGAAGACAAGGTGCGTGGTCTGGATTTGGGCGCCGACGACTACATGGCCAAGCCGTTCGAATTGGCTGAACTGGAGGCGCGTGTGCGGGCGCTCACCCGGCGCGGCATGGGCGGCGCCAGCTCCGTCATCCGACATGGCCCACTAAGCGTGGATCTTCCCGGTCGCGTCGTGATGCTCGACGACAAAGTCGTGGACCTTTCTGCGCGCGAACTCGCGCTGCTGGAGGTCCTGTTACAACGTGCTGGCCGGCTGGTCAGCAAGGACCAACTCGTCGATCATCTCTGCGTCTGGGGAGAGGAAGTCAGCACCAACGCCATCGAGGTCTACATCCACCGCCTGCGCAAAAAAATTGAGGTGGGTCCAGTGCACATTGCCACGGTGCGGGGCTTGGGCTACTGTCTGGAAAAAATCCCCGGCCAGCCACAGCACGCGGCATGACTCGGCGGCTTTGCGCAACCCAACCCGCGCGTGCCGGCGTGTCGTACCTTGTCTGAGGCCTCCCACTCGCTACCCAAGCCGAATCGTCGGCTCGGGGAAGACGACGCAAGCCGCGCCGAAACTGAGGCCGGATCGCCAGCGCGACCGGTTTCACCTGCACCCAAGCGCCGCCAGCGCTCGTTGTTCGGCGAAATCCTCGACTGGATGCTGGTGCCGCTCCTGCTGGTGTGGCCGCTATCCATCGGCATTACCTATCTGGTGGCGCAAGCGATCGCCACCCAACCCTTCGACCAAGGCCTGGAGCGACGCATTGCCGTATTGGCGGAGCTCGCTCAGCGTAGCCCTGGCACGGCCTTGCCCCTTCTTGGTCAGGCGCGCACCGATGCGCTTACGGGCGAGGACACCGTACTGATGCAGCTACGCGCGCCTTCCGGCCAAGTGCTGGGGGGCGATCCTGCCCTTCCATTACCCCCCGACGCTGCCTCGCCTTGGAGCGACGGACTGCACCTGCGCGACGCGATGGTGGGAGGAAAGAAGCTGCGTATCGCCTGGCGCTGGGTCCCCATTGGGGAGCCAGCGGGCGTTGGCCAACCTGCGCAACTGACGACACCGCCCAAGGGCATGCCTGCGCGCGCACTGCACGGCGTGCAGGCTGCCGTAGGCAAGCGGCCCGCATTGCTATTGGTCCAAGTTGCTGAAGGGTTGGCAAGCCGTACCACGCTTGCGCGCAATATCGTGCGGGGCGTCATCCTGCCGCAGTTCGTCATCGTGCCGATTTCCATCCTTCTCGTGTGGTTCGGGCTGGGCCAGGGCATCGTGCCCCTCAATGAGCTGCAGGCGCGCATCCGCCGGCGCCGCCCCGATGATCTTAGCCCGATCGATCAGCGCGAGGCGCCGGAGGAAATCGCCCCCCTCGTGGATTCGATCAACGGTCTCCTGGGGCGCCTGGAGCAGTCCATTCAGACCCAGAAGCGTTTCATCGCCGACGCCGCGCACCAACTCAAGACCCCGCTTGCCGGACTGCGGATGCAGGCCGAACTTGCAGCACGCCAGACCGACACCAACGAACTGAGGGCCAGCCTCAGGCAAATTGGCCTCTCGGTCGTGCGCACCACGCGCCTGGTCAACCAGCTCCTGTCGCTGGCGCGTGCGGAGAACCAGGGCGTCGCCTCGCAGGGCGCCTCCACCACATTGGATTTGCGCAAGCCGGTGCGGGACGCCGTGCAGGAACTCGCGCCGATGGCTTTGGATAAGGGGCTTGACCTGGAATTTGAGGCTCCACCCGGCCCACTGTGGGTGCGCGGACACGCTCTGCTCCTGCATGAGCTGACCAAGAACCTGCTGGATAACGCCATCGCCTATACGCCGCCTGCCGGAAGCGTGGCCGTGCGGCTGCAGCATGATCCGACCAATTGGCAATCCACACTGAGTGTTGAAGACACCGGCGTGGGCATTGCCCCGTCAGAGCGGGAATTGGTTTTCCGGCCGTTTTATCGCGTGCTGGGGACCGGCCACGACGGTAGCGGGCTGGGGCTGTCCATCGTGCAGGAAATTGCCCGCCAGCACGGGGCCGCAGTGGAATTGGCCGACAACCCTTCGTGCAGCGCCAGCAACATGCCCGGGCTCGTGGCGCGCATCCGCCTTGCAGAGGCCGAACCCCCAAGCTGAGGCCTGCAGACCAGACCGCGGCAGGCATCGTGATCCAGGCCGTCACCTGGGCACCCGGTCTTCATCTGTCTACGCGCAGCACCGGCCCCGGAATCACACCGCGCTGCACAGCCGTTCCTCAGCCGGCAGCTGGCGCAGCGCCGCAGCGCATGGAGTGGCCGCACCCCGAGCGGGCCGGATGGACGCCCTGGCGCGGCAAACCTCAGCCCACCGTCTTGCGCTGCGGCGGCTTGCGCGACACCGCCTTGCGTGCTGCGCTCTTGGCAGTTGGCGCGCCCGATTTCGCGGCTGCTCCCGGACGCGGGGCAAACTCAAAACCCACCTTTCCATCAGGCTGACGCACGAGATAAGCCTTGAATTTGCGCTTGGTACGCGCCGAGACAAAGCCGTCGAGCAAATCGGTGCGGCCGTCAGCCAGCAACTTGCGCAATTGCGCGGCATCAATGGACTGCTGCAAAATGATCTTGCCGGTGCGGAAGTCGCAGGTGGGAGCCGGGCCCACGCTGTGTTCACACACGTAGGCGCTGCCGCCGTCGTACACCGCGCCACTGCACTTGGGACAAACACCCAGCGGCTCCTGGCCGGTAAAGTCCGGGGCTTCGGCACCTTCGCCACTGGTGGGCTGGCCGAAGTCGAACTCCAGTTTCCATTGACCCTGAGCCGCCTCACCGCCCTCACGCACAAGGCGAAGCTCGGCCGAGAATGGACGGCCCATCTTGCTGCGAAATCCGGTCAGAGGCCCCAGATGCTTGTCGCGCAGCAACTGCTCCACCTCGGCCCGCTCGAAACTCCTGCCGCCGGGATGCTTGCCGATGGAAAAATCGCACTGCGTGCACGCGTATCGATGGTAATTCTCCTTGACAACGCCGCCGCAATTCGGACATGGCGTCTCAAGCGTGGCATAGTCCCCGGGCACGCTGTCGCGGTTGAACTCCTTTGCGCGCTTGACGATGGCCTCGGTCATTGCGGCAATCTCGCGCATGAACGCGTCGCGCTCCATCTGCCCACGCTCCATCTGCGCCAGTTTGTGCTCCCACTCACCCGTCAACTCGGGCTTGGTGAGTTCTTCCACACCCAGGCCACGCAAAAGGGTCATGAGCTGAAATGCCTTCGCAGTGGGCACCAGTTCGCGCCCTTCCCGCAACATGTACTGCTCGGCCAGCAGCCCTTCAATGATGCTCGAGCGAGTCGCTGGAGTGCCGAGACCCTTGCCCGCCATCGCCTCGGCGTAGTCTTCGTCGTCGACCATCTTGCCGGCGTTTTCCATTGCACTGAGCAGTGTCGCTTCGGTATAGCGCGCGGGCGGTTTGGTCTTGTTTTCCAACAGTTCGACGCTCTCGGCCAAGACCGCCTCTTCAGGCTGGACCAACGGGAGATTGGCGTCGTCGCCCTGTTGTGCGCGCCCGTAGATTTCCAGCCATCCAGGGACCACAAGGATGCGTCCCTCGGTACGGAACTGATGTGTGCCAATGCGGCTCAGGCGCGTGGTTACGAGGAATTCAGCCGCAGGATAGAACACGGCGAGGAACCGGCGCGCCACCATGTCGTACAACTTGGCTTCGGCCTCGCTGAGCGCCTTGGGTACATGGTTGGTCGGAATAATCGCGAAGTGGTCCGACACCTTCGCGTTGTCAAAGACCCGCTTGGTAGGCTTCACGTAGCCACGTTCCAAAGCCGCCCGGGCGTAGCCAGCCAACGGCGCGGCTGCGCCTTCACCTTGGCCCAGAACGTTGAGCGTATCGCGAGCCACGGCCACATAGTCTTCGGGCAAATGCCGCGAGTCGGTACGCGGGTAGGTCAGCGCCTTATGTTTTTCGTATAGCGACTGCGCCAACGCCAGCGTCATCTTGGCTGAAAAACCAAAGCGGGAGTTGGCCTCGCGCTGCAGCGTGGTGAGATCAAACAGGGCTGGAGAGATTTGTGTCGCGGGTTTCGACTCATCATGCACGTCGGCGGTTTTGCCAGCGCATGCAGCAACAATGGCTTCGGCTTGGGCACGATCCCAGATACGGTCTGCCCGCCGATCCGCATCATTGGCATCTTTCTTGAATGCAGGATCGAACCACTTGCCCGCATAGTCTCCGGCCGCAGCGTGGAACTGTGCCTGCACCTCGAAATACGGTCGCGCAATGTGGCGGCGAATCTGCTCCTCGCGCGCCACCACCACCGAGAGCGTGGGCGTTTGCACCCGGCCGACCGGGGTCAGGAAAAAACCCCCGTCACGCGAGTTGAAGGCCGTCATGGCACGGGTTCCGTTAATCCCGACTAACCAATCGGCCTCGCTGCGGCAGCGCGCCGCCGCAGCAAGTGGCTGCATCTCCGCATCGCTGCGCAGGTGCGCGAAGCCGTCGCGAATGGCCTGAGGCGTCATCGACTGCAGCCACAGCCTCTGCACCGGTTGCTTCGCGCTGGCGTATTGCTGGATCAAACGGAAAATCAGTTCGCCCTCGCGCCCGGCGTCACAGGCGTTGACAACGGACGTGATGTCCTTGCGCTTAAGCAATTTGGCAATGGCCGATAGACGCGAGCGGGTTTTCTCGATGGGCTTGAGGTCAAAGTGAGTTGGAACCACCGGCAAATTGGCGAAGCTCCACTTGCCCCGCTTGACCTCAAAAGCGTCGGGTGCGCCGATTTCCACCAGGTGCCCCACGGCGGATGTGACAAGGTAGGTGTCACTTTCGAAGTACTCGTCATGCTTCTCGAACTTGCCGGCAGTGGGCGTGAGCGCACGCACGATGTCCTGCGCGACGCTGGGCTTTTCAGCGATGATTAAAGTCTTGCTCATGGATGGCTGTATGGTGTCTTAGAGGAATTTGGCGATGCCAGCAATGTCTTCAGGAAACATCTCGCCAGCTTCAGCCATCATCACGCGGCCGTCACGGCCTATCACGATGGTGACAGGGAGACCGGCGGGTTTAGGCAACTGACGGGAAAGCTCGGCCGACAGCCAGGCTACTGGAAAACTCACGCCGTGCTTTTTAATATAGGCGGGCACCACGGCAGCTTCTCGATCAACCGACAACCCGAGAACCACGAGACCCTGCCCGCGCTGCTTTGTATAAAGCTCCTCCAGGTGGGGCATTTGGCGCGCGCAAAACGGGCACCAAGTCGCCCAATATTCCAAGACCACCAGCTTGCCCTGAAGATCCCGCGCGTGCAACTCCTCACCATTCATGAGCGCAACGCGCGAAGGCAGCGCCAATGCACTGCCAACGCCCGGAAGCGACACGGAGTTTTTCTGCTCGCCTGCCCTGATCGCCGCAGCCTGCGTTATCGCTTGCCCCCGCACTGCAGGGGCAAGCATGGCGGCCGTGACCCCAGCGACGAAAGCTTTGAAATGGTTGCGCCGCTGCTCCTGCATGGTGGGTCTCCTTACAATTCCTTCGCTCAGAATATCGTCATTGAGCGCGTGGCGTGTTCTATGGCCGCCCGAACTGCGGCCGGCATGGAAGCATTCCGCGCGCAGCGCCAAGCTGGGTGGTGCACGCGCTTCCCTTTTTCTACTTTAACCAGTTTCCACCAAGCCTTGAAAACCGAGCACACAACATCCCCGTCAAAGGTTGGGCGCGCCGCGCCAGACGGCGCGCGCATGAAGCCGCGTCAAACGGAGGTGCGAACGTCCCCGGTACACGGCAAGGGTGTGTTCGCTCGCTTCACCATCGCAGCAGGCGACCGCATTTTGGAATACCGGGGCGAGCGCATCTCCTGGGATGAGGCCCAGCGCCGGCATCCGCGCGACCCTTTGCAACCCACGCATACGTTTTACTTCTCGCTCGATGACAGCCGCGTCATTGACGCCAACGTGGGGGGCAATAGCGCACGATGGATTAACCACGCATGCGACCCCAACTGCGAAGCACGGCAGCAAGGCGAGCGCGTATTCATCTATGCGCTGCGCGACATCTCCGCGGGCGAGGAGCTCTTCTACGACTATCGCCTGAGTCTGGACGCGCGCTATACGTCCAGGGTTAAGCGCGAATATGCGTGCCATTGCGGCGCACCGACCTGCCGCGGCACCATGCTTGCTCCCAAGCGCTGACGCCCATGCGCTCCGGCACCATCCACTGCGTCGACGCGCACAAGGCGCAAACTCTCGAGGCCGAACTTGCCGCGCAAAACCTAGCCTGCAGCGTGCGCTGGATGGAGCAGACAAGCTCGACCAATGCCGACCTGCTGCAGCATGTGCGCGCAGGCCGTGGGGCGGTGAGCCCCCAACTTCTGGTGGCCGGCCACCAGACGGCAGGGCGTGGGCGCCAGGCACGCGTCTGGCAGGATGCAGGCAATAGCTTGCTGACCTCGCTGGCTTGGCCCTTCGCCCCCGGCGCGGCCATTGCGGGGCTCAGTGTGGCAGTGGGGGTGTGGCTCACGCAATGCCTGCATGGCCTGGGGTCCCCGGAGGCGCGCCTGAAGTGGCCCAACGACGTATTGCTGCACGGGCGCAAGCTTGCCGGGGTGCTCGTCGAGTTGGCCGACACGCCCCAGGCGCGCTGGGCCGTGATCGGCATCGGCCTGAACCTGCGCACACCGCCCGACCTGCCACACGCAACGGGACTGGATGCCGTGGGGAGCAATCCACCCGACCGCTGGGACGTATTGCGCAGACTTGCGCCAGCCCTGCTCGCCGGTCTTCCCACCTACGCGCACTCGGGGCTGGCCCCCTGGATCGATGCCTGGAATCATCTGCACGCGTGGACGGGCCAGGCGGTGGCGATTCTTGACCAAGGGGAGACACGCCATACGGGGATCGCCCGAGGCGTGGATGACTCCGGGTGCCTCTTGCTGGAAACGCCCCAAGGCTTGCGCCGAGTGTCCAGCGGCGATGTGTCACTGCGTCTGGCTGGAGCTGGAGCCTCGTTAGGATCACCCTGATTGCCGTTGCTCGCCTCAAACGACCCTCCACCTGCCGC
Organism: Betaproteobacteria bacterium; assembly: GCA_028870715.1. Lineage (GTDB taxonomy): Bacteria > Pseudomonadota > Gammaproteobacteria > Burkholderiales > Burkholderiaceae_C > Thiomonas_A. Next base: position 3,998 of record JAGWOZ010000068.1, on the reverse strand, counting down.
CATGCTGCGCACCATCGTCTTGCTTCTGATTCTGGCCAACCTCGGCTTTTTTGCCTGGTCGCACGGATACCTGCGCGCCGCAGGCCTCGGTCCGACGACGGTTGGCGAACCGCAGCGCCTGCAGCAGCAAATCCATCCGGAGCGCCTGACCATTGCTGTGCGCACCGTCTTGCCTGATGCGCCGCCCGCATCGGCGGTAGATGGTCGCGTGTCGACCGCTTCAATCCCTGTGGCCGCGGTGTCCGAGGCAAGCCCGACTCCCTCCCCCGCTGGCTCCGCGCCGGCCGCTGCGGCATCTGGCACGGAAGCGGTCAAGAGCCCCGTGTGCTTGCAAGTCGGACCGTATCTGACGGCAGGCTCCGACGTCGGCGCGGCTCTGCGCGCTGCCGGGTTTGCACCGGTAGAAAAGCAACACCCCCTTCCGCCGCAGTGGATGGTCCTGATGGGACCATACCCGGATACCGACACACTCAAGCGCAAGCTCGGGGAGCTTCAACGTCTGGGGCTCAAGGACGGCAGCTATGCTGCGGTCCCGGACCGGCCGCGTTACATGCCGGGCATATCGCTCGGAGTGCTGGGCACCGAGGCAGCCGCACAAGCGCAGCTCGCCATCATGCAAGCCAAGGGTGTGAGTAGCGCCCATGTGGTGCAACGCAACCTGGACATGCAAGCGACGACTTGGGTGCTCAATGGCCTGACCAAGGAGCAGGCTGCGAACCTTCGCAAGCTCGGCACCACCGCGCTCAAAGGGAAGACACCGGAAGCTTGCCCTGGCCGATGACGGCAAGGCGACGGGCCAACGCGTCGACCGAGGATTCGGCAAGGAACGCCCGCGTTGATGCGCCGATCACGGGACGGCGACCGGAAATCGGCGCCGCCGGCAACGTTGCGTGTTCGATGCGCCGGCACCCCGCGCTTAATCCTGCGCCAGCCAGCGTCGCGCGAGCTGAACCCAATAGCTGGCCCCCAGGGGGATGATCTCGTCGTTGAAATCGTAGCTCGCGTTGTGAAGCGTGCAGGGGCCGGCGCCGTGGCCGGCGCTGCGGTGATCGCCACCACCGTTACCGATAATGAGATAGGCGCCCGGTCTGGCCTGCAGCATGTATGCAAAGTCCTCGGCCCCCATTGACGGCTCGAACTGGTGCACAGCATCCTCACCGACGAGTTCCATCATCACGCCGCGAGCGAATTCGGTCTCGGCGGCATGGTTGATCGTGGGTGGATAGTTGCGCCGGAACGCGAAGTCGCACTGCACTCCGAACGCGGCGGCGATGTGCGTCGCGACCTCGCGCATGCGCGACTCGATCATGTCCAGCACCTCGTTGGTAAACGTGCGTACCGTGCCCTGGACCTCGGCCGTGTCCGGCACGACATTGGTGGCCTCCCCGGCATGGATCATGGTGACGGAAATGACCGCAGCGTCTTGAGGGTTCTTGTTGCGGGTGAGGATCGTCTGAAAGGCCTGCACCATTTGGCACGCCACGGGCACCGGGTCCAGCCCAAGGTGGGGCATGGCGGCATGTGAGCCCTTGCCACGCACGATGATGTGGAACTCATTGCTCGAGGCCATGACTGGACCGGCACGCAGCGCCATGTGCCCGGCGGGTATGCCTGGCCAATTGTGCATTCCGAACACGGCGTCAACGGGAAATCGGTCGAAGAGGCCATCCTTGATCATCTCCCGCGCCCCCCCACCGCCCTCCTCCGCTGGCTGGAAAATGCAGACCACCCGGCCCGCGAAGTCACGGTGCCGGCTCAGGTGGTGCGCAGCCGCCAGAAGCATCGCCGTATGCCCGTCGTGGCCGCAGGCGTGCATCTTGCCTGGGTGCGTGCTGGCGTGCGGAAACGTGTTTTTTTCAGTGACGGGCAGCGCGTCGATATCCGCACGCAATCCAATCGAACGGCCCTGCCCCAAACTGCCGTTGATCACCGCCACGACGCCCGTACCTCCCAGGCCGCGGTGCACCTGCAGGTCCCACTCAGCCAGAAGCGCGGCAACGGTGTCGCTCGTGCGGTGTTCCTCAAAGCACAGCTCTGGGTGCGCGTGGAGATCGCGCCGGACGTCGCGAAAGCGTGGTGCCTCGGCGACGATGGAGTCGATGATCTGCATGGACGTCTCCCGTGTATGGGTCAAGAATGCCTGATGCATTTTCACCCAAACAGCGGCCGCCTGCCCAAAGTGCCGATCCAGGGCATGGGTGCGGCCTACACTTGCCTTTTGTCGCGCCGATTGCCCCACCGTACTTCCGCCATGGCTGACCTTGCCCCCACCCACCATCCTGCAATCACCGTACGCGGCGCATGCCCACATGACTGCCCTGACACCTGCGCCCTCCTCGTCACGGTAGAAAACGGCGTGGCCACCGCTGTGCGTGGGGATCCGGATCATCCCACCACCCATGGTGCGCTTTGCACGAAAGTATCGCGTTACCCTGAGCGGACCTATCACGCCCAGCGTCTGCTGCATCCGCTCAAGAGAGTCGGCGCCAAGGGCAGCGGGCAATATGCGCGGGTCAGCTGGGACGAGGCGCTCGATGACATCGCGGCCAAGCTGGGCACAATTGGTGCCCGCAACCCCGAAGCCATCTTGCCCTATAGCTACGCGGGAACCATGGGCCTGGTGCAGGGAGAAGCCATGGCTGCGCGGTTTTTTCACAAGCTGGGTGCAAGCAGACTCGATCGCACCATCTGCTCTGCCGCCGGAGGGGCGGGGCTGGATGCAGTCCTCGGGGGCAAGGTCGGCATGGATGTGGAGCAATTCGCGCACAGCCGGCTGATCCTGATTTGGGGCAGCAACAGCATCACCAGCAACCTGCATTTCTGGACCTATGCACAGCGCGCCAAGCGCGCCGGGGCCAAACTCGTGTGCATCGACCCCTGGCGCCATGAGACAGCCGACAAATGCCACGAGCACATTCAGCTGCGCCCAGGCACGGATGCTGCGCTGGCGTATGCGCTGATGCATGAGCTGATCACCCATGGCTGGCTCGATCAGGACTACATCAACCGCTACACGCTGGGCTTTGAGGCGCTGCGCGCGCGCGCACTGCAGTGGCCGCCCGAGCGCGCGGCGGCGGTGTGCGGCGTCCCAGTCGAGCAAATCCGACAACTGGCATTGGACTATGGCACGCTGCGGACGGCTGCCATTCGTGTCAATTACGGGCTGCAGCGCGTGCGCGGTGGTGGCAACGCGGTACGCACCATCGCCAGCTTGCCGGCCCTCATCGGTGCGTGGCGCGATCCGGCAGGGGGTGTTCTGCTGTCCAGCTCCAACCATTTCGCAGTCAACACCGCGGCGCTCGAACGCCCTGATCTGCTTGCTGGGCGTGGCCCGCGCACGATCAACATGTCCACCATCGGCGATGATCTTCAACGCCCAAGCAGCCCGGAATTTGGCCCCCGCATCGAAGCCGTCATCGTCTACAACTCCAATCCCATGGCGGTCGCGCCCGACGGTGAAGCGGTGCGCAAGGGTTTCGCTCGTGAAGACCTGTTCACCGTGGTGCTCGAACACTTCCAAACCGATACTGCTGACCTCGCGGACTACGTGCTGCCGGCCACGACGCAGCTTGAGCACCTTGACGTGCACAAGGCCTACGGCCACCGTTACTGGCTGGCGAATAACCCGGCCATTGCGCCGCTTGGTGAGGCCAAGCCCAACAGCCAGATATTCCGTGAGCTTGCCACTCGCATGGGCTTCACCGATGCTTGCTTTGCCGAGACCGACGAACAGATCGCTGCGCAGGCCATTGCGGCTGACCCTTGCAATGGCGCCATCACCTTCAAGGCATTGCGTGAGCGGGGGTGGATGAAGCTCACGGTGCCCGAGGCCCCTTTCGCGCAAGGCGGCTTTCCGACGCCTTCCGGAAAATGCGAGTTTTGGTCCGAGCGTGAAGCTGCTGCCGGGCGCGACCCGCTACCCGAAGTGTTGCTTCCCTACGAATCCGAGGCGACCACCCCACAACTCGCAGAACGGTACCCATTGGCCCTGATCTCGC
>JAGWOZ010000317.1 GCA_028870715.1 Betaproteobacteria bacterium | reverse complement strand
TCCCTTGGACTATGCCATTCCTGAGTTCGGTCTGCGCATGCCTTTCACGCCAACGGATTTCACGCAGGTCAACCACAGCATTAACCTTGCCCTGGTGTCCCGCGCTGTGCGCCTACTTGCCCCGCTCAAGCATGAGCACGTCGCGGACTGGTTTTGCGGATTGGGGAATTTCACCTTGCCGTTGGCCACGCGGTCGGACCATGTTCTAGGCGTCGAAGGCAATGAAGGCTTGGTGCAACGAGCGCGTGACAATGCCGAGCAAAATGGCCTCGCGGGATGCACGCGCTTTGAGGCGCGCAATCTTTTCGAAATCGACGCAGATGCGTTGAAGCGGATGGGTCAATTTGAAAAATGGTTGGTCGACCCCCCGCGCGAAGGAGCGCTTGCGCTTTGCAAGGCGTTATGTGAGGCGGCGGCGTCGGGGTATCCAGGGCCGACGCGCATCGTCTACGTGTCGTGTAATCCCGCAACCCTGGCGCGCGACGCCGGTCTGCTCGTCCACCAAGCCGGATATCACCTTACGGCGGTCGGGGCGGTCAACATGTTTCCTCACACGTCCCACGTGGAGTCGATTGCCATATTTGAAAAGGCTTGAGATTGCCAGGCGCCCTGGCAGTCAATTGTCATGAGCCTGGCGTCGCGGTAAGGTAATGCGAAAGGGTCACGGCTTGGGCGGCGCTGAGTCGAAGTCAACGACGCAATGGTGCGGTTATGCGCATCGGACCTAGGCATGACGCCCCAGACGGGGAAGGGCGTTGAGGGTGCTGCGATCGACCGCAGGCCAAGGGGGATGGAAAACCGCATCTCGCTGGTTAGATGATTACGCTTGGTTCCCGCTTGGACATTCATGGCCAGATCCCATTCGCGATTGGCAAGCGCTGACGGCGTCGCACAAAGCTTTCAGAGCGGGGCGCAAGTCAAACAGCCCGGAGGAACCGGGCTGTTTGACTTGCAAAGAGAGGCGAATTAGCGACGACCGCCGCCGCTGAAAATGCTTAGCAAAGAGAGCAGGTTCACGAAGACGTTGTAGAGGTCCAGATAAATCGCCAGGGTGGCGGAGATATAGTTCGTCTCCCCCCCATCGAGTACGCGCCTGACGTCAATCAGCATGAAGGCTGAGAAGATGCCAATGGCCGCAACTGAGAACACGATCATCAACGCGGGCATCTGCAGCCAGATGTTCGCAATGCCGGCGATGATCAGCATGATCACGCCCACGAACAGGAACTTGGACAGCCCGCTCAGATCGCGCTTCACCACGGTGGCTAGCGAAGCCATCACCGCGAAAATCAAGGCGGTGCCGCCGAAGGCCATGCTGATGAGTTGCACACCGTTGGTCAGCCCCAGCACGAAGCTGAGCATCTGCGACAGCATCATGCCCATGAAGAACGTGAATGCCATGAGCCATGCGACACCAGCCCCGGAATTCTTGTTGCGTTCGACAACGAACATGAGACCAAATGCCCCGCCAAGGAACAAAAGCATGCCCATCCCTGGATTCGTCAGCATCCATTGCGCCAGGCCCAAATGCAAGCCGGCCCAAGCGCCGAGTACGGTGGGCACCAGCGAGGTGGCGAGAAGCATGTAAGTGTTGCGCAAAACACGGTTGCGTTCCACGCCAAGTTGGCCAGCACTCTGCCCATAAAGCGAGGGCTGAGAATTGAAGCGATCGTCCATCTATTTCTCCCAGAACGCGAGGCGTTTTTCAAATAACAGACTTACGTTTGAGGCCCAATCACTGCAGGAGTTCCAAACTCCTGCATGTCGTCAGACTCAAACGTTTCGTGAAGTGTAGGCGCTTTGTCTGAATGCAAGCTGAAACGGCGGGCGAGGGCGTGACGTTGACATTCTCACCGCCCTTGGCTGGCGCCACTGCTTGCGCCGAAGGGGCAGAGATGAGGCTCCCACGGCGTTCACCCCTGCATCGAGGCGGGTTGAGTCGCTGCGGCGGGTTCCTGTTGCTGGAGGCATTGCTGCACCACGCACTTGGCAGTCGATCCAGGCGTGCTCCGTCCTTCTTTGGTCCACAGGATAAACATACAGCGCAAGCGAACACTCCGCAAGCCGGACACGGCTGGCTGTGGCATCGGCGCTGTCCTTTCCCGAATTGAGGGGCAGGGCTTGTCGCGCAACGGGTCAGGAAGCCAACGAGAACCGAATCGGCACGATCACCCAGCCGTCCACAGGCTTTCCCGCGGCTTGGCCGGGTGTAAATGTCCATTGCTGAACGGCATTCACCGCGGCTTTGTCGAGCGTTGCGTAGCCGGAGGACTGCTGGATCCGAATGCTGTCAACATGGCCGGAAGCTGAAACCATTACCCGCAATTTGACGGTTCCTTCTTCGCCCATCCTCCGCGCCAAAGGGGGGTATTCTGGTATGGGGTTATGCAAATAGGATGCGCCGAATGCTGGGGGCGTCGAGGGCGCTGGCTTTGCGGCGGCGGTCGCCTGCGCCGGTGCAACCGGCGGCGCCACGGCTTGCGACGCGGGATTCAGTGGCTGAGAGGCGGCGGGTGGGTTGGAGTTGGTTCGCTCGGCTGCTTGGATGATGTTTGAAGGAGTGGGGGAGGGTTGTGGCGCCACGGTCTCGGGTTGCGGCGAGGGGGCCTTGTGGGGAACGTGCGGTGCGGGCAGCGCGTTGTGTTGAACGGGGCGCGGATGCGCTACGGCCCTGG
>JAGWOZ010000316.1 GCA_028870715.1 Betaproteobacteria bacterium | reverse complement strand
TGGGTCTTCGCCGCGGCACTGGTTGGGGGACAGGTTTTGTTTCGCAAGAACCTGATCCAATCCTTGCTGGGTAGCCAAATGCAATTGCCGCGGGCTGCCTGGACACGCCTGAACTGGTCTTGGTCCGCGTATTTTGCGGTCATGGGTATCGTCATCATCTGGGTTGCCTATCGCTATTCAACGGCCACTTGGGTCGATTTCAAACTGTTTGGAAGCCTGGGACTCACCTTGGTCTTCGCAATCATCCAGTCGCTGATGATTGCGCGCTACTTACCGCAAAAAAACACGTGATGCGCCGCATTGACCGCATCGAGCAGATTTTGCGCCTGGCCTTTGAGCCCGAGCAGCTTGAGGTCGTTGATGACTCGGCAAGTCATGCTGGCCATGGCGGCTTCGATGCAAAGGGAAGCCACTTCCGCATTTTTTTAGTCAGCCGGACCTTCACGGGAAAGTCAAGACTTTCCAGGCATCGGCTCGTGTATGATGCTTTGGCTTCGATGCTGGTGCACGACATCCATGCCCTCATGCTCGATCTACGTGCCCCGGGTGAGATGTCAAATACACCTCTGCGCCAAGCCTCTGGCCCTAGCGGGCAGTAAGGTGGCTCTTCACCAATTCCCCATTCCCTTTCCCTCCGTCATGCAAAAACCCCTGCTCAAACTCCTGCCCGCCGCCTTGGCGATCGCGTTACTCAGCCCGTTGGCGAATGCCCAGACCGCTGCCACGGTCAACGGCAAGCCCATTTCCGAGGCCATGGTCAACACCGTGGCGGAAAACATGGCCAAGCAATCCGGCCAACCCGTCACGCCGCAGCTGAAGGACCAGATTAAGAAAGAGTTGATCCTGCGCGAAGTTGTGGTGCAGGAAGCGGAAAAGCAGGGTCTGGAAAAGCAAAAAGACGTGCAGGACGAAATCCAGATCAGCCGCCAGAACATCCTCATCCGCACCGTTTTTGCGGACTATTTGAAGAAGCACCCAATCACCGACGCCCAGATCAAGGCGAAGTATGATCAGTTCGCCAAATCCTTCGGCAGCACAGAGTACGAAGCCCAGCACATCCTCGTGCCCACCGAGAAGGAAGCGCAGGACATCATTGCCCAACTAAAGAAAGGCGCGAAGTTTGGCGACTTGGCCAAGAAGTATTCAAAGGACACGGCCTCAGCCGCGAACAATGGTGATCTGGGGTGGTCGACGCCAAGCAACTACGTGGAGCCCTTCGCTGCCGCGCTCACGAAGCTCAAGCCGGGCGAGTACACCACCGCACCGGTGCAGACGCAGTTTGGCTGGCACATCATCAAGCTGGACAAGACGCGCCCGGCCAAGCCGCCAACGCTTGAGCAGCTCAAGCCGCAGATCGTTCAGGAACTCCAGCGCGAAGCCGTCCAGAAGTACCAACAGGAACTTCTGGCTCAAGCCAAGGTCACGCAATAATTCGCAAATCTAAGGATCAACCAACGCCGGCCTCGCGCCGGCGTTTTTCATGCAGGGATCACACGTATTGACCCGCGATCCAGCAGCGCGTTGAGTTCGGCATCGGTGAGTGTCTCCCTCTGCAGCAGTTGCCGAGCCCCCTCTTCCAGGATGGCGCGCCGCTCCTTCAAAATCGCCTCGGCCCGAGCAAATGCGGCGTTGACCAACTCGCGCACGGCGCAGTCAATTTCGCGCGCCGTCTCTTCACTGTATTCGCGCATTTGCGGCATCGCCGGCCCGCCGAGAAACGACTGCGGTGGTTCTTCCAGAGTCATCTGGCCAAGCTTTTCCACCATGGCGTAGCGTGTAACCATGCTGCGCGCGATGTCGGTGACCTTGGCCAAGTCGTCGGCTGCACCAGTGGACCAGTGTGTAAACACAAGGTGCTCGGCCGCTCGGCCGCCCATCAAGACTGCCATCTTGTTTTCCAGCTCCTCGCGGGTCATCAGATATCGATCTTCGGTGGGACGCTGGATTGTGTAACCCAAAGCGCCCACGCCACGCGGAATGATGGAGACCTTGTGTACAACATCGCTGCCTGGCAGGCTCATGGCCACAAGTGCGTGACCCATCTCGTGGTACGCGACGATGTTGCGCTCCTTGGGATTGAGCAGGCGGTTCTTTTTCTCCAGCCCCGCCACGATTCGCTCCACAGCGCGCGTGAAATGCGCCAGCGTTACGGTTTGCGCGTTCTCGCGCGTGGCCAAAAGCGCCGCTTCGTTAACCAGATTGGCCAGATCGGCGCCGGAAAAACCTGGCGTGAGCGCCGCAACCTGCTCCAAATCCACGGCCGGGTCCAGCCGGATCTTGCGCACGTGCACACGCAGAATCTGCACTCGCCCGATCTTGTCAGGCCGGTCGACCAATACCTGACGGTCGAAGCGGCCCGCGCGCAGCAGCGCGGGATCGAGAATTTCGGGGCGATTTGTCGCGGCCAGGATGACCAGCCCGGACCCCGTGTCGAACCCGTCAAGTTCGACAAGCAGTTGGTTAAGCGTCTGCTCCTTCTCGTCGTGCCCGCCACCAAAGGGGCTCGCGCCGCGGGCGCGCCCGAGCGCATCAAGTTCGTCTATGAAAATGATGGCAGGAGCTTTTGCGCGCGCCTGCTCGAATAGGTCGCGCACGCGCGCCGCGCCCACGCCAACAAACATCTCGACGAATTCGGAGCCGCTGATCGAGAAGAACGGCACGCCCGCCTCGCCGGCGAC
>JAGWOZ010000315.1 GCA_028870715.1 Betaproteobacteria bacterium | reverse complement strand
CACACCACGTGCCTAACCCACCCCACATTGATGAGGTAACCGCTTAAATAAGCGCCATTCCCCTAAATGTCCCTCAAGACCGGCCCAAAGCGGCCAAAAGCTCGCCCAGGTGTTTTTCATAGCCGCGCCAGCGCGCGACGGATTTTTTGTAAATCGGCTGGCGCACCTGGTTGTAGCTCGGCGTGCTGACGAAACGCTCGCTGGCATGGAAATTCAAGCAGACGTCATCCCATTCCAGGCCACAGAACGCGATCAGCTCGCGCGTCTTGCTCTCCGGATCGGAAACCAGATCCTCATACCGTAGCTCCAGAATCGGGATATCGAGCACGGCGGTCCAATGCGCCATGAGGCGCTCGTACTCCCGATAGTAGAGCCCCAAATGGGTGAGATCGTAGGCATAGGCATGCTGGTTGTTGAAGTTGTGGAAATAAATGGACAGGCAGGTATCTACCGGGTCCCGGCGGCAATGGATGACGCGCGCGCCGGGAAACAGCAGGGCGACGAGCCCCAGGCGCAGGAAATTGTGCGGCATCTTGTCGGTGACGCGCGCGGCCTGGGGATCGAGTGTCCGCAACTGTGCGAGGTATCCCGCGGCCAGCTCGTCGAGGACCGCGACGCTCACCCCAGGGATACAGGCCGGATAGGGCTCCGAACTGCCCATGCGCTCGTGCAAGTGTCCCGCAATCCCCGCGAGGTCTGGCAGCTCACCCGCGCCGTAGACCTGGGGATGACTGGCCAGTATTTGTTCCACCAGGGAAGTGCCGGAGCGCGGCATGCCGACGATGAAAACCGGCAGCGGTTCGGAACGCCCGGAGCGAGGCGCTTTGGCCATGAAGCCCGCGCTGAAGATGGCGATAACCTGGTCCATGATTTGAGTATGCTTTGCCATATCAAAGCGCGCCGGCTTTAAACGATTGCCGGTGGAATAATGCAGAAATGCCTGGTCGTAGTGTTTCAGGCGGTCATGAATGTCGCCGAGCAGGAAATGCGCCGCGATACGTCTTTCCAGGGGGGTCCGCCGACCTTCTTCACTATTGAGCCACTGCCCCAGCAGCGCGATACCCTGCTGAGATTCGCCCAAGCGGCTGAGCACCAAGGCGTACAGGGTGATGAAACGGGGGTAGGACATATTCTCGCCGAGCAATGGCCGCAAGACGTCGGCGGCCTCCTGGAAACGCCCGAATTTCTCCAGTACGTCGGCCAGATGGACGGCGACATGGGCATTGCCGGGCTGTTCGGCGTGCAGCGTCTGGAAAAAAACCAGGGCGTCCTGCGAGCGGCCCGGCATCTGCCACCAGGCGTCAGCCAGAGCGACCTTGGCTTTGAGTAAATCCGGCTGCAAGCGCAAGGCTGCTTCGTAATGGGGTACGGCCTCATGCATCATGCCCAGCATCCCCAGGGCCGTGCCCAGATTGCAGTGCGCCTCGGCGGACTCAGGCTTGGCGTCCACCGCCGCTTGGAACGCCTGCACGGCCTCCTCATGGCGCCCCAAACACAACAGGGCATTGCCCAGGTTGATGTAGGCATTGGACAAATTCTGGGGATTGAGGCTCAAGGCCGTGTGGCAGACCGCGACGGCCTCTTCAAAGCGTCCCAGGGCTTGCAGGGTCTTGCTGAGACTCAGGTACGCCTCGGGATAATCGGGCCTGGCGCGCAATGCAGCCCGATAAGCCTGGGCGGCCTCTTCATGACGTTTCAGGCCATACAGGGCATTGCCTAAATTATAGTGGGCGTCGGACGAACCGGGATCGATACGCAACGCGGCCTGGAACGCCTGCGCGGCCTCCGCGTGGCGCCCCAGAGATAACAAGGCATTGCCCAGATTGTAATGCGCCTCGGAGAACCCGGGCCGGATGCGCAACGCGGCTTGATACGCCTGCGCGGCCTCATCCACACGCTCTAAAAACAACAGCGCAGTGCCCAGGTTGTAATGCGCTTCCGGGAAATTGGGCCGGATGAGCAACGCGGCCCGGAACGCCTGCACGGCCTCCTCATGGCGGCCCAGAGACTGCAAACTGTTACCCAGACTCACGTGCACCTCGGGAAAGTCGTGCCCCCCGTGGAGTGCCGCTGCATAGGCCTGCACCGCTTTTTTGTGACGCCCGAGCCGCTGCAGGGCGTTACCTAGATTGTAATGCGCCTGCGGGAGATCCGGTTTGAGGCGCAATGCCGCCTGGCACGCCTGAACCGCGTCCTGGACCTTGCCGCGCGCCAGAAGGACAGTGCCCAGGCTGTTGAGATAAAGCGGTTGCTCGTGTCGAATCACCAGCGCACGCCGCACCAGGGTTTCGGCCTGATCGTGATGGCCTTGCTGATGCACGAGCACGCCGAGCAGATGCAGGGCATCGGGTTGATCGGGATGACTGCTCAGGATATCCCGGCACAGGCTTTCCGCGTTACCCACGCGGCCCGCCTGATAATGTTGAATGGCCTGCGCCACGGCTTGGGGAATATCCTCAACGCGCGCACTCATGAGCATTTCCTGAGTCGAGGGGGGAAGATGTCCAAGGCCGACAAAGCTGAAATATAACCGCATTGTTTTTCGCACGCCGTTTCGCGTCTCCGCCGCGCCCGCGCCTACCCGGAAAACCGGTTCTGTTGTTTGGGGTTGCTTCCCACCCCTGCATCCTTCCCGTACCGGTTTTTTCGGCAAACAACACTATAGCCTAAAAATAGCCTTTTCC
>JAGWOZ010000314.1 GCA_028870715.1 Betaproteobacteria bacterium | reverse complement strand
ATGCGGTGGATCCGCAGCTGGGTGTATTGCGATTGGCTCCAGGCCAGGCCCATGTGCAGGTTGGCATCTATCCAGGAGCGCAGCTCTTGGCCATTGAGGCTGGCGACTGGGGTCAACCCGGCGCGGCTCGCGCAGCCAAAAGCCTGATGCGCGAGCTGCTTCACTATCATCTCGGCACACAACCCCTGCGTACGCGCCAGTTGTTGATTGACCTGCACAAGCTATGAACCCCCTTGTCTCCAACACCGTGCCCGGGCCCTTGCTGGGGGTGAATATCGATCATGTGGCCACGCTGCGCAATGCGCGCGGTGGCAACTTTCCGGATCCCGTGCGCTTGGCCCGGATGGCAGTGGACGGTGGGGCTGACATCATCACCTTTCACCTGCGCGAAGATCGGCGCCATATCCGTGACGCCGATGTGCAGCGAATGAAGGCCGAGATTGGGGTGCCGTTGAATTTTGAATCCGCCGTGACGCAGGAGATGCTGGGCATCATTGCGCAGGTCCGGCCGCAGTACGTCTGTCTCGTACCCGAGCGGCGGCAGGAAATCACCACCGAGGGGGGGCTGGACGTAGCCGGTCAGTTTGCGCGCGTGCAGGATGCTTGTGCCACGCTTGCTTCCGTCGGCTGCCGCGTCTCGTTGTTCATCGAGGCAAGCCGGCAGCAAATCGAGGCTGCGGCGCAAGCTGGAGCTCCCTGTGTGGAGCTGCATACGGGTGCGTACGCTAACGCCCATGAAGCGGGCGATACGGCAAAACTCCAGTCCGAGCTGGCGCGCATTCACGAAGGCCTCGCGCTGGCACAAGCACTCGGCCTGCAGACCAACGCCGGTCACGGATTGACGCTGGCCAGCACCCCTTCGATTGCCGCGCAACCATGGGTGCAGGAGTTGCATATCGGTCATGCCCTGGTCGGCCATGCCTTGGCTGTGGGAATGGAGCGCTCGGTACGTGACTTCAAGGCCGTGATTGCTCGAGCCCGAGCAGCGCAGACCGCGGTTCCGTCTCGATGAGCGGGATTTACGGCATCGGCACAGACATTTGCGATGTCAATCGCATCCGCCGCGCTTGGCAACGGCATGGCGAGCGCTTTGCCGAGCGGATCTTGGGGGATCAGGAACTGGAAGTCTTCGTAACGCGTCAGGCGCGGACCCCCGCACGCGGCGAACGCTACCTTGCCACCCGCTTTGCGGCCAAGGAGGCCTTTTCCAAGGCCATCGGATTGGGTATCCACATGCCGATGACTTGGCGCGCCTGCCAAATTCTCAACGGTCCGAAGGGATCGCCCATCATCGTTCTTCAAGGCGAGCTGGCGGCTTGGTGCGCCGAGCGACGGCTGCACTTTCACGTCTCCGTATCTGACGAGACGATCTCGGCAACCGCATTTGTGGTGGCCGAGAGGTGCGATCGCGGCTGAGCGAGATCCAACTCTTGCCGTTGTGGCCATCTGCCCATTGCACACCATGCTCCATGCCCCGCTGATCATTGATGTTGCCGGTACTTCGCTTTCCTCGCTGGACCGGCGCCGCCTAAAGCATTCACAGGTCGGCGGCGTGATTTTGTTCACCCGTAACTGGGCCTCGCGCGAGCAGCTGGTCGCACTCGTTGCCGCCATCAAGTCGGTGCGGCCTGACGTGCTAGTGAGCGTGGATCACGAGGGCGGGCGCGTGCAACGCTTCCGCGAGGGCGGCTTCACGCCATTGCCGGCCATGGCAGCACTTGGCCGGCTGTGGATGCGAGATCCCATGGGAGCCGTGCAGAGCGCGGCGGCCTGCGGCTATGTCATGGGTGCGGAGTTGCGTGCCTGTGGCGTGGACCTGAGCTTTGCCCCAGTGCTCGACTTGGATTGGGGGCACTCAGGCGTGATGGCCACCCGTGCCCTGCACGTGGACGCGCGCGTAACGAGCTTGCTGGCGCAAAGTCTGATCGGTGGCATGCAACGTGCGGGCCTTGCACATTGCGCCAAGCATTTTCCAGGCCACGGCTGGGCGGGGGCGGATTCGCACGTGGACACTCCGCGCGATACTCGCGGGCTGCGAACCATCTTGCGACACGACGCGGCCCCTTATGGCTGGCTGCGCCATGGATTGCAGGCAGTCATGCCAGCGCACGTGGTTTACCCCAAGGTGGACGATCTTCCGGCTGGGTTTAGCGTCCGATGGCTGCAGGACATCCTCAGATGCCGGCTGGGTTTCACCGGCGCCATCATCAGCGATGACCTCAGCATGCAGGGCGCACGCGCGCAGGCCCGGAACGATACCTCTGCAGCCCTCATGGCTCTCCAAGCGGGGTGCGACTTGGTCATGCTGTGCAACCAAAGCGTGGTTGACAACGGTGCGGCAATCGATGCCGTGTTGCATGGGCTGGAACAGGCAGCCATCTCGGGGGTTTGGCACCCGGACCCGGACAGTGCCCAACGCCGGTTGGCCTTGCTCGCCACGCGCCCGCCGTTGCCTTGGGACGTCCTCGTGCGCACATCCGCCTACACGGGCGCTCTGGATGATTTGGCGAACGTTTGACTTGATGCGCGACAAGCCTTGGCACTGATGCCGGGGAAGGACAGCGCGGATGCCACAGGCATCCTTGTTGGGCTTGCGGGGTCTTCGCGTGTGCTGTCGATTGATCCTGCAATGAAGGGCGGAGCACGCCCGTATCGCCTGCCAAGTGCCTGGTGCAGCCATGCCGCCC
>JAGWOZ010000067.1 GCA_028870715.1 Betaproteobacteria bacterium | reverse complement strand
ATCTTAGCTTTTGATAGCACGTTAGCCGCACCCCATAAGCCGGGAATCTCAAGTTTTCTGGGGGGTGTCTCTCGCAGTCCATGCCGCGGCTGCGTACTTGTGGCGAAATTCACCGCCCCCGCTTCAGGTTCGCCAGCGCCCGCGCGCGGCCTTCGGGTGTTTTAGCGCCCGTGCTGCGTCCCCCGTGGAACTTGCACCGGCCGCCGCTGCCATCGCCCAGACATCGGCATAGGCCGCCTTGTCGGTTCCGTGCGAGGCAGAGATTCAAACCGCTGCGCTCAATCTTGCGTTGCAGGCGCATGCCTTCCGGCGTTTCAGGCTCTAGGCCGGCATCGCGGATTTGCTGGTGCAGGGCCTCGATGCGCTCGGCTTCATCGCGCTCTGCCCACCAGCGCGCCCACCACGCATCGTTTTCGCGCTTCCAAATCTCGTATTGCAGGTGCGCAGTCCCAGGGCTTGCACGCTGAGGCGGGTAACGATGCGCACCGCTTCCCATCCCGCTCTGATGCGAGTTTTTGCTCATGGCCTCCCCAGAAATTGCAGCTCGCGTGCGGCCTGATTTGTGGAATCGCGCAATTCGTCGTCGCGTTGGCGAACCTGCGCCTCGGTCAAATTCGGGGCGGCGTACTTCGACGTGATGCTGCGAACTCGCTCCATGTGGCGGTCCTGTACGGCTTTGGCGAGCTGGGCGGGAGTCGGCTTGGTGTCGTTGATGGTCATGATGTGGTCTTTGCGGTGTGGAAAATCGGTCTCGGGTTCAGGGTCTTACGAACGGCCTCAACGTCCTCGCGCCGTTCGAATAACGTGCCGTTGGCGGGTTTTCATGGCGTGGCCTTACCGCTGCCCTTGGCGATGCCTCGAGGCTCGTTCATGGGGTTATTTTGCAAATGGTGCCGCGTTTTCCTTCTGGCGGCGTTTCCACGCAGGCCACGGCCCGCGCTGGGTCAATGCCGGATGCTGCACAAGCCTCGGCGATGCGCCGTTCCGTTTCGGCATCGTCCTGGCCAGCCTTCACATACAGCACACGGTCGACCAGAAGCGGATGCGGGCAATGGCCGGATGGTCGGCGCATAAGCAGTTGAGGGGGCGCCTTACTCACCAGCGCCCCGCTCGGTGCAGGTGCGGGACGTACGTTGGCAGTCGCGCCGCTTTGGTGGTCCGGAGCCTTGCGGCCGAGTGCTTGGCGCGCCACCAGGTGTAGCGCGGGCACCACACACCCTGGGTGACCGGTAGGTAGACGGCCGCGCTCACGGTCAATCCTTCGGCAGGTTGATCACCGCGCCGCCGATCTGCACCCAGCTGCCGATGAGGTGCTTCGAGTTGTGCTCACTGAGAAGTACGCCGGCGTCGACGGCCGCCGCGCGCACGGCCTGGGCGAGCTTGACAAGCGGCGAGCATGCCTTGGCGTAGGCCTCGACTGCTTGCTCGTACGCCTCCTGAGCGGCCTTGCGGCGCAAGGTGTGCACGCCGTCTTGCAATTGGCTGCGTTCGGCACGAAGCCTGTCGAGCTTGGTCTGTGTGCCGTCGCCGGCTGACATTTCACGCTGCTGGCGTAATGCTCTGGCCAGGCGGCTGTGATCCTCAAGCGTGCCGGCCGCTGCCTGCTC
The DNA here is from genome assembly GCA_028870715.1 of Betaproteobacteria bacterium. GTDB lineage: Bacteria > Pseudomonadota > Gammaproteobacteria > Burkholderiales > Burkholderiaceae_C > Thiomonas_A. The sequence goes on along the minus strand of JAGWOZ010000067.1, from coordinate 13,387 downwards.
CGTGAGCTCCAGGACGGCGGTATCAGCGGCGTGCTGCCGCACGGCGAAAGCTTCAATGTCAGCCTCGACCTGGGTGATTTCGTCGGTGAGTTCGGTGATCCGCCGCTCCACCGCCAGGACTTCGGCAGTAGCAGGTCCCAAAGTGATGCGAGGGATTGGAATCGGCGGCGGCCGCGCGCCAGGGTCATCGGCGCCGGTGGAGCGAGCGAAAGTGTTGAGGCGATCAAAGAGTTTCATGGATGGCTTCCTTTGCAAATGACGGGCTCAGTAGCCCAGGTTGAGGTTCTGGCTGGTTGCGCCGAACAGCGAGGAGGCTTCGCGCGCAACACCGTGGAGCGCCTGCATCACGCTTTGGCTGTCCATCGCGTGCACGGTCAGGTGCACCTGCTTGGAACCACCGAGTGCCCCGGAGCGGATGGCCTCAGCTCCCGATGCGGGCACGATCATTCCGCCCTTGTGGATTTGCGCCACCATGTCGTGCGGGACGGTATCGGCCCCCGCAGCGAAAGACGACCCAATGTTGGCCAGCCAGCCGCCGATCGCATCCATCCAGCCGCCACTGCCCGTGGCCGAGCTCGCGATGCTGGAGGACGCTGCGCTTGATCCGAGAAGCCCGGCGTCCTGGGCGGCGAGCATTGCGGACTGTTGCGTGCCGAGGCCTGAGCCGTATTGCAGGGCGGCGCCAACACTTGAGCCTGAGAACAGCGAGCCGATCCCCGACAAGATGGGGCCAGTTGGCGATCCGCCGCTTTTGCCGCCGCTGAACAGGTTGCCGATCACACCGCCGAGTCCTGCCATCTGGCCGCCGGAGCCGCTGAAACCCCGCACGGCCTTCCCTGTTCCTGTGTTGATGCCAAGCAACCCTTGGACAAACCCCTGCGCCAGATTCTGCGAAACCGCCGAATTGATGCCGGTCAGCAGGCTCGTGACGAACTGGTCGCCCATCTGCTTCCACGTCTTGCGGCCCGACATGAACGCGCTGAAAAAGCCCTCGAACGCTCCCTGGACAGTGTTGCTGATCTTCTGCTGCATCTGGGTCAGGCCATTGCCAAGCTCTTTGGTCTTGGTGATCGTGGCATCGATGGCCGTGGTGGACTGTCCGAGCGCCTGCTCGTACCGCTTGACCGCCTCGGCTGCGGCAAGCAGTTGCGGGGCAGCGGCCTTTTGGTCAGCCAGGGTCTTGGCCTGCGCCTGGTCGGGCGTGAGCACGCCGGCGGTGACCTGCGCCGCGTTGAGCTTGGTCTGGTTCGCAAGATCGGATTGCAGACCCGAAAGACGTCTCTTGGCTCGCTGAAGTTGCGCCTGGTTGGCCAACTTGTCACCATGCTGTAGCGCTTGAGCCGCCAGGTCGCCTTGACCCGCTGCACTCAGCACTGAGGCATATTGGCTCCACTTGGCGCGGATGCTTTCAGGCGTGTCTTTGGCCGTGGCGCCAGCGACTGCGTTGTGCGCCTGGTCGACTTGTCGCTGCCACTGCGCGTTTTGCCGATTTGCGTCGCCGCCTGCGCGATGCAGGTCCTGCAACGCCCAGGAATCGGCCATCTGTTGCGGGCTGAGCCTTGGCCGGTGCGCAGCGGCACGTCCTGCGTGCCCGTGGGCGCCGAGGTCAGGCACGCCCTTCACATCCTTGGCCAGTTGATCGGCGAGCTTCCTCTGCAGATCCTCAATCTGCTTTGCCATGTCAGGCGCGCCTTTCGCTGGTCGTTCGTAGCCCGGTTGGCTTTGCGCTGAGAGTTCATCCTGAGCTCGAAGGTTGCGGCCAAGGCGCCTACTCTCGTACCCCATCTGGAACTGGTGCGCCGACGCAGCCAGCTTGATCTGGTGGCCTTTGGCCCAACTCGCGATGCCCGTGGCGCCGACTGCGTTCGCCGCGCCGCTCAACGCCCCGAACATCGAGGCTGCCACGCGATCGCTCGACGTGTTCAACCAGGTGAAAAAGCGGTCGAATTGACCATAGAGCTCGTTGATCCAGACCTCGACATGGTTGTTGATCGTGACACCGGCGATTTTGATGCTGTTGCCAGCTTCATACAGCGTGAAGGCAATGCCGATCGCTTTGACGAAGGTGCCGACCATCCCCAAGACACCTTTGAGACGTGTCCCCCAAATTGCGGTCATGGTCTTGGTGCCATCCGCAGTCGCGGTGGTCGCTGCCCCTAATCCCGCGGCTGTTTCGCCTTCAATGGCTGTCATGCTGGCTGCGTTCTCCGAGGCCGCCACCTTTGAGGCGCTTCCGAAGCCAAACAGCCACTTGATGACATCTTGAAGCTTCCCGACCAGTTTGGTGAAGCCGCTCACCGTCAGTAGTACCGATGCGGCGCCAGCTGCCAGGGTGAGGGCGGTTGTCAGTCCGGGGAGTGCGTTCGCTGCGGCGCCGACACCCTTGGCCATGTTTGCGAAAAAATCGATGACCGGTGTGATGACTGGCAGGATGCTGGTGCCGATCGCGTTGCTCAGGTTGCTGATCGATGACTGAAACTGCTGGACCGCCAAGGTGTATGGGCTGAGCTTGCTGACTGCATCTTTGCCCGTGGGCGCCTTGTTGGCCCGCTGCAGCGACTCCTCGATGCGCCCCCAGACCTGCGGGTTCATGACCATCGACACCAGGTTGGCAACGTTCACACCCCCAGTCGACGCGAAGGTTTGGTTGATCACCTTGTTGACCGCCTCCAACTCGGCCTGCGGGTTGTTGAGACCGCCATGCGGGAAGTACGTCTTCGCGTTTTTCTTCGCGTAGGCCAGCATGCGCGGTACCAGGACGTCGTGCACCCACTGCAGCGGGTTGCGCTGGCCCTCCAGCGCGCCGCGAAGGCTCCCGGTGGTCGCCGTGCCGGTGGTGGACGTGGACAGCGCGCTGGCGCCGTTTTCCCACATACCCATCGCGTGGAGCATTTCGTAGGTCTGTTTGCTGATCTTGCCAGCGTTCATGGTCTTGACCAGCATCGAGACCGCAGTCCCCACCTGCGAGACGCCCCGGCCGCCGCCGCCACCGCCTTCATGGCCAGCGAGCGTGTATTGCTCGGCCATGGCCATCAGCTGCTTGTAGCCCTGCTCGTTCAGCAGCTGCGCCGCCCCGTATTTCGTCTGCCGACCGACCACCTCCTGGGCGCCGATCTTCATGCGACCGCCGGTGGCCTCGGCCACCTGCAGGGCCTGGTTGGATGCGGCGATCAACCCTTGTGGTGTCTGCGACATGCCGCGCAATTCAGCCAGGCCGGCCATGTTGCCGATGATGTCGGCGAGGCGGGCGGACTGGTTGTAATTGGCCCGATAGGCCACGGCGTTGCGCAAGAGCTGGGGCAGCGCCGCGTTGATCACCTTCTCATTGTTCTGTCCGGTGGCCGTCAGCAGCGCCACTCGCGCCCCCAGCGCGTCCTTGGCCGAGACCTGGGGAACTTCGCTGCTCGCCTTCCAGGACTGCTGCGTGGCATATTTCGTAGCCCCCTGGGAATAACCCATGGCGCGAATGTGCGCCTGCAGAGTGGCCATATCGGCGGCGACTTTCACGGCGTCTTTCAGGCCGTGCTCGATCTTGAGCCCGGCCCAGATCTGCGCCATGCCCTTGAGAGCGTCGTTGAGCCCGTAGACATTCCCGGTCAGGTTCCTGGTGCTCACAGCTGCGGCGTCCATGCGCCCGGCCGCATTGCCGATTGCCGATCCAGCTTCGCGCGCGCCGGCAGCCGCTTCCCTGGCATTCAGTCCGAGCTGTGCAAAGCTGTCAGACGACGCTGCTAGCTTTGTTTCCATCCGCGCCATCACGTCACTGAGCGCAACCATTGCAGCTTCGAGCCTGCTGGTGCCGCTGGCGCCTCTTGCTGCCGAATCACCAAGGCTGCCGACACGTCGACTCAGGCCAGACAGGGCCCGGTTTAGCGACTGCGCCACCGGTTCCAGCGCCTTGAGTTGGTCGGCGAATTCCCCCAGGGGCCCGCTTGCCAGATTCTGCAGCGACAAGCGCATCGAGACTTGCATTTCGGACATGATCAGGTCCTTTCAGGGTGAGTGGTTTGAGAGTTTGTGCGGGTAAGGGATGCCAGTTCGAGCTCGATCTCGAACCGCCGAGCAATCATTTGGTCTGCCTCGGCGTCCAGGCGAAGCGCCTCATTGGTCAGGGCTTCGACCGCGCCGTAGTTCAGTACGTGGCGATCCCTGGCCAGGGTTCGCAGCCGCTCGATTTCAGCCGGCATTTGCTTGACGCGCTTTTCGTACTTGCGTGCCCTGGCTTCGAGGCGACGTGCCTCAGCGCGCAACCGGCTCACGCGCAGTTGCTTCTGGAAGTGTGCTTTCAGATCCATGTGTGGGCCCTTGATATGTCGATCGATGCAGCGCCAGCTTGGCGCGCTCGGGGTGCGAGGCTCGTGGCGATCATTCTGCGGCCTCCAGGCTTCGGCCTGTTACGTAAGGCTTGGCGCTGTGAGTTGGGTACTCAAGCAGCTGCAGCGAGGCCGGGTCGAACCAGAGGTTGATCTTTCCCTCGAACTCGCCGTTGCGCTGCTTCTGCACGTCCATGACCTGGTCGGGCGCCTTGACGTCGACGATCTTTCCGGCTTCGCGCTCGGCTTCCTTGGTGCGGTTTCTCCAGAGAGTCACCACGTTGTGGGCCAGATCGCTGACGCTGCTCGATCCCTTGATGTCCCACTTGCTGGGCATCCGCTCCACCGACTCCGAGGGTTTGCGCGTGTGCACCACGATGTGAAGGTGCAGGCCGGTTTCCTTGGCTACCTCCGTCATGCGGTTGATGAAGTCCTTCTGGCCGTTGTAGTCGTCGTCACCGTTCACAATCTTCGTCATCGAATCGATCAGGGCATGCTCGATGCGCAAGGTCGCCTTTGCCCAGCGCAATACGGCACAGAGCCGGTCCTGAGTCATCGTGCCGACATGGTCGAAGATCCAGACTCGGTCGCGCATCACGGCTGCGGCGCGGTCGCATTCCGCCGGCGAAGGCTCGCGCCTGGCGCTGGCCTGGCGGAACATGCGCTCAAGGGTCTTGCGAGCCGACATTTCCAGGCTGATCGTCAGCGAGCGATAGGACTGCTGGGCCAGATCCAGCATCACCTGGCCGGCCGTCATCGACTTGCGGCTGCCATTCGACCCACCCCAGAGCGTGATCTCCTCCGGCTTGAACTCCAGCAGCCCGCGAGCCTTTGGCCAGCCAAGCGTCGCGAAACTCTCGGTGCTGCCTACCCCAGAGAAGGAACGCTTGAGGTCCCCAAGGAAATCATCAGCCGTCTTCACGTAGGCCGAGAAATCAGGAGCCGCCATGTAGTCGGCCAGGTCCATGTCTAATGCGCAGATGATCATGCAATCTCCTTTATGCAGTGGTAACGAACGCGGAACATTTCGATGTCGTACCCGAGGTACTTGCCCGAGCCGGTGCGTGTCTGCAGGTCGAAGTCGAAGTTGAAAACCTTGTAGGCCTCGAACAGCTTGCGCAAATGGGGCAGCCAGACAAACACCGAGACCTGCGATGCGTCGCGCTCGAACTCCTTGCGGATCTGCTCCTCAAGGTCGACGCCAGGGCGTGGAACGAGGGTTGCGGTCATATGCCCTCCCATTTCGATGCATCCTGTGCCTGCGCAGCTGGTGGTTCGTCTTCCCAGCGCCGCCCGTTCAGCCAGGTGGCGGGGTGTGGGATGAACTTCCCGTTGTCGCGCTGCCAGTCAGGGGAGATACGCTGCAGGGTGATGGCGCTGATCAGCTTCGCCTGCAGGTCAGTGTCTGGTTTGAGACGACCCCACGCCTTGAGAGCATTGCCTTTGCCCTGCTTGCGTGGATAGGTCTTCCAGAACTCGGCGAAGCCGGCAGACGCTCCATCAGCGCGTAGCGGTGATGAAGTGTTTTTAAAGGAAGAGGTAAGAGGTAAGAGGGAATCAGCCGGGCTCGTGCCGGAATTTCCCGGGCGAGCACGGGGCTTGCATGGTGCTCGCATGGTGCTGGCACTGTGCTTGACAGGTGCAGGTATCAAACTTCCAGCCTCTTTGACGTGAGGATTCTGGTGCTTGGTGAAGTTCAGCACCTGGATGAATCGCTGATCCTCAACTTGGTATCGGAGGATGAATTGGCGTGCGGCGAGGGCGTCCAGCAGCTCATCGATGTCGCATTGGTCATAAGGCAGAATCTCGGCCTTCAGTCTCTTCGGTCGATCTTCCAGGCGGCCCTCGCGGTCAGCGTGGCACCAAAGCCCCTGGAACAGCAGCCGGCCGAGTGGATCGATGTCCGCCAGCACCTCATTCGTGAAAAACGAGGGCTTCAGGTTGCGGGAGCGTGCCATTTAGCCCCCTGTAGTTGGTCGAGCCATCCGACGCAGTAGCTGGTCCCAGGCTCGGCACGTTGGGCAGAGCGAGCGGGATTGGCTGCAGTGGCAGGCGTCGCGCATCAGGTCGGGTCTGATCTGGCGCAGGCGCGGAAACGCGATGACGGCGGCATCCGCTCGATGCTGAGTGATCGTCATGATTGAGCCTCTTGCAGCAGCGCGTACAAGGCGACGCGGTGGAGGCGCCCGCTTTCGGTCGGCTCATGCTTCCAGAGGGTGGCGATCTGGTGCCCAGCCTTGCGCAGCTCAAGCGTGCGCTGAGCAACACCGAGGACGTCAAGCTCAGCGCGGGCCCGGATGGTCGTGATTGGCCCGCGCCGTAGGGCGGCGAGTAGCCGTGCCCGCCGGGCGCTGCTTGTGTTCGGGAGTGCATCGGCGTTACCATCGCCGCGCCTGCTGTTCTGCTTTGCCCCCTTGGCGCCGCGTTCCTCCCCCGAGGCCGCGGCGTCGGCATTTCCGGGGCTCACTGAGCGCCTCCCAGCAGCTTGATGAGATCGGCGCCGGCGACGACCGTGGCGCGCTGGCCAATTTTCCTGGTCTTCAGCCGACCTGCAGAGATCTGCTCAAACAGCCAAGTTTTACCGACTGGCACCAGCCCGCGCCGCTGCGGGGTGCTGTAGGTATCGGCCAGCCTGTACCACGCACCTGGTTCGATCGTTCGGGTTTCCATTTCTGCTTTCTCCGGTTGTGCCCGCTCCGCGAGTGTTCGCTACAGAGCGTTCGAGAAAGCATGACATCCGCCATTCGGCAGCGGCTGAGCGGCGGCTGAGAAACCTAGTGTTTATGCGGGTTGCCGCCCGATTGGCGGCTGAAACGGCGGCTGAGACCGGCGGATGAAAATAGCGTCAGTCGGCGAGCAAGTGATCAAACGCGCTTTGTGCCTCCTGCCATGACGAGAGCCAGGGCATCAACTCGCTCCTTGTCCGGAATGCGCGGTTCAGCTGCTCCGCCGTAACCCTCTTCTGGTCCCGCAGTAACTCGGCGAACTTCACTGGGTCCCAGCGACGACCGCGCTTATCGCGTTCTCTGACCTTCTCAGCGACGGCGGGACTCAGCCAATTCGGAACGCGGTTCGCCAGAAACTGACGCAAGGTCTGCCTCCCGTGCCACAGGGCACCAAACGCGGCTGCGATCTGGTCGTTGGTTAACGGCTCTCGGGCGCCTGCTTCTCTCTCGCGCTGATCTCGCTCCGCGGTGTCGACGCTCGTCTCCTGCGCGTCAATTGCACGAACACCGGAAGCGGATGGCCAGCGTGACGAAGCGTCCTCTTGCGCTGGAACTGACTCCGACGCTGGTTCGACAAGCTCGATTGGCTCGGGTAGGGACGCTGCGAACTTCACCAAGTCTGCTCGGCGAATCAGCGCCGCAGCTCCCGCAGAAGCGGCGTCAATGGGTGTCTTGGTCGCCGGGTGCAGGGGCACCACCGTGCCGGCGGCGATTGCCTGGCGGAGCAGTTCGGCATTTGCGTTCACAGTTGCCGCGCGCAAGGGTGCTGCGTGAGTCTCCCGGCTGGTCAGGTTCGGGGCCAACGCCCAAGTTTTCCCAAGCGCTGACTGTGACAGCGCCAGCGCGTAGGCGTCAAACGTGTATCGCTCCATCGGGAATGCGGGGTCGGGAAAGCCAGCCGATCGCCAAACTTCGGTTAACTCTCGCCACTGTTCGTCGGTCGGGTATACGCCCTGCGCGTGGCGTGCGATTTCGTGCAGGTAAAGGCCCTTCACCTTGGCAGTGAGCGGATCGTCGGACTGCTTTGGGTGCACTGCTAGCGCCATTTCCATGGCGGCCTCGGCGATGGTGAAGAATCGCTTTCCAGCTGGCAGCGTGCGACGGTAAGGGCCCTCCGACGGCCGATACCCCGCAGCCAAGGCTTCCACGGCTTGCTGCGCCAGGGACTGATTCATTGCCGCGATGAGGCCTAGCCCCCCGCGTTGCCCATCAGACTCTCGCAACTCGATGCCGAGCTCCGCCAAATATGCCCGCGCATCTTCAACTCGAAGCTGCGCACCCCAGCCATCAACCTTCTGGACGGGCGCCAGTTCGGCGTCATAAGCTCGAAGTGCGCCCGAGCTGATCAGCGCGTTCATCGCCTGAACGTGCTTGTTGGCGATGCGGAACTGCTCGCTCCGCGCCTCACTAACGTAGTCGCGAAACTCTGCGACGAGATCCCAAGCGGGCCGGTCGGGGGCCGCTTGAAATGCGGCCTTGCACTGCGCCCACTGTTCGCGGGTCATGTTCAGCGCCTCGGGAATGTCGATCTTCTTCCAGACAGCGCGCAGGTATAGCAGGTCGGCGTCGGACAGTTCCTCGATTCGGAAATGCTTCGGCTCGGCCTCGGTAATTTTTTTCCGCAGACTCACCAACAGCGGTGGCGGGTTAGGGGTTGGGTGCAACAGCGCGCCAATGCGGCGGCCAAGCTCCCACGCCGCAATGAACTGGCTTCCCGCCGAGATTTCGATGATTTGCATTCGCGCTCCTTCGCGCGCCCGGCCTTCAAAATCGGCGGCAGCCTGGGCCGGGCATACGTGTTCAGCCGCGGTGCACGCCCAGCTTCAAGCCGGTGGCCTGCATGACGGCGAGCAACGTCTTGATGGTTGGGTTGCCCTTCGGGGACAGCGCGCGGTACAGGCTCTCGCGCTGAATGCCGGCAGCCTTGGCCACCTGGGTCATGCCACGGGCCTCTGCCACCCGGCGCAGCGCTGCCAGCAGGGTTTCGCGTCCTCCTGGCTGGTCGGCTTCCTCGAAGGCTGCCGCCAGGTACTCGCTGGCGAAGTCCGGGTCGTCGCGCAGCATCTCCACGATGGCCTCGTCATGCGGTCGGCTGGTGGTGGTCTTACTCATGGTGCGCTCCTGTGTCGCCAATCTCGCCAATAGTCCCGAGCTGCCGATATGTCCGCCTGCTGGGTGCGCTTGTCGCCGCCGACTAGCAGCAGCATCAGCGCCGCACCCGCCTGGGCGTAATAGACGCGATAGCCAGGCCCCCAGTCGACCCGTAACTCCCACACCCCTTCGCCTACGGGCTTGCAGTCGCCAAAGTTGCCGGTTTCCGCCATGCGATCCAATCGCACCACGATGCGCGCGCGGGCATGTCGGTCAGCCAGCTTTGACAGCCATCCAGCGAACGGGTCGAGCCCGTCCGCCGTGACGTAATGCTCAAGCGCGAAACTTGGCATATGTTAATTATATGTTACAGGTGAAGGGGTGTAGGCTGGGCCGAGCGCGTCAGCGGAAGAAGCGCCACTCACCGACTCCGACCTCAGAAATCGCGTCCCGTGGTACGGCCACTGCAGGGAGGGCGTCCCAGGCCTGCGCGGCGCTCTGGAACGGGCCGGCGAGCCTCGCTTCGAGCGAGCGGCGGCCGTCCTCCATCCTCCGATCGCACGTCACCCAGTACTCGATGCGCTTCACGCCGCGCATGTAGATTGCCAGTTCCTCCGGGCTCATTTTGTCATGCGTGCGATCAGTCATGATTCACCTCCCCGACATGGTTGCAGCCGACCTGTTCGGCCTGCCAGTTGACATCGTTGGACACCGTGGCCACCAGGTCGCCAATCATCGAAGGCATCTTGGTGATGGCGCTGCGCTTGTATGGCAACAGCTCGCCGTCCAGAAGCGCGGTCGCGCCGCACGTCAGCGCCTCGATCTTGTCGGCGAGATCCTGGCATTCCCGATCCAGTTCAAGGATGGTCTTCGCCAGCTTCGCCTTGTCCGCGCCGGTGAGCCGATTGGCACGCTGCTGCGTGCTTTGCACGCCAGTGAAACCACCATTCACATCAAGCATGACTCACCCCGCGGAGCAGAGCGTTGCCGGCAGGAGCTTCAATGGTCGCTTTGGCGAGCGTCATCCGGCGCCCGTTCCAGCGGCTCAGGTGCTTGGATGCGACGTCGATCGATCGATTCGCGTCGAACTGGCGCCCGGCCTCGACGTGCCCTTTCGCCATCGCGAGCGCGAACAGCGACTCGTGGACCTCGGTCCATCCTGTATTGCTCAGTTGTGCGGCCCGCTCCATTGCGCGCACCAGCTCGGGCATCCCCTTGCGCTGAGCCCACACCTTGACGTCGCTCAGTAATCGCATGAGGTCGTCAAAAGATGGACGCTCTGACAGCGGGTTCGCGTTGACGCCTGAGTCCGATGGCACGATGCCGGCGGCGCTACGATTCAATTCAGCCATGATTCGCTCCTTGGTGGTGAGTGGTGGTTAGGGCGCCCCGATGTGTCCGCATCAGGGCCGCCCGCTTTGCCTGAGGCCGTCAGGCGGCGGTCAAAATTCGGTTAGTCGATCCTAAGTTTCTCCAGCGCGACGACGATCCCCTTCGAGATACTGCCGTTGCCCAGCGACTTGAGCAACGTCACTGCCCACGGTGGCAGGCTCACACGGTGCTGCGTGGCGCCAGTCGGCGGCCGTCCAGCACCAGGCCGCGCGCCTCCATGCTTTGGTTGGTCGGGCATGTCAGATCCCCTCAGGCAGGCAACAAGGCGTTGATCTCGGCCATTGCGCGTGCATCGGCTCGAGCCTTGTCCATCACAGTGGCAGCAAGACATGCGGCGCAGCGCTCGGCATCAGCCATCAGCTCGCGGGCTTCGGTGGCGCTGATCTTCTGGACACCGTTGTAGGGCACTGCCTTGTAGAGCTGCGTGCCGGCGGTGTTGCTCAGAATGTAAGCGTCGGGCTTGTAGTCGCCCGGGGTCAGGACCTTGGCGCGCACGACCAGGTGCATGAAACCGACGCGGATTGCCTGGCCAACTTCCCAAGACTGCTTGCTGTTGCTGATCATTCTGTGCTCCTGCCGTGTGACTCGATGACTTGAATAACAGAACAATAATTCAAGATGGCAAGGGGTTCCGTCAATGAAATGCAACACTGGGATTCAGGCCGGACATCTGCATCTTCTCAAGCGGCCCCCCGGACCAGCTGCACGACTTTTCGCGGGTTGCCGCAGACGAGCTCATCGAGATATTCGCCGAGGATTTGCCAAGCCTGCCGGCGCTCGGCCACCAGTTCTTGCCTCTGGTAGGTCCGCACCACCTTGCGGTGTTCCTTGTGGTTCAGGCACCGCTCGATGATTTCAGACAGCACGCCGTTTTCGCCCATCAGTGTGGCGCCGGTGCGGCGCAGGTCATGCGGTGTCCAGTTGCCACCCGGGAGCCTGAGTGTGTGCCGTGCTTTGCTTCGATGGCTATGAGCAAGGTCGTTCTGGCGGTCGCGAATCTGCTTGGTGATGGATTCACGCCGGATCGGCCGATCCTTCAGTGCAGGTGCCGGGAAAACCCACTGGGACCAGCCGGTGATAGTGCGCAGCTCCGTGAACTGGCGACACGTGAAGGAGCTGAGGAATACGACATGCGGCAAGCCGTTCTTGGAATCGTCGGCCGGAATATTCCATGTGCCCGCCTCAAGGTCGACCGCGTCCCAGCGTGCCCTGGCCAGCTCACCAACGCGGCAAAGAGTGGAGAGCATGATCCAAATGGCCAACGTGGTGCGGCGCTCAAGGTTGGCGGCAGGAAGCTGATCGCGCAGCAAAACAATTTCGTCGGGTGAGAGCACCCTGTCACGCTCGGCCTCGGGACCGCCAACATGCGCTTTATCGACACCAGCAAGTGGACTGCGGGCGATCCACTCTCGCGCCTCGGCCCAGGAAAAGAATTGCTTGAGTTCGCGCAAGGTGACGTTGGCCTGGCGACGGGACCCTCGGGCGACGATGCCATCAAGGCAGGCGACCAGGTCGCCCTTGCGCAGTTGCGGCAGCTCAAGTCCACCCAAAGTATTCAGGACGTCCTTTTGCAGCCCTCGCAACGCTTCGCGGCCAGAGTCTTTGCGCCCGTGAAGCTGCGCACGCGCCCAGCGGTCCACCGCGGCAGAGAAGGTGAGTTTGTTGGCCTCTTCGATGTGGCGGCGCTCTTCGGCCTCACGTGCGGCAATCCGGTTGAGCTTGTCGTGCTCAATCGGATCGACGCCTCGGTCGATCAGTTCGCGATATTTGGCGGCGTCGACGCGTGCATCGGCAAGAGACTTCACCAGTGCGTCGCCAATATCGAGAATGCGGCGCTTGCCAGCAACGGTGTAACGCAGTCTCCAAGCCTTGCCACCCGAGGGGCGGACGTGCAACCAGAGTCCACCACCATCATTCACCCACAGATCACGATCCCTCGGCGCTTTGGCGGTCTTGACTGCTGCTGCCGTGAGCTTGTTGAGTGTTGCCATTGTCGCCTCCTGTTGCCGAATTGTTGCCACTTCGGAAAGGCTTTAAGCGTACGACAAAGAACCATGGCGAACAACAACAGGAGATAAAACAAGGGGTTAGGATGGCCTTCCGGACGCCAAAAAACATCAGCGAACCCTATGGAAACTGCTTTGGGAGCAGAGGGTCGTAGGTTCGAATCCTATCGCCCCGACCATTTTTAAATCAAAGACTTACCAAGGGCCGCCATGTGCAGCCCTTGTCATTGGGCGCCCGCCAGGGGCGCACGCCTGCCGGTGCAAGTCCCACCGCAGGCTGGTCATGACGAACCCTGCCGCGCGCGGCGCACGGTGGGCAGCGCTTGCTGCTCACGCCTATGACCGGTACGAGGCGCATCGTCGGCCGCATTGCGGCCTCGCAGATCGCCTCCCCATGTGCTACCGGATCAGCGTCAAGCGCGGTCACCGTCTCCGCGGCTCAACAACGCATCGCCTGCGGCCTCCACAGCGTTTCCAACACGGCGTGTCGGCGTGTCGGCAGCCTCTCGGTGTCGGCGAGTTCGCACTCCATTTCAGTCAATAGATTGACTTACAAATGTGGCAAGGGGGCGGGCGGTTGGCTCACTGCGTTTGCGCTGTAGCCCATCAATATAAGTGTAAACGATGGCATGTCCGCGATATTTTCGCTTGAAAACGAGAATAATGAGACGTATGATAAGTAAATAGATTGTCATAAAAAGCGGCTCGCCGGAAGCTGCGTGGGACACGACAGCGCGCAATTTGCGATCGCCAGCTTCACGTTTGATAGGAAACATCATGCAACGATTTGAAGGCAAGACGGTCATCGTGACTCGTGGCGGGGGCGGCATTGGCGGGGCGACGAGCCGTCGTTTTGGGC